>JADYYG010000030.1 GCA_020853755.1 Dehalococcoidia bacterium | reverse complement strand
TGGTAGGCGAAACAATGGCGCAGTGTGTGAGGGCTGACCTTCACGCCAGCTGCGGCGCCGTACTTCGTCACGATTCTCGTGATCCCGTTCCGTCCGAGCGGCCCGCGCTCACCGATGAACAGTTCGCCCGGCGCGTCACCGCGTACGGCCAGGTAGTCGCTGAGCACCTTCCGTGCGGTCGCCGGGATAGGGACGACTCTCGCCTTGCCGCCCTTGGCCCACTGGCCACCAACGTTGACGAGGCCCTTGCGCTCAGAGATTGCGACGTCCTCGATGCACAGGTGCGTGACCTCGCCGAGCCTGAGCCCGGTGAACAGAAGGACGTAGACCACGGCCTTGTCCCTCACACCACCGCGGACATCGACTTCCTTGAGGAATCGGCGGAGTTCGACGCGCGTGAGCCCACGGGGCGCGAGTTGCTGTTGCGTCACCCGTGGGATGCGGCGCAGTTCGCGGACCAGTCCGGCACCGATGTCCCCGCGCTCCGCCGCCCACTGGCAGTACTCGACAACGAAGGCCATGCCCCGGTTGATGGTCGCCGCCTTCTGATCCCGTGCAGACTGCGCTGCCCGGAACTCGGCAGCTTCGCGCGCGACCATGCGCGACAGATCGAACGGCTCGCCATTCGCCGCGGCGCTCCACCGCGCCAGCTTTCGCCAGTCTGTGAGGTACGCGCTCAGCGTGGCGGGGCGGCGGCCTCTGGCGCGCAGATCCTCCATGAAAGCCGCGACCCTGGCTGCCTCTGCGGGCGTCACCAGGGTCTTCATTTCCGCTGCGATTGTTATGACTTCAATTTTCGGCAGGATGTTCGACTCCCTCCACGTTCGCGCCACGCGCGAACAAGACTCCGACTGACGACTTAATGAACGTTATGGCTCCAACCGTTGTTCGCTCCCCAGAACAGCGAGGGCGGAAACGACGGGATCGTATGTACCATTTTAGTACAACGGATGCGAAACCGACGGGTTCCCTCAAGCCTCGCCCTGACGTACCGATGATCGAGGAGATGAAGACATTCCCTCTCGAGTCAGTCGCATACCACGAAGCCGGTCATGCCGCGATGGCTCGGCATCTCAACGTGGCGGTCCACTCGGTCTCTATCGTGCCCGACGACGGCAGCCTCGGCAGGGTTCAGCCCTGTGCACTCCCTAGGGGCTTTCGTCCAGACCTTGAACGGAGCGCTGCAACAGAGAGCCGGATCCGACGCCTCGTGATGGTCTGCCTCGCGGGCCACCTCGCGGAAAAGCAGTTTCGAGCCAGTCTCGGCAAGCGAGCACCGTCGAGCGCAGGAGCGATACAGGACCACACGACAGCGGTCGACCTCATCGAATGGTTAGTGGTCAGCGAGCGCGAAGCGGAGGCGTACATCAACTGGTTGCTCGTAAAGACTCAACATCTGCTTGAGCAAGACTGGATCTGGCGCTCGGTCGAGCACATTGCACGGGCGCTGATCGAGGAGCGTGAGATCTCCGCCCGGCGATTGAACGCGCTCTGGAAGGAGAGCAACGACTAGCCACTCCTCACAGCGATCCCGGCCGTACCTCGGCGAGGACACAGTTCATCACGCCGCGGGCCTGCGCCGTGCTGAGCCCGACGCGCGGGTTCCAGCGGCGCTGGAGATCGGAGAGGAAGGGGAAGTTGCCCACGTAGTCGCAGAGGAAGTCCTCCGCGTAGGCGCGCAGGTACTGGTCCATGTCCTCGTCCGTGAACCAGACGCCCTTCGCGATCGCGGTGTCGAGGGCGAGGGTGGCTGCGTTGAAGACGTGCTGGTCGAGTGCCGCGGGCTTCTATCGTCTAGTCACGTAGTGACTAAGACGGATAGAGTGCCGCGTCGCCAACCGCGCCCCCCAATGACCCACCCGCCCTTTCAGCGTTCGCCCAATCGTGTCCATTCGCCGAGCTTGTTGAGAGCTTCCGCTCGATAACAGTAACCGTCGCCAGCGGCCGCGGAGACTATGAGCAGCACCGGCGTTGGACAGTTCATCGCAGGGTCGTTCGCAAACGCCTTCACGGTGGCGCGGTCTGTGGGACTCGGGTTCGGCTGATGCCCCGGGTGATAGTGCCACTCCCCGAGGTAGGACCGTCGCCGTCGCCACGCCCTCGAGAACAACAGGCTCAAGCCCACTACTCCGCGGGAGAAACTGCTTGGTCCGCGAACGGAATCCCTTGGGGGGCCGCCCGCTAGTTCCACAATCGCCTCGTCCAAATCCCGACTGTAGCGGCCCAAAAGCACCCCGCCCGTTTCAAGCGCTGTTCCGTTTCGCGCCAAGACCGCGTCGAGATGATGGCGCGCAGCGACCGTGATGCGCACATTCAAGCTGCGGTCGTCGGAAACGAACACAAGGTCCTTCACTGCCCCTTGGTGTCCTGCGCTATATCAAAGCCTAGGCCGTCGGCTCGGCGTTCCAGCACGATGAAGCGACTCGCCGATTCCTCAACTCCCTGAGTTTCAAGGAACTGCACTAATGCGGCTGCGACAGACCAAACGTCGTGAGCCGCCGCTGGGAGGAGCGGGTGCCAACAGCCCAACGCGTCTCTTGGAAGGTCCGCGGCCTCAATCTCTTGCCATTCCCGCTCCCGCCAAGGCGACATCAGCCGATGAAAAGTCTCGCCGTCGAACGCAGAGCCTCTGGACAAGAACAAGAATGCTCGGTGGGCCTTGAAGCCCATTGATACCGAGATGAGCAGACGTTCTCTCGGTTCACCCCAATCCGTCGCGGCGAGTTGGTCGATGACATCGTCATCTCCAGTGCAATCGACAACTATGTCCGTCTGACGGAGGGCCTCCAACGGTTCTGGTTCCAAGAAAGGAATCGAAACCGGGAACGCAGTCACCTGAGCGTGAGGTGATGCCTGGTTGAGGTGGGCCGCTAGTCCCTCTGATTTGTTTGCGCCCACGCTGGCCATCGTCCCCGTATGGCGGACGAGGTTCCCGCCCATCAGCGCCTCACTGTCATAGACCGTCAGATGACGCACACCGCCCCGTATCAGCAGTTCAGCGAAAGCACTTCCCAAAGCACCAGCGCCAAGCATCCCAACCCGCGCTTTCCGCCAGTACTCCGCGACCGAACCCCGACCTCGGAGCGCATCCGGATGCCAATCAACGGTCTCCACCCAAAAGATGGGGGCCTCGTTTCGGAATTGCCCGTGACGATCCGCGTGCCACCAGCCTATTTCCCCGTCGCGGAAGCCATCGACATGAGCCCTGCTAAGGGGCAACAGAGCCGCAGCCAACCAATGGAGTTTCCGCACAGGCTCGCCGTAGCGTTCCGGTATCGGGCAGCCGAGCATGACGAACGTCTTGCGACCGTTACGCAACCCTGGGAGGAGTCTCTTCAAGGCGGCATCCAGGTCCAGCCCGAAACGCCGCATCGCCGCCCTCAGCTCACCCCATGTCTGTGGTGCGCTCCATGGCTCGACCACCGGATAGCCCGGCAAGAGCAACCAGATTCCTGAAACGACGGATGCCCGTTTCGAGAGCAGCGTCCCCCACTGGTGCGATGGGATTTTGCGGCCTCGATGATCGCCGAACCGGGTCAACGCGAGAGTTGAGTCATTCACTGGAACCAATTCACATCGGCCGGACGTAAGGCCTGCCAGCCAGTTTCCGGCATCCAGCCCTTCTGCGAACGCGATTCGCCGATAGTCTTTCGGCAGCGCGCCCGTTTCTAACATGGGAGGCAGTTCGAACGGTTCGCCTTCGGCTTGGAGAGAACCGTCACGGGCGGCCGAGATCCAGGCATGTGCTCGGTAGACGTGCCAGACGAGCCTGGATTCGGCGTCTCGCGGTTCGAGCTGATCTCGATATCGAGCGTCGTTGGTCCACCTGTCTGACAGGCAAATTCGGCCGGTCCTCCACGGTGCATCGATGTCGAGGTTGAGAGCCTGATGGGGATACGTGCCCCGGATTCCAGCGACGCTGTCGGGAAGGATCTCGATGGGACCTCTAGGGAAGCTGTCGCTCGCTCTGAGCCACCAGAGAGTTGTTTGGGGAATGGAAGACTCAGTAACAGGGTCGGGCAGGGTGATCGAGAACTGGATCGCCCAACTTTGCACCGTGTCGTGCCAACTCCAGTCTCGGAGGAGTCGATAGAACGGCAGCCCATCCAGATTTCGGCGTGCAACGCGCAAAGCCGAGTTGTCCGGGAGCTGACGCATCAGGCGAAACGCCCTCCGCGACTTGGACTCGCTGGTCCTGACGGAGCTGCGAAGCCACCAGGTCCTCCGCCCTTCGCTTCCGGAAACTCCTCCCCAAAGAGTTGGCGCCACAAACCAACGGACTCGACAAGGTCTTGCGAGTCCAGCGCGCTCCTGGCTGTCTGCGCCGCAGCCTGAACGGCCTCAACGAAAGCCGCGAAATCGGCAGCGGAGATTCGTCCCAGAACATTGTGTTCGGCCACGCCATGGTCTGCCAAGAATGGTACGGTGCCACCGGAGGCGAAAGGAGCGAACCTCTCAGACGCAGCTTCCAAAGCCAAAGTCACGCCCAGGCCGACGGAGTCAATGCCGTCCGGGCAGACGGCACCCACCATGTGCTCCAACGGATAGCCCTTCGGATGCTTCGGGAGGTCCTGTCGGCGTCTCCACCACTTCAGTGCCCGAACTACCTTCAAGAAGTAATCGTTGCAGGCCCGATTCTTGTCGGCGGTCCACTCGATCTGCGCGAGCGGGTGGGTCGGCTTCCAGCAAGCCGCGTCTCTGTCCGGAATTCGGAGGGGCTCCAGCTGCCATGCGGGCTTCGCTTTGCGCGCCTCTGACAGGTACGCCTTGAAGCGGAAAATCCCATCTGCCTCGTATTCGTCTTCTTCGAGGGCCATTTGTTTGTCGGCTTCTGCGAGAATCTCGGCCTCGGCCTCTGATGGCGCTGACGTTATGACTAGATCCAGCGAGACACGGCCGGTGTCGATACCGATGGAACGGCCCTGCAGTTGGTGGCAACCTGAGTAGTGCTCGTCCAAAAACGGGAGAAACTCCCTCATTGCCGATTCGGGCACTGGGTAGTCCGCCTCGTCAAGCCTGGTTACGACGATCACGTCGACATCTGCCAACTGACTCTCTTCCGGCCTGACGATGGTCGAACGTCGGTAACTCCCTTGGAGAAACGTGGCCACGATGGCAGGCGCGAGGCGCTCGTCCGCGGCAAGCAAGCGCCGGATGTCGCGATGGGCATCGCGGCACGCACGTCGAATGTCGTCATCCAGACGGATATTCGACAAGAAGTCGGTGAAGTAGCCGTTTGCTTCCAATCTGCCCTCCTGCTCGGCAGTCCCATTTACGCTGGACCAGACTAGACCTGGCGTGGGATGCGAACGGCCGGGTGGTACCTCTCGCCATCGGGCTCGTGGACAACGAGGTCGGCGTTGAGGGCCGTGAGTCGGTACGCCAGCAACACTCCGAACTCGACCGGCGCCGCACAAAACAAGTGAACGGTTTGGGGCGCGTAACGGCTCGCGATTCGTCGGATCTCATCAGCAACCCTCCTAGCGAAGAACATGACATCTTCCGGCGTCATCTCTCGTCGCGAATCCTGGCGGGAGACCTGAAGCTGTCCAAGTGGAGGTTGCGGCCAGTCGATGGTGGCACGACGTGCCATATCGAAAACCGGATGGCCGAGAAGGTCTATCTGCACGGCGATATCACCGTTCGGGGCCTCTGCGTCCCAACTTATGGCCAGTTCGGCACCTTCGGGCTCGGAGACGGTTTCGACGAGCCCATTCCTGCTCGGGATCGAAACCTTCCAGCCCGTGGACTGGCTGAAGACTCTCCCCAGCGCAACTGCTGCCGCTAGGTGGCATTTGGGGAACAGCTCGATCGACCGGCAACGAGTGCCGTGTCCCAGAGCGTCGCGAACATCTCGAAGAGCGCCGACGAAGCGATCCCAGTCCAGAGAGGCCCCGACTCGGCGGTCGCGACCACCAAGAAGCGAAGTGGCATCGACATTGAGGCCAGCAATAGGAGCTTCGCCGGACCCCCTTGTGACAATCTGGAGGGCGACAGGCTCGCCCAACGCCGAGGCAATCACCGCCCGAAGCGCCCCACGGGCTATCGACTGAGCGTCTGCCAAGGGGAGGTCACCGTCCTGCGTGACACTCGGCATCCAGAGGGAACCAATGTTCTCCCCTGTGTGAATCCGGACGAGTTCAGAACCCTCGCCGTGAGGATCGCCAAGTCCCCGCAGCACGGGGATGACGACTGGGCGGGCCTTCACCGCGTTGAGAGGATCGACCCCTAATTCAGCCAGGTGCGTCCTGCGTCTCTGCATTGAAGGAATGAATTCTCCGTCCAGCGCAGGGCGGGGAGTTCCCGCAGGTGCCTCGAGATACAGTGAATGCTTCGTCAGCAACGCGACTACTAAGTCGCTCCGTTGCACTGCGACCTCCATCTGTGCTGGCAGGCGGCCGCCCGTCTCGAAACTACATCTGTCGTGGTGAACGACGAATCCACGGAGCGCAAGCTCCTCGTGGAGGCGTTCAGCGTCCGCACTGTCGCCCCACTGGTAGCTCACTAACGCTTCAATGCAATTCATGCCCCGCCAGTATGGCGGAGCGCACCAGAATCCGCAAGAACATTTGTGCTACGCTCGGTCGCAAATGTGCCGGATGGAGATGCCAACGTTGGTGCCATCGTCCGCATTCACTCGCAACTGCGTAAGGACTTACGTTCAATTGTTACGTCGGCCTTGAGATGCGGTCGCTTCGCCTGACGCGGCGCCGGACGCTCCCAGTAGCACCTCATAATCGTGAGGTCGGGAGTTCAAGTCTCCCCCCTGCTACCAGATGGACCGGGCGCGGGCGGGATGCCGCACAGCGCTACCAGTTCTTGATGCACCGCCACTGCAGGAGCATCGCCGCTATCCACTTGCCGTGCAGGTCATTCATCCACGACTCGTACCAGAAGTACTCCGAGCGCGGGCTCCTGCCCCGCGCCACAATCCGCCCTCCTACGCGGTAGGTTTCGCCCATGAAGATTGGGCCGGTGATGTTCCGCAATTCAGTGGCGCCGTCAACCGGCACGCCCAGGTAGGGGTGGGCGCGCAGATAGCGGTGACACGCCGCGCCCAGCGCCGAAACCATCACTCCCGGCGCGGCGATTGGCTGGCCCCACGGCGATCCTTCGGTGTACCAGTCGAGGGCTACCGAGCCGTCGACAATCCGTTGCGCAACCTGGAGCGTCGGGGTGTACTCGACATCTTCAAAGACATCTCCGGGGACGATCTTGTCGACCAGTTCATAGGGCGGCTGGTCGTAAGCCGAGAGGTTCTTCTGGCCCAGATAGGTTGGCTCTCCACTGACGTAGTTGGCAGCGGTGCCAATAGCCACGAGCGTCCCGTCAGTCGTCTCCATCCTGGCGTCCAACTGGATGTTCGAAGTCGAGGCTGGGACCGCGCAGGGAATCGCCCGGACGTCCTCCTGGTCGATGGTTGCGCTTCGAAAGTCCATGGAGATGGACCCGTGTTCGAACCAGGCTGGCCCGAACGCTTCGACCAGCATTGGCGCGAAGGTGCTCAGGTGGACGCGGCCACTCACCCATGCGCCGCGAAAACCGAGCCGTTTCGCGGCTTCGTCATCGTGGATGCCTCCGCGGACATTCGCAGCGATGTTCCTATTCTTGAACCAGTCTCCGACCAGGTCTCTTCGTTCTGCAGCCAGCACCGTTCGCTCCCAAACCAGGGTTGTGTGGCTGCCCGCCTGGCGTCCAGGCTGGCTCCGTCTCCGGCCGAATTCTACATCCACGCACCTGGAACAGGAGAGCTACCGTCGATCTCAACATTCAACACAGGACCCTGACGACCTGCTCAATCCAAATGTTTGCCATCTTGAAATCTTGACCATACAGGTTTATCCTGCCGCTCATCTCTTCCGTGGGAGGAAATTCGTCATGGCTGACGCAGCAATTTTCATCGGTTGGGGCCAGGTTGCGCGGGGGTCTGAGGCGAAGTCGCTCGCCCTTTTTAACGAGGCGATGCCGTACTACGTAGGCCTCCAACAGCAGGGGGTCATCGAGAGTTTCGAGCCCGTGCTCCTCTCCGCGCATGGCGGGGACTTGAACGGCTTCATTCTGCTGCGTGGGGAGCGTGCCAAGCTCGATGCGCTCAAGGCGACTGAGGAGTTTCTTCGCCTCAACTGGCGCGCGTCGATGATGCTCGACAACCTCGGGATCATCGACGCGCAAATTGGAGCTTCGCTGGCAACCAACCTGGCTATCTACGGCAGCCTGGCAGGCTGAGAACCCGTAGGGTGCACCGGTCCCCTCGTGGGTCGGGCATCCGGTCCCGCCTCAGGCGTTGGCCGTCTCGAGGGCTGCGAACTTTGCCCGCTTGGTGGCACGCGCGCGGATCGTTGGGTTGAGTTCGATCTTGCGGATGCGGATCGACTTCGGCGTCACCTCGACCATCTCGTCGTTGCCGATCATCGAGAGGCTGCGCTCGAGGCTGGGCGGGCTCGGGGGGACGAGCTTGACCGCGATATCGCTTGTCGAACTGCGGATATTCGTGAGCTGCTTCGCCTTGCAGACATTGACGTCGAGGTCGGTGTCCTTGGCATGAAGCCCGACTACCATCCCGCCATAGACTTCTTCGCCCGGCGAGATGAACATCATGCCGCGTTCCTGGGCGTTCGCGATACCGAAGCTCAGGGCTGAGCCAGTCTCGCTGGCAACCAGTGCGCCGTTGCGGTGGCGCGTGATCTCGCCGGCCCACGGCCGGTAGCCGAGGTACTCGGTGTTCATGATGCCCTCGCCGCCGGTGCCGCTGATAAACGTGTCACGGAAGCCGATCAGCCCGCGCGTCGGGACCTCGAAGTCGAGGCGGACGCTGCCGTTGTGGTCCTGGTGCATGCCCACCATCTGCGCCTTCCGCCCGGACAGCGTCTCAATAAGGAAACCGGTGGAGCTTTCGGGAGCTTCCACGTACAGGCGCTCGAACGGCTCTTCCTTGCCATTCGGTCCGTTGTGGATGATCACCTCCGGCCGGGTGACCGCAAACTCGTAGCCTTCGCGGCGCATGGTCTCGACGAGGATGGCCAGGTGCAGTTCGCCGCGCCCGCTGACCACGAACTGTTCGGCTGAGTCACCGTCTTCGACGCGGAGGGCGACGTTTGTCTCGACCTCGCGGAAGAGGCGCTCGCGCAACTGGCGGCTGGTGACGAACTGCCCTTCTCGGCCGGCGAACGGCGAGTCGTTCACGCGGAAGGTCATCTTCATCGCCGGCTCTTCGATCGCGATCACGGGGAGCGGCTCAGTCACCGAAGGATGCGCGAGCGTTTCGCCGACCAGGACATCGCCGATGCCCGTTAGCGCGACGATGTCGCCGGCCGCCGCTTCCTGGAGTTCGACCCGCCCGAGGCCGGTGAACCCAAACAACTGGGCGACGCGATGCTGGCTGACCTGTCCCTCGTGGTCGAAGCGGATGATGCTTTCGCCAGCTTTGACCGTGCCGTCGTGGATGCGCCCGACGGCGATGCGGCCGCGATAGCTGTCGTACATGAGTGTAGTGGCGAGCATGCGGAACGGTGCATCCTCGTCGATTTCCGGTCCTGGGATGTGTTCAAGGATGGCATCGAAAACCGGCTGCATTGTGCCACTCGTTATGTCCGGTAGTGCGCCAGCATAGCCGTCGCGGGCGTTGGCGTAGAGCGTCGGGAAGTCGAGCTGGTGGTCTTCGGTGGCCAGGTCCAGGAAGAGGTCGTGCGTCTCCTCGATAACTTCCTTGATGCGCGCGTTCGGGCGGTCGATCTTGTTCACCACGACAATGGCGTGGAGGCCCATTTCGAGCGCCTTCCGCAGCACGAACTTCGTCTGCGGCATCGGGCCCTCGACCGAATCGATGAGTAGCAGGCAGCCGTCGGCCATGTTCAGGACGCGCTCAACTTCGCCGCCGAAGTCCGCATGGCCCGGCGTATCAATGATGTTGATGCGGATGCCCTTGTAATCGACCGCAGCGTTCTTCGCCATGATCGTGATGCCCTTCTCACGTTCGAGGGGGTTTGAATCGAGGATGAGCGAGCCGACCTGTTCGTTCTCGCGGAAGACGTTGGACTGCTTCAGGAGCGCGTCGACAAGCGTGGTCTTGCCGTGGTCGACGTGGGCAATGATGGCGATGTTCCGTACATCGGGACGGCGGGATGTCATGGATCCAGTGTGCTGGACGGGCGTTTAAGCGCATAGGTGTCCGAAAGGACTGGCTCACTTCGCCGTTCAGCAGGCAAGTCCCGCCCATTCGTCCAGTCTTCCCCGAGTGCGGCCCACACCGCACACTGGAATGACACACCCCGCACGTACCGGCAGGAGGGACACCCATGTCGCAGAGCTATGACCTCATCCAGGAGATCGCTTCGGGTAAGCGCCCCGATGCCGACATCGTGCGGCCCTCTGCCATCATGCCGTTCGTCATCGAATCCGATGGCCGGCGTGAGCGCGGCTACGACATCTACTCGCTCCTCCTCAAGGAGCGCATCGTCTTCCTCGGGACACCGATCGATGCCATGGTCGCGAACGTCATCATCGCCCAGCTTCTCTACCTTGCACGCGAGGACGATGAGAAGGACATCATGATGTACATCAATAGCCCGGGCGGCAGCGTGACTGCGGGTCTCGCCATCCTCGACACGATGGCCCTGATCCGGCCCGACGTGCAGACGCTCTGCATGGGCATGGCGGCCAGCATGGGCACGGTCATGCTCACGGCCGGCGCCAAGGGCAAGCGGTTCGCGCTCCCGAATAGCACCATCCACCTCCACCAGGTGCTCGGCGGCGCCCAGGGTCAGGCCCGCGACATCGAAATCCAGGCGCGGGAGACGCTCCGCCTGCAGAAGGTGCTGCGAAACATCATCCAGGAGACCACCGGGCAGCCGATGGAGCGCATCGAGCACGACACCGACCGCGACTTCTACCTGGACCCTCAGGGCGCGAAGGAATACGGCCTCATCGACGAGATCCTGGAGAAGCCGAGCAAGGCGAAGGTCGCCCTCAATGGCAAGGCGTCCTGACGCCCGGTATCTGAGCTGAGGATGGAGGCCGTCTCAAGCGGACTCAGAACGCGCTAATTCTGGGGAATGTCGGAAAGGCGCAGCGAGAGCACCTTCGAAACACCGTCGCGGCCCATAGAAACACCGTAGATTTCGTTCGCGACCTCGATTGTCCGCCGGTTGTGCGTGACCACGAGGAACTGCGTCTTTTCAGCGAGTTGCCGAAGCGCCGCAGTGAACCGGCCGACGTTCGCCTCGTCGAGCGCCGCATCCACTTCATCCAGCACGCAGAAGGGCGCGGGATTCGCCGAGAGCAGGGCGAACAACAGCGCCACCGCTGTGAGCGACCGCTCGCCGCCAGAGAGCAGGCTCAGGCTCTTGATCCGCTTGCCGGGGGGCTGCGCCTCGATTTCGATGCCAGCGTCGGCGAGGTTAGCCGGGTCGGTTAGCGCCAGGCTGGCGGTCCCGCCGCCGAAGAATGACTGGAAGTACTGGGTGAACGCCTGGTTCACCTTCTCGAAGGTGACCGTGAAGCGCGTCCGGATCTCCTCGTTGAGATCCGAGATCGCTGCGCGTAACTGGTCGGCAGCATCGGTGAGGTCAGCCAGTTGCGATGTGAGGAACTCATGACGTTCTTTGAACTCGCGGAAGTCCTCGGGCGCTTCGGCATTAATCGAACCGAGCCGCCGGATCTGGCGGCGTAGCTCTTCGATGCGCTTTCGTGTGGCTTCCACGTCGATGTCCGCGCCGCCCTGGATGTGCGTCGTTTCCCGTTCTTCCTCTGGGAACATGGGTTCGGTCGCGACCGCCTCGTCGAAGCTGACGATCCGCCCGCTGCGGTCCGGGGCGAGGCCTTCCCGCTCCATCTCCAGCCGCAGGTGCTCCAGGTGCTCGGTGGTACGCGCCAGTTCAGCTTCGAGGTCGAGCCGGGACGCCTGGATGCGCAACAGCGAGGTCTGGGCCTCGTTAAACTCGTCCTGGATCGTGCGTTCGTGGTTCTCCAGCCGGTGCAGTTCGTCACGATCCGGAGCGGCGTCTTCGGCGTACTTCGCCTGGTCGGCACGTGCCGTTTCCAACTCCCGGGCGAGCCTTCCGAGCCGCTCGTCGATGACGCCCGCTTCAAGCTCGAGGTTCCGAGCCTGCAATCGCTTCGCCTGGATCTGCGAATCGAGACGCTCGATGGACTTTTCGTGTTGCTCCCGGAGGGCCGCGAGCGTCCGGCGCTCGCCTTCCGCCGTGGCCAGCCTCGCGCTCGCTTCGGAGACGGCACGGAGGGCTGCTTCGCGGCGCTGGGTCGCCAGGTTCAGGTCCTCCTCGATGGAGGCCATGGCGGCGCGGCGTTCGTCACGGCGGGCCTGGAGTTGCACCGCAGCCTGCTCGGCCTGCGCAATCTGTGTCTCACGGCTGCCTCGTTCGCGCTCCACGTCCGCACGCTTGGACAGGACGGCGTCCATATCACGGCGGAGGCGATGCAGGCGATCGCGCTCGCGCTCAACGTCGAAGCGAGCAGCTTCGAGGGAGCGCCTGGCCATCTCGTACGCCGCTTCAGCCTCGTGGGAACGGCGGGCGACCTGCTCGATTGCAGCGCGGGCATCATCGACCCGGGCCTGGCTGGTGTTTGTCCGCGTTCGCAGTTCTTCGATGCGCTCCGGCAACTCTTCGAGTTCGCGCTGGCGGATGAACTCGCCTTCGTCCGCCCCTGTGGCGCCGCCTGCGATGACGCCAGATTGCTCGATAAAGACGCCGTCGAGAGTGACGATCGAACCGAGGGCACGCTTCACCATGCGCAGGCCCGAGGGCACGTCCTCGACGATGATCACACGACCCAGGAGGGTATCGATCAGGTTTTTCACGCGGGCGTCACAGCGAATCAGCTTGGCCGCGACGCCTACGACTCCGCGCTCCTTCTGCAAGTTCAGGGGGTAGACGTGGCGGACGGAATCCAGCGGGAGAAATTGGGCGCGCCCCTGTTTTCGCCGCTGGAGCGTGTTGACAGCCTCCAGCGCCACTGTTTCGTTTTCGACGACGATCGCGTGGAGCCGCTGCTCAAGGGCAGCGTTGATCGCGATCTCGAGGCCGGCAGGCACGCGGATCTGCCGCGAGAGCAGTCCGATGACACCGTTGATTTCCGGGGCCTCTCCCATGCTGCCTGGTTCGTATTCGTCCATGAGCGCCTGGCCCATGATCAGGACATTCCGCGTGCCGGCGGCGACGCCATCGTGTTCGGCTTGAACACGGCGAAGCGCGTCGAGGCGGCCTTCGAGGTGGTCCAGTTCCCGCAGGTCGGCGTTGCCCGCTGCCTCGAAGGAACGCACTTCGTCCTGCACGCGTGTGAGTTGTTCGCGAGCCGCCTCGGCTTCGCCACGCGCGGTTTCGACGCCGGTCTCGCCGTCCACGACGCCGGCCTGGGCCTCAGCAAACCGGCGGCCGAACCCGATGAGCTCGACGATGACCGCCTTACGGCGGGCCACGAGTTGTTCAAGTTCGCGGTCGAGGTCGCTGATGCGGCGCTGCGCGGTCTCGATATCGACACTCATGCCGTTCGCCCGACGGTCGTCACCGTCGGCGCCGTCACGCAGTTCCTGCATCCGGGACCGCAGTGACGAGTACTCGCGTTCGGCCCCATCGAGTTCGGCGCGAGTTCGTGCGGCTTCCTCTTTGGCCGTCTCGGCCTCGCCAACCACTTCGATACCGCGCCGGCCGTCGTCGACGTCAGTCGATGCGAGGCTCAGGCGCTCGGCTTCGACTGCCTCAAGTTCAAGGCGCACTTCTTCCCGCCGGCCCGAGACCATGTTGTGCCGTTCGCGGTCGAGCGCAATGGCCTGTTCGGTGGCCACCAGCCGCTGCTCGATCTCGGAGTTACGCGTGTCTCTGCGGCTGATCGTTTCCCGGCGGCGCTTGATCTCCTCGGAAAGGGTGCGCAACTGCTCGCGCAGTTGGCTCACGCGCTGGTTGGCCGCCGCGTTCTCCGCATGCCCCTGGTCCAACGAAGCGCGGACACGCACGAGCGTGTTCTGCCCTTCGCTCCAGAGGTGACCGTAGTAGGTCTTCAGGAGGTCGAACAACTCTGCAGACAGAGCCTTATGCTCGGCAGCACGCTCTGCCTGCCGGCTGAGCTGGGCCAGCCGGGGCTCGATCTCTTCGATGACCAGGGTCACGCGGTCGATGTTGTCGCGCGTTGCCGCCAGCCGGTCGATTGCTTCACGGATCTTCTGGCGGAAGCGCTTCACGTCGGCCGCCTCGTCCAGGAAGGACCGGCGCTCTTCGGGCGACATGCTCAGCACTTCGTCCACAAGGCCCTGGCCCATGATCGAGTAGCTGTTCTGGCCCACGTCGCCCTTCATCAGGAGGTCGATGACGTCGCGGAGGCGGACTCGGGAGCCGTTCAGCAAGTACTCGGAGTCGCCGTTCCTGTAGACACGGCGGGCGATCTCGACTTCGGCAAAGTCGACGGGGAGCCAGCGTTCTTCGTTGTCGAGTGTCAGCGCCACCTCGGCCATGCCAACGGCGGCGCGGTCTTTCGTCCCGGCGAAGATGACGTCCTCTTGCTTCTTCGCTCGAAGGAGGCGGCTGCTTTGTTCGCCCAGTACCCAACGGATCGCGTCCGCGACATTGCTCTTCCCAGAGCCGTTCGGACCGACGACCGCAGTGATCCCCCGGCCGTAGTCGAAGTTCGTCCGGTTGGCGAAGCTCTTGAATCCCTGGACGGAGAGCCGCTTCAGGTACACGGGGCTACTCCTCTGCCTGCGGTGGCGCGGTCAGTGCGGCGACCGCTTCCTGGGCGGCTGCCTGCTGCGCTTCGCGCTTGCTTCGACCCTCGCCCCGACCGAGGGTCGCTCCTGCAACACGGACTTCGACGGCGAAACGGTGCGTTTCCCCGGCCGTGTCCTGCACCGTCACATATTCGGGTGGTTCGTGCCAGCGGGCCTGAACGAGATGCTGGAGCGAACTCTTCGCGTCGACGCGGGCGCCTTCCCGGCGGATCTGTTCGAGTTCAGGCTTGAGGAGACGCCGGGTGAGCGCTTTCGCGCTGCGGTAACCGTGCGCTTCGTAGACGGCGCCGATCATCGCTTCGACAGCGCCCGCGAGGTTCCGGTCACGCTTACGGCCGCCCGCAGCCTCTTCACCTCGCCCCAGGATCATGTGTTCGCCGAGACCCAGCCGATTCGCCACCCGGGCGAGGCTGGTTCCTCGCACGATATCGGCGCGCATCCGGGTCAGGTCGCCTTCGCCGGCGTCCGGGAACTGCTCGAACAAGACCGATGCGATGACCATGCCAAGCACGGAATCTCCGAGGAACTCGAGGCGCTCGTTCGATATCGCTGAGGCGTCGGCTTCGTTCAGATACGAGGCGTGCGTGAGCGCCTGCCCGAGGAGGTCATCCGGCAACGGCCGGACGCCGAGCTGTTCCACCAATCGCGCATGGTCGGTCGAAGTGGCCAGGGCCACGCACCCTCCCGTCCCCCGAAGCAGGGAACTGGCTGCCCCTGTTCGAAGAAGGGCAGAGGAATTGCTAAAGCGCTATGATCATAGGGATCGCGTTCCCCGGCAGTCAAGGTTCATGTACGCTCGGAGTGAACCTGCGTATGACTTCCGAAGCCTCCACTACCGTTTGCATCGTCTGCCACCTCACCGTCGAGCCGTACATGGTCGCGCATTGCGGCGTCTGCGGTGAGTTGTACCACCTGAACTCGCGTGCAGACCTACCCGGGGAAGACTGCGGCCAGGTCTGGATCAATGAGGAACACCTCGGCCTCGAATTCGCCTGCAACATCTGCCTGAACCCGGAAGCAGAACCCGGGGCCCTCGACGATGTCCTCGACCTCCCCGAGGCGGCGGCAGCGGCGAACCTCTCCGAAGCGGAACTCGAACGTGCCGCCCAGCTCGGCCATGTGAAGCACCGCCGGACGTCATCGGGAGTCCTGCTCTTCGTTCGGGGCGACGTGCTGGAGTTCGCGGTCTCCCACTGACACCGAAATCGACAACCAACGGGTGGCCAATCGACAATTGGCCTGTGCCCGCCACCTGCTGCGTGGAGTGCAAGGAAGCCATCGGAAGCCTGAGCGCGCTCGTCTGCGCCGACTGTGGTGGCCTCTTCCATTTTCCTGACGCCCGGATCAATGAAACCGGCCGGGCCTGTGGAGTTCATGTGATCGGATTCCGAAACCTGCTCGGGCGCGATGTCGTCCCGCTCTGCCTGCGCTGTGATATGGCATTCCGCCTGAAATTCGGGGTGCCGTCGTGAGCACTCGCTCCCGGAAACGGCGTCCGGCATCCACGTCAGCCCAGGCGGCTCCTGCCGCGCAACCAGCGCCAGCGCCCCAACCTGTCCCAATGCCCGTGTGGCACTGGCGAACCTTCCCGGTCTACATGGCCTTCTCCGTCGGCGGGTTCCTGGGGCTGTACATGGGCATCCTCGCGGGCGCCACAGGCGGAGACTCTTCGTTCACGATGGTCGTGTTCGTGTTCTGGGCGCTGCTGCTCGGATTCGGCCTCTCCCGCCTCGTCTCCGCCTGGATGATCAGCCATGGCTGGAGCCGCCCCCGCCCGAAGAAAAAGAAGAAGTAGCACGACGCGACGAGTCGCCTCCGAAGTCGACCGCCGGGGCCTCGCCCAGTTGCCAGCAACAGCTTTCGCAAGCGGCCGGATTGAAACCGCACGACTTCGTGTCGTCTTGACACGAACTGCCAAAGCTGCCATGGTTGGACGCAGAGGCTTAGTGTAGCAATGACACTAAGTAGGAGGCAGAGATGGCAGCACTAACTCCGACCGCACCCGGCTTCGTTGAGAAACTGGTCCTGTATACGGACCCGAGCACCTGCCCCACCGACGCACTCATCCCCGTCCCGCTGGCCGATGAACCGGCGTTCGTCAGCTGGCAGCAGGACATCCCGCGCGAATACCTGAACATGTCGCCCGAGGAACTGGATCGGCGCATCGCCTTCGCCCGGCGGCAACTCGGTACGCGCCTGGCTATCCTCGGCCACCATTACCAGCGCGAAGAAGTCATCAAGTACGCGGACTTCGTCGGCGACAGCTTCAAGCTCGCCCGAGAGGCTCAGCAGCAGAAGGACCTGGAGTTCATCCTCTTCTGCGGCGTCCACTTCATGGCGGAGTCCGCTGACGTCCTTACGAACGAAGGCGTCCACGTCATCCTCCCGAACATGGCAGCCGGCTGTTCGATGGCGGATATGGCCGACCCGGACGATGTCTACCAGGCCTGGGACGAGATCCACGAGATGCTCGGCGAAGGCGCCAGCGTGGTCCCGGTCACATACATGAACAGCGCGGCGAACCTCAAGGCGTTCGTCGGCGAACGCGGCGGTCTCGTTTGCACCTCGAGCAACGCTCCGCGCGCGCTGGCCTACGCGTTCGAGCAGGCGGAGAAGGTCCTCTTCTTCCCTGACCAGCACCTCGGGCGGAACACTGGCTTTGGCATGGGCATCCCGCTCGACGAGATGGTCCTCTGGAACTTCCGGATGCCCCACGGCGGCACCACGCCGGAGGCGCTCAAAAAGGCGCGCGTCATCCTCTGGCAGGGACATTGCAGCACCCACCAGCGCTTCTCAGTCGAACAAATCGAGAAAGCGCGGCGGGAGTATCCGGACGTGAAGGTCATCGTCCATCCCGAGTGCCGCTGGGAAGTGGTGCAGGCCGCCGACATGAACGGCTCGACAGAAAAGATCAGTAACGCCATCCATGAGTCGCCGGCAGGTTCGGTCTGGGCGGTCGGTACCGAGATTAACCTCGTCAACCGGCTGCAGGTGCAGAACCCGGACAAGAAGGTGTTCTGCCTCGACCCAGTGATCTGCCCGTGCAGCACGATGTACCGCATCCACCCGGCATACCTGGCATGGGTCCTCGAAGCGCTCCTCCAGGGCGTCGTGGTCAACGAAGTGAAGGTCGATGCCGAGACGCGCAAGTGGTCGCTCGTCGCGCTCGAACGGATGCTGGCTCTGCCCTGAGGCGAACCGCGCTGCGCCGCGGGGCTGGGGTAGAATGCCCAGTGCCGAGGGTATTGGCCGGAGGCAATCCAATCCGAAGGGCTTCCATCTTCTATGGGTCTTCGCACACCCCAGCAGTACATTGATTCGGTCCGGGACGACCGCACCGTTTTCTATCGCGGCGAACGTGTCGCCGACGTCACCACCCACCCGGTGATCCAGAAGGCGGTCCATCATGCCGCCCTCGACTTCGAAATGGCCGAGGATCCGCAGTACCGGGATCTCTCCGTGGTGACCGAAGCCGGGGACAGCTATTCCCGCTACTACAAGCTTCCGGCATCGACCGATGACTTGCTCAAGCGGTCGCAATTGATCGAAGCGGCGACGGCTCTCGGGAAGACCCTCGTCGTCCTGGTCAAGGAGATCGGCACCGACGCGCTCTTCGCGCTGCACCGTGTCTCCCGGCAGGTCGACACCAAGTACGAGACCGACTACCTCAAGCGCGTCCAGGCCTTCTACAAGCACTGCCGGGACAATGACCTCGCGCTCTCCGTCGCCCAGACCGATGTGAAGGGTGACCGCTCCGCCGGCCCGCTGAACCAGCCGGACCCGGACATGTACACCCGCATCGTCGAGCGGCGGCCAGACGGCATCGTGGTGCGTGGCGCGAAAATTCACACGTCCTGCACGACCAACGTGAACGAACTCATCGTTCTCCCGACGCGGGCGATGTCCGAGGCCGACAAGGATTACGCAGTCTCATTCGCGATCCCGGTCAACACACCGGGTCTGAAGCTCATCGCCAGCCCGTACGGCGGAAGCCCGAAGGCCGAATTTGATGCCCCGCTGAGCGCCGACCGGAAGATGATGGAGACCATCACTATCTTCGACGACGTGTTCGTGCCGTGGGAGCGGGTGTTCATGGCCGGCGAGCATGACTTCGCGGGCGCGCTCGCACTCGGGTTCGTCGAGTACCACCGCTTCACGGCCGTCTCGTACAAGCTTCCCCTGGTCGACGCCCTTATCGGCTCTGCGCTGTTGATGGCGGACCTCAATGGCATCTCGAAGGCCGCCCATGTCCGGGACAAGCTCATCTGGCTCATCAGTTACGCCGAAACGCTCCGCGCCTTGACGGAAATGGCGGCCATCCGCGGCGTGGGCGACGTGGACGGGATTTTCGCGCCCGACGCGCTGACCACGAACATGGCGAAGTACCACTTCGCGCACCACTACCACGAGGCGCTCCAGCACGTGCAGGACATCGCCGGCGGCATGCTTGTGACTGGCCCCGGCGTCGAGGACTTCGCTTCGCCAGAGACCGGCGACCTGCTTCGCAAGTATCTCGGTGGCCGCGCCGGCGTCGACGGGGAAGTTCGGACCCGCGCTATGAACATGGTCTCGGACCTCACCACCGGCGACTTCGGCGGCTATCACGCCGTCCTCGCAATCCACGCCGAAGGCTCGCTCGAGGCCGAGAAGCTGATGATTTCCCGCGCCTACGACGGCCGCCGCACACTCGAATACGCGAGGAAGCTCGCTGGTATCTAGGAAGTAACAATGACTGACAAAGCAACGGCCCTGCAGGAACTCCATCGCGGACACGACGCGTTCCGCGGCCCCCTCGAGCGCCTCAACGACGGCGACTTCGACGAAGTCTGGCTGGGGACGTGGAACCTCTCGCAGCTGCTTGCTCACATGGCTGGTTGGTACCGGGAGATGACGCCCGCCTTCGGGAGGGTAGCAGCCGGGGAACGGCCAACGCCCGCAGGCGCGGACTACAGCGACCCGGACGCATGGAACGCGAAGTTCGCCCAACTGGCGAAGCCCGGGAGAGCTGCCCTCGCCGACTATGACGCCGCATGGGAAGCCTACCTGGCGGCCGCCAGCAGCCTCGCGGATGACTTCTGGGGAACAGACCCGGAGAAGGGCCGGCCGAAGATCGGGAACCGGCTCATTCATGCGTCAGGCATCGAGCACTTCGAGGAGCACCAGCCCGAACTCGACGCCTGGCTCAAGACGCGCACCAGCTAACCAGGGCCTGCCCGGTGGAGATGCCATTGTTCCCGCTGCGAACGGTGCTCTTCCCCGGGATGCCGTTGCCGCTGCGCGTCTTCGAAGAACGCTACAAGACGATGACGCGCGAACTCCTCCAGAGCGGCGGCGAGTTCGGCGTCCTCCTGATTCGTGAAGGCAACGAGGTTGGTGGCGCCGCGCGGCCGTACGACGTCGGCACCCTGGCCAGGATCGAAGAGTCCGCGGAGATGCAGGGCGGGAGATACGTCCTCCAGGCGCGGGGGACACGCCGTTTCCGCCTGCGACGAATGTTGGCGCCGAGGCCCTACCCCTACGGCGAGATCGAACTCATCGATGACCGCGACGAACCGCCGTCGATACCGCTTCGGGCGGCGTTGGAGACCGTGAGGGTGACATTCCCCCTGTACTTCCGCCTCGCCTTGTCTCTGACCGACCAGTGGGCCCAGGGGCTTGCCCTTCCCGACGATCCGCATGCACTTGTCAACTTCCTCGGGCCATGGCTGCAGGTCGAAGAGGAAGCGAAGCAACGCCTCCTCGAACTAGAAGGAGCGCAGGAGCGGGTCGCCCACCTGGCGGAGATCCTGGACGACCTGCTCTTGCAGACTCGCGACCAGGTCGATGAACACCGGCGTTCCAAGTTCAATGCGATCGGGTCGGGCAACTGAGGTCAGTGGCCGGGGCTGAGCGGGGACTCCCGCCCGGCGAACCTGTAGGATTCGCCCACAACCCCTCAGGAGTCTGTAACGTGGAGCTCGCCCCCGAAAAGGCCGGGTTTGACCCCGATCGTCTTGAACGCATCACCGGCCATCTGAAGAGAAACTACGTGGACCCCGGCAAGGTCGCCGGGTGCCAGACGCTGGTAGCACGGCACGGACACGTCGCTCACTTCAGCACGCTCGGCTACGCCGACAGAGAGCGGGCGACCCCGCTGCGCGAAGACGCGATCTTCCGCATCTATTCGATGACCAAGCCCATCACCTCGGTGGCGCTTATGTCGCTTTACGAGCAGGGCTTCTTCCAGCTCAATGACCCGGTTTCGCGCTACCTGCCTTCATGGAAGGACCAGAAGGTCTTCGTCTCCGGTGATGCCGACAACCCGGAGCTGGAAGCACCGGCTCAGCCGATGACCTTCCGGCACGTCTTGAGCCATACCGGCGGGCTGACCTACGGAGCAACGAACCACCCAGTCGACCGTCTCTTTCGCCGCGAAGGTGTGAATCGCGACCGCAACGAAACACTTGCGACCTTCATCGACCGGCTTGGCCGGGTGCCGCTCCGCTACCAGCCAGGGACGGCCTGGATGTATTCCGTTTCGACCGATGTCTGCGGCGCACTGGTCGAGGCCATCTCCGGGAAGCCGTTCGACGAGTACCTTCGAGAAGTCATCTTCGAGCCGCTGGGGATGAAGGACACGTCCTTCTGGGTTACTCCCGAAAAGCGCGACCGGTTCACCGCGAACTACCAGCGCAACCCCGACCGCTCACTCAAGCTGATCGACGACCCGCAGGGGGAGAGCACCTACTACACGCCGCCGAGCTTCTTCTCCGGCGGAGGCGGACTGACCAGCACGACCGCGGATTACCTTCGCTTCTGCGAGATGCTCCGCCGTGGCGGCGAACTCGATGGCACGCGCATTCTCGGCCCGCGAACGCTCGCCATGATGCACAAGAACCATCTTCCCGGCGGAGGCGACCTCGCGGGCCTGGCCATCGGCACATTCAGCGAGACGGCGTACGAAGGAACCGGCTTCGGCCTTGGTTTCGCCACCACCCTCGGCGAAGTCCAGGCCGGGAGCCTCGGCGCCGGCGACTACTACTGGGGCGGCGCCGCCAGCACCATCTTCTGGGTCGACCCTGTCGAAGACCTCGTCTGCATCTTCATGACGCAGCTCATGCCGTCCTTGACGTTTAACTTCCGCGGGCAACTGAAGAGCATCATCTACTCAGCGATCGTCGATTAGCAGGAGGATGGGACTGTTCCGCCGTCCCACCCTCCCCTTCACTGAATCAGGCCCGTTGGGTTATCGGGATCGCTCCGGTTGCAGCTGGAACAGGTGCGGTCGATGGCGCCGTCTCGGTGCGAGCCACCCAGAGTCCAGCGGCGAGTGCGGCGAGTCCGACTCCGACCAGTGCTGACTGGTATGTGCTGTGCAGCCCGATCCCGCCCGCGACGAGCAGGACGAGACCGGCGGCGATGAGAGGGTACCCTCCGCGCATCGCCCGGAGGACGGTGTAGGTCAGCCCGCCCGCCGCGGCCGCGTAGAAGAATGATGGCATGCTGCCAGACAACCCGATGTTCCACAAAAGCAGGAACCGGGATGTCGAGCCGTTGCCAAGCAGCGCGCCGAAGACGAGGAGGCCGGTGACTACCGCCACGATGATGGCGAACCGGTCACGGGACCCGTTCAACAGCATGGGTGTCGTGCAGGCAAAGACAACCGCCGCCATCTCCGCCGTGTTCAGCAGCACTCGCTGCTGCCCGACGCTCATCGCGCCATCGCCGGTTGCCGCGAGGGTGAAGAACGCACTTGCAGCATAGGCGGCAACGAACCCACCGACCGGAAGTGCTGACCGCGCGCCCGACACCAGCAGGATCGCTGTGCCGAGTCCCAGGACTGCAGCCAGGGTCATGGCATCCAGGGCGCCGGACGAAATCGCCCCCAGGTCGACGAGCGGCCAGGTTGCGGTGAACACGACCAACGCGAAGGTCGCGAGTCGCCATTGGGGATGACCGCCACGCTGCAGTGCCACAGCTGCCGCCACCGCAGCCGGCAGCAGCAGGCAGAGCGTGAGGAAGTAGGCGAACTCGCCTCCTCTGGTCAGGATTTCGTATGGCGTCCGCAGCGCCTCGATGTCGGGGATGTGGATTGCCGTCCGCGTGAAGGTGCGAAGGATAGCCAGTTCGACCGCGGCCGAGGCCGCGAGGATCCAGACCAGGGGCCGGATGTCCGGCACGCCTTCGAAGTCCCCCGGCCGGCGAATGCGCAGCGCCATCTTCTTAGTCTCCGTTCTCCCGGTAGCCGTAAATGGCCAGTCCGCCGCCGATAAGAACCAACCCGATACCGAGGCCAGCAGCGAAGATGATCGTCCTGGTCTGGTCGCCACCCCCAGTCACCGCAGGCGCGGCTGCAATGCTGAGATTGACGAACTGCGAGACCGCCTTCTTGCCGTTGCGCTCGTCCTGGCTGCCGTCCCAGACCGCGAACGCCATATCCATATTGGTGCTCGGGGCGAACAGAGCGTGGCCGGCACGGCCGGTGTCGAACTTGCGCTCGAAGACCACAGCCCAACCGTCCCCCGTCCGCGTGCCAAGGCCCTGCACTTCCTGGAAGTCCAGCGTGTGCAATTCGCCGAACGCCTTCGAATAGAGCGACTGCACGGCGCCGCGGTCCAGCTGCGCGAATGGGTTATTCGCCGCACGGGCCGTGTAGAACAGGGCTTCAGTCGATGGATACATATCCACGAGGGCGTTGGTGTAGGCGACGTTCGGGTCGCGCACGCCGTTGTTTGAGTCGGCGCGCCACTGCCAGATGTTGACCGCAGAATCAGCCTGGCCCATGCAGATGGACGGCACGGCCGCGGTTGCGCTCTGCGGGAATTCGAGCGCGACGGCGTCGGCGAAGTCCTGCACCTTCGTTGTGCTCGAATCGTCGGTCGCATCAGCCCAACTCACCCGGACGAAGAGCTTCCCGTCGAAGTGCAGGGCCTGCGCCTTGACCATCTTCACGCTGCCGCCGGCGACGTAACTGCCTGCCTGGGCGCTCAATGGAACGTTGACGCCGGAGATGTCCTTCCAGATGCCGGCCTCAGGGTCGACGCCAGGGTCGCTGGGCGCTTCATAGGCTGTGAGCGCAAGCGTTTGGGAGACAGCAGGGTTCGTGTTCGTCACCTGGAGCAGGGCTGCTGTCACAACTGCGATCGCGAGTCCGGCCGACAGCCGGCGATGCTGAAGGATTAACTTGAGCACGTTCATCACCTCACCGCCAGTTCTTCCATCGGGACGAAGCTCGCTGCGCCAGCGAACTCCGGCCCGTGACTGATGGACGCGAGCCAGTTGGCAGGCGTCCCGGCAACTTCCTCTGGCGTGACGCCGAGTACCTCCTGCTCCGCCTTGATCCACGCTTCGAGCGCGGTCCCGGCGGCGCCGTAGAACATCCCTGCGCTCGCGAGGCCTGCCAGCTTCTTGCCGGCGACCCCGGCCCAGCGGCCGGCGTGCTCTTCGAAGAAGAACCGCTGCGCCTTGCGCACCTGGGCCACGCGAGGCGGACCGGAGTGCTCGAGGGCGTAGGCCTCCTTGCGGCAGAGGAACCCGAGGAACTCGAGTTCCACTGAGAGATCGTCAGGCCGCGTATCGCTGCCCGTGGAATCGACCCCGAATGCGCGGTAGAAACCGGCCACGTCGGCCATGCGCTGGGTCTGCTGTTGCGGATCAGCCCCGAAGTAGGCGGTCTCGAAAAGCGGGCAGTCCGGGGATGAATTGAGGGTGAGGGCAGACGAATACTCGTGCTGCAACTGCTCCTGGGAGTACTGCGTGACGAGGGCTGAAAGCCGGACCAGCGGCATCCACACCCCGTTGTTCAGCACCAGGTGCGCCAGGGTCTGAAGGTCCTCGAAACGGTCATCCGCTGGATAGGCCAACGCCTGAGCGAGGAAATCATAGGCAACCGCACGGGCCAGGGCGGCATCCCGTTGGGCTGCAATGTCTTGCGATTTCACCGGGGCCTCCTAAATCGTGTTGAGGGTGAAGCGGTCAGGCCGCTCGATGAGTGGTTCGTCGACGGATACGCGGACGATCTCCTTGCCGTTGCTGTCGTAGCCAACCACGGTGTCGTTGAACAGTTCGCGCTTCTGGCCGGCAACGGTCAGTTCCATAGTCTTCGGACCAGGTTCGACCTTGTAGGAGAAGACGATTTCCTGGGTCGCCCGGAAGAGTTGCAGCACGGCCAGCGTTTCCCGGCTCGGGTTGGTGTATGCATCGATCGCGGATTGCACGCCTGGCCCGAACATCTGCTCGAGGTAGTTGCGCGGCACCCAGCGTGGCGGGATGTAGTAGACGTTCGGCTGCGTCCCGAACTGCGGATACAGCGGGAGCGCGATCTTCGCCACGTGGACGAGGTAGTAGAGCGGGTTCTGGCGGTCTTCGAGCCACTGACCGTCGGCGCCGACTTTCACAAGGCCCTGCAGCCGGATCTTGCCGATGCACGCCGTCATACAGCGGGTTTCCATGGGCAGGCCGTGCGTAAGCGGATCGGAACCTTCAACGCGCGGGTAGCAGCCGATGCACTTCTCGGACGTGCGGGTGCTCGGCCGGTACATCGACTTCTTGTACGGGCAGGCCTCGACGCACTTGCGGTAGCCCCGGCATCGGTTCTGATCGATGAGGACGATGCCGTCCTCTTCCCGCTTGTAGGCTGCGTTCCGCGGACAGGCGGCCACGCAGGCCGGGTACGTGCAGTGGTTGCAGATCCGCTGAAGGTAGAAGAACCAGCCGGAGTGCTCGGGAAGGCTCACGCCCTCTTTTGAGTACTTCGTGGCCGCATCCTCGAAGATGTTCGGCGCCTTCCATTCCTCTTCGCTCGGGATGTAGCCGGTCGCCATCTGGTTCACGCCATCGGCGGTCTCGAAGATCGTCTTGCCTTCGAAGGTGCCGTAGGGCGCGGATTTCGCATCCTTCTTGTTCGGATCCCAGGTCTGCTTACCCGGGTTAGCCTGTTCCTGCAGGTCGAGGATCTTGGTATCCCAATGCTGTGGATACCCGCCGTAGGGCTTCGTCTCGACGTTGTTCCACCACATCAACTCCTGGCCCGGCGAGAACGTCCAGGTGGACTTGCAGGCCATCGTGCAGGTCTGGCAGGCGATGCAGCGGTTGATGTTAAAGACGGCAGCGAACTGGCGCTGCTGCTTCCCGGTTTCGAACCGGTAGTCCATGTTGCGGCCGAGTTGCCAGTTGTACACATCAGGCATGGCGTTCCTCCGTGGCGGGCGTTCCGTAGATGCTGTCGGCGATGGCTCGGACGAAGCTTTCGCCGCGGCGTTCGAGGATTGCGTTCGTGCCCTTGAAATGGCTCGAATGGAATATCCTCATGATTCGGTCCCGGGGCATCCCCATCAGGGCGTACTCTTCGATGAAGCAGCGGGCCATGATCTCGTCCGGGTCCGTCCCCGGTTCGGCCTCATAGCGCACCCCAACGAACTCATAGGGGTCATCAGCTTCGAATTCCTTTTCGGCGAGGGAGACCACGTTATGCCCTCCTCACCGTTGTCAGGCCGCCGCTGAGGTACTTCTTCATCAGGGCGTTTTCGCCGCCGGGAGTCATCCCCGTGGCGCCAGGCGCCCAGACGCCGCTTCCACCCAGTCCGCCGGGCTCGGCCTTGGTGATTTTCACCAACGTTTCCTTGGGAACGGTGTTGATGCCGTGGTTGTCGGCCTCCCCGCCGAAGAGGAACGACTGATTGATCTTGGCTTTGTGGAAGAGGGTGTCGGTCTGGTGCATCGGCATGGACCAGTCCTTCGTGGCGCTCTGGTGGGAGCCGTAGCGGAAGTTGGACTGGTAACCCGTGTCAGCCGAGACGGCCCGGCCGTCGGCCCGCGTCTCGTGGGCCTTCACGGTCTTCGGCGTCGCTCCGAAGCCGCCGTGCTTCGTCATCACAACGCCACGCGGGTACGCCGGGTTGAACTTGAGCCGCAGCATCATGCGGGCAACGTGGTACTTCTCCGCGTTCTCCGGCTTGTCCCAGCCGATGAATGGCCGGTCTGCCGGGTTCGCGTCCACCCAGACGTAGTCGCCGTCGGCCAGGCCGAGCGCGGCCGCGTCTTCCGGGTTCATGTGGAGCTGCTGGTCGCCAACGCTCGGGATGCGCTTATCGGCCCGGTACGGGTCAGCGAAGTTGTTCGACCAGAGGTTCATCCAGTCGGTCACCGACCAGGACGAGTGCACGGAGTGCCGCGTCTTGGGGGTAAGGAAGTAGAAGTTGTAGCCCGCCTCCCAGAGCGGGTTCTTTGTCTGCTTGGTCTGCGCCCACGACTTCTTGATGTTGCGGACGGTGCGCTTCTCCGGATCCATTTCCGACTCGGGGATGCCGTAGTCGTTCGGCCGGATGAGCGGGTTCGTGCTGACGATGACGTTCGGCAGGTACGGGGTCGCCTCCGGCCCTTCACGGTGGACGATGAAGTTCTCGCCGTAGTCGATAGCCTCCGGGATATCGCAGTACGAGTTCATGCGCCCGGTATCGGTGTGGAAGGGCATGTTGTCGTGGACCTGCTCCCAGTAGGGGATGCGGGGGTAGGTCCGGAACATCATTAGCGCGGAGCCGGGCTCGCCATACTTCCCGTCCATGACGTCTTTCACGGTGTAGCCGTTGGTTGTGCCCGAAGCATCGAGCAGCCGCTGCATGTAGATATCGGTGCGGCCTTCGAGCGCGAACTTCCAGTAGTCGGCGAAGCGCTTATCGCCGGTAAGCTCGCCCAGCGCCTTCGCAACACCCGCCATGATGACGATGTCGTCCTTGGTGTCGAACATCGGCTTGACGCCGCCCTTCCAGATCTGGAGGAACGGGTTCTGACAGGAGGCCGTGACTTCGTGTTGCTCCGCCTCAACCCAGGAGTTCGCCGGGAGCACGAAGTCGGAATACTCGCAGGACAACGTCATCTCGATGTCCTGCGTGAGGATCATGTCGATGCGGGGCAGGGTGTTAAAGAGGATGCCGTACAACCACTTCGCGTTGTTGATGAGGTTGACGTTCGTGGTCCAGAGGACCTTCGTCGGTGACGGCATGTGCGACTTGCCCGTGAAGACCTTCCGCCCGGACTTCGGCGTCTCGACGATCAGGGCCTGGTCGCCATGGTCCCAGTAGGCTGGTTCCTCGTCCCGCGTGTACGCGTGAGCGTGGATGTCCTTGCCCTTCGCCGCCGGGTCAAGGTTCATCTCGAAGGGGTCTTCAGCAATCCAACCCTTGAACCCGGGACCCGTCTCCGGGGTCCCCTGGAAGAGCGCTGCCTTGTAGTTGCCGGCCCAGGAGTACACCCCGGCGCCGGGCTTCCCGAAGTTGCCGGTGAGCATCAACGGCAGGTGAACGACGCGGTTGTGCATCGTCGCGTGGAACCAGTGGTTGATCCCTTCGCCAACGTGAATTGCGGCAGGCTTGATCGTCGCCAGGTCCACCGCGAGCTGCTCAATCAGGTTGGCCGGCGAACCGCTGATTTCCGCCGCGGTTGCGACGTCGTAGTCCTGCAGGTGCATCTTGTACGCCTGCCAGAGGGTCATCACTTCGACGGCCTTGCCGTCCGCGAGGGTTACTGTCCCGCGATACTCAAGGTCCGGGTTGATGTTCTTGGCGGCCATCTTGTCGCCGACGTCGTCGCGGGTGATGGCCTTCAGCCCCTTCGTCGTCGCGTCATAGACGACGTAGTCCTGGAGCTTCGCGTACTGCTCCTTGGTGATGCCCTGGATCTTGTAGCTTGGGCCATTCGGATCGAGCGCCGGGGTGTACCCCTTGATGACGTCCTTCGGATCCAGACGCTTCAGGTTGTCTGTGCGAAGGAGCAGGGGGAAGTCGGTGAACTGCTTGACGAACGGCGCGTCGTACAGGTTCCGCTCCATGATGATGCGGGTGACCGCGAGGAAGATGGCGAGGTCGCCGAGGCCGGGCCGGCAGGGAATCCAGTAGTCTGCCTTGGTAGCCGGCGGGCTGTATTCCGGGGTGATCGTCACGATCTTGCCGCCGCGCTCCATCATCTCGATGAAGAAGTGCGCGTCCGCCATCTTGTTCTCGACGAGGTTCTTGCCGACGCCAACGTGAAGCTTGGCGTTCCGCATGTCGTTAAAGTCGCAGTCCGGGTTCTGAAGGCCTGTGACGAAGGGAACGCCCGGCGCCTGGTCACCGTGCCAGGTGTAGTTGGACCAGTTGCGGCCGCCCTTGGCTTCTTCGGGCTTGACCCCGCGCACATGGACGTCGAGGAGCGCCATCATGTTGGAGTTCCGGTACATGCCGTACTTGCCCATGACACCGAGGAGGCCCATGCCGCCGCGCAGCTTGAAGGTGCGGGTCCCCGCGCCTTCGACCGCGTCGACCATCTCGGGCTGGTAGCCCTCGGAGAGGAGGATCTTCTTCCCTTCGTCGCCGGAGTACGTGCGGGCGACGGCTTCGAGGCCCTTCGCTGCGTAGCGGAACGTGTCGTCCCAGTTCATCTTGACGAAGGTGTCAGTGCCGCGGCTGTCGAACTTGTACTTGGTACGCAGCTCCGGGGTGAGCCGTGGGAACTTGTCATCGGCCCACTGCTTCCATCCCGCACGGATCATCGGACCCTTGAGGCGGTACGGCCCGTAGACCCGGCGGCTGAGCGTGGCGCCCTTGTTGCACCCGCGTGGGTTCCAGGCGTTCGTCGAGAACTTGCCGTTCAAGTCGCCGATTGCCTGGCCGTCGTAGTTCTGCTCGGTGCGAATCACCACGCCGTTGCGTACGAATGCCCGCAACCTGCAGTTATGCGTGCAGTTCGGGGCGCAGATAAACGTGAAAGAGTCGTCGTACGCGTACTGGTCACGGTAGATCTTTTCCCAGCCCCGGTTCGGGTAGAACCGTAAGGGCTGGGCGATGCCCGGGCTGGCCTGCAGGAACGCCATTTTGCGTTCGACATAGAACGCCGTTCCCGCAGCCGCCGCGGCCGAGCCGAGTTTGAGGAATGCTCGCCGATCGATCACGACATTACTCCTTCTGGTGGTCCTTTGAGACCTGCCAGCACGGCTGGCAGAGGGGTCCGCTTGCTGAATCGATGTGCCGTCCATCGGAAACTTCTTCACCGCAGGCAGCGCAACGGACACGGGCCTGCGGCGGGCCGGGCCGGTCGAGTCTGCCGGGGGTGAAGTCAACTGGTTGGACAGTGAAGAGGTCCGCTTCCGGCCAGGTGGCATAGGCAAGCCGTTGGGCCGCATACCGGTCTGGACCCTGCACGCCGACGCGGTCGCGCAGGTCGCCGCGCGTCGCGACGCGTATCGCCGCGCCGGTACGCTCGTCATAGAACGTGGCCGCGAGCTTCCCGTAGTCGAGGATCCGGAGGGTCCGCTTGCCAGCCCGGCAACCGGTGACCGCCTGGAGGCCGTCGACTGCGCAGCGCTCGGTATCCGCCACGGTAATGAGGCGTTTCTGTGTGTCTGGCACTTCGATCTCGAGCGCGCGGGCGCCGGCCAACGCCAGCCGAGCACCAAGGACGAGCCCAGCGCACCCCCGGCCGCCGTGCAGAGCGATGGCGCGCCGCATGGCGAAGTCCAATTCCCGGTCAGCCGGGAGGACAGACGTGAGGAATCCCATGACCGGTTCGATTGCTTCGCTCTCTTCGCGGAACGTCCAGCGGCCAACCACCTGCTCACCGGGCGCCGGCGCGAGCTGACTGGAGAGGATGGTCGGGAACGGCTCTGGTTCGTGGGTTTCGAGCAAGACCACGTCTACCGCAACGGGTGAGGCCGCTGCGATGTCCAGGGGGTTCGTCGACCCCGCGTGCGTGGTTATGGCAAGACGGTCATTCGACCGCAACAGGGTGACCGCGGGCGACTGTGACCAGATGCGGTCGGAAGACTTGCCCGGCAGGTCGACCGCGTGGTGGGTCCGCTTCGCCCAGGCAACGAGGAGGCCCCGTTCGCCGAGGGCACGGACGAGCAACTCACAAAGGGCCGTTTTCCCGGAACGGGACGGCCCGCGAACCCCGAGGATGACGGGACCCGTGATCAGTGGGGCGCCGGATTCCGTGCTGCCAGCCATGCGATCCCTCCGCCCGCGCTTTTGACTGCATGCTCATCCCGGCGGCTGTCAGGCGTCACGGCCATTCGGTCTCTTCACAGTGGCCGAAAGTAGCGCCCGAGCGGCCTATTCGGGCAGTCTGGATCCCGTTTGTCCCGTCGGCGGCTGAGATGGGCCGGAATGGCCGTTGACACAAGCCGTCAGACTGGCCTCACGCTCCCGGCACAGGCGGTGCATACTGGGATGATGACCCGGTTGACCGCCGACGATGTCCTGCGCATCCCCCACCTGAGCTCCCTTTCCCGTGCCGATGCGGAACGGTTGGCCCCGGAGTTCGTTGTGCGCACCTATCCCGGCCGGGACCTTGTCGCGCGGGAAGGCGAACCTTCGCGAGGGTTCTTCCAGATGCTCACTGGTCGCGCGCGGCTCTTTCGCTCAGGTCCCGAGGGCCGCGAACAGATCATGCGGCTCCTCCAGCCGGGCGACACCTTCGGCGAGGTCGCCATCTTCGATAAGGGCCCAACTCCGGCAACGGTAGAGACACTGGAAGAGAGCGTCGTGTTGCTCGTGCCGGCGGCGTTGTTCCGGCTCATTGTGGAGACTCAACCATCAGTGGCCCTGGAACTCCTGCAGCACTTCTCCAAGCGCTTGCGCGGGTTCACGGAGCTCGTCGAGCAGATCAGCCTCCAAACCGTGCCCCAGCGCGTTGCCCGCTACATCTACCTGACTGCGCGGGAAGAAGGCACGGCTACGCCGGACGGTATCGTCGTGCCAAGGAGCATTACCCTGCAGGACATGGCGGCACTGGTCGGCAGCGTGCGCGAGGTGGTGAGCCGCACACTCCACGTCTTCGAAACCGAGGGTATCGTCGAAGTGCGCCGCAAGGAGATCCTCGTGCGGGACCTCAGCGCACTCCAGCGCTTACTTTAGTTTTCGGGCAGGCCCAGCCACTTGCGAGCATCGGCATTCAGCATTCCGACGTTCCAGGGCGGATTGTGCACGACCTGCACTTCGACGCCCCGGCCCTCGGCAATGGTCTCCAGCTTCGTCTCGGTCGCGTGGGCGATGGCCGCAGCCATGGGACAGTTCGGGGTCGTCATGCTCATGGTCACGCGAACTTCGTCCGCTTCCACTTCGATGTCGTAGAGCAATCCGAGCGAGACGGTATCGATGCCCAGTTCGGGGTCATAAACCTCGCGAAGGGCAAGGGCGACGTCACTGGCCTTCATGCTGGATCCTCCTTGCCGGCGCCGGCATGGCAGCGCGAGCCTGGGGCCGCCTGACCGCCACCAGGACCAATGTGAGCATTTGCAGGGACCCGGCGACCGCAAACATGCCGCCGGCAACCCGGAGACCTTCGAGCCAGCCCAACGCACCCGCCAAAGCGCCGGCGCCGACAGCCAGGCAAAGCGTGAGGAGCGTCGCGTTCGCAAGCCGGAGGTCCAGCAACTCCGCGAGCGTTGGGACGGGCTGCTTGCCGGCCAACTCACGGTAGCGCGCGTTCCAGATCAGGAATGGCACGACCTTGAACGAATTCCCGATGAGCGTGCCGCCGGCCCAGCCACCAATGGCCAGCACCGCGTAGGCCAACTGCAGACGCTGGTGTTCGACCACGAGTGATTCGGGCCAGCCCGAGGCGGAAGCCACGCCAGTGACAATGCCGAGGCCGAGGAAGATCAAGGCAGCAAGCGTGCCTTTCGCCTGGATGTCGAGCTTCCGTTTTGCCCGCCGGTGGAGCAGCATCGCGATGTCGTACATCCAGAAGAGCGCGCCCGTGCCCAGCGCAGCGGCAGCGACGAGGCGAAGCGCCGGCGGGGGATCAGTCCAGAGAGCCGCCGCAAATACCGCGGTAGCAATGGACATCCAGGCGAGCACGAACCGTCCGAACTTCGGCTCGTCGTGCGGCGCAAGTTGGAACATCGGCACAAGTTGGAACGAAACGCCCATAAGCATGAGCGCCAGGAACCCCGCCAGCCCGAGGTGCGCGTGCGCTGCGACCCGTCCGGCGGTGATCGGGAACCACCCGTAGTGAAGCGTCAGGACGTACGTGAAGCCTGCGGCCACGGTCAGCATGAGAAAGAACAGTGAGGCCGAGACGTAGTTGCGCACCAGCGAACCGCGAGCGAACCATCGCACAGCCGGGAGCGCGTTCACGAGGAAGAGTACAAACGACAACGCCGTCAGCGAGCCGCCGATGACCAGGGCCTCCGTTCGCCAGGCCTGGAACGCGAGAAGCATGAGGCCAACACCGGCCACGTGGAGCCAGAGCTGCAAGCGTGCGAGGCGGTGCGAGATCAGCCGGCCACCGAGCAGCACCGGACCTAACTGAAGAAGCGCCCCCATGATCGTGAGCGAGATCCAGCCAAGAACCGCGCCGTGGGTGGCCGCCAACAGTTCAGGAGTAGTGACCGCCGTTACAGAGTCCTCACCGGCCAGCGCGAGCATGATGCCTGCGGCAATCAGCCCCAGCGGCGCGACGAGGAAGAACGGGAGCACCACGTTGAGCGGTGGCGACTCGCGGACGGCCAGTGCGGTCATTCCGTACGCCAGATCTCGATCACGGGACCGCCCTCGTCCCGGAACTCCCAGGTGAAGCCCCGGCGCTCCAGTTCCGCATAAATCAGGAACGGCTCGCGGTCCATCAACGCCTGGAGCTTGTCCCCGGCGGGAAGGGATTCGAGCGCGGCGAAGATCCGCACCATGGGTTCAGGTGGCTCGAGACCACGGTTGTCAATCGTTTGAACCGTCATATTGCAATGGTGACACAGCGGACATTCAGTCGATGGAACTTTAGTCACGCCTCCACTGCCGGATGCTTCGCGAAGGCCAACCTCCTGTCTCGCTCGTGGGAACTTTTTGGACACTGCCGGCGTTGGAAGCGGGAGAGGGGAGAACTTTGGATGGAGGACCGTGTGTCTTCAAGAAGTCTCATCGATTTGCGGAAGCCGCTCCCGTGGCTGTTGGCCGCGGCCGCCGGCGCCGCGCTCTTCGCCTCGGGCGTGCTCGTCGCAAACGCGCTCCAGGACGATTCGAAAGCTCCGGACACAAAGCTCATCGCGCCCGGTATCGGGGCCGACGGCACGACATCGTCAGGTTCGGAGGCATCCCTGCCCGCCGGACCGATGACCAATGGCGGGCGTGGCGGCGCCGACATGATCTACCCGGCATGCACGGGGCCGCTTCCCGATGGAGTGGTCGCGAACGGTGTCATCGACCCGTCGAAGGCCGGGTTTATCCCCGCGCTTCCGGGAGACGGCTTCACGCCGTCCAATGTCAGCCTTTCGACCCAGGGCGACTGCGGCCCGGACGGCGTTTCGAAACACTCCGCGCTCGTCCTGGCTAGCACATGGCAGCACGACGCCACCGGACTCGGCGCATTCGTTTCCCAGCGGGCCACGGATACTGTGGTCGCCAACGTGATGCGCCCCGACAGTGCGGTGTTCTGGGCGAACGGCTACGAGTTCACCGTGAGTGTGAATGGCTACATCGCGCTGCCGTATGCCTCCCGCTCGTTTGGGAGCGATAGCGGAGCGGCGGCCCCAGAGAAGGGCGGCGTCACCAGCCAGGGGGCTTCCCCGGCGATGCCTGCACCGGGCGGCGAAATCGACCCGCGCGTGGCCGATGTCCTGCGCCAACTCGTCTCAGGACTTGCGCCATCGCTGGATCAGAAGTGCTTCTGGACGCTGGCAAAGGGTGATTGGGACGCGGTCACCGCGGCCGGTGTTGGCGACCCCCGGCCAGCGATTCCGTCCGGCTTCAGCGAGTCGGACCTCAGTGTCATGTCCCTCGTCCCACCGGCTGCGGGCTGTGACGCAAGCATCAAGCCAGCCGATGGGTTCGGCTTCAACGCAGGGTGGCAGAAGACCGGTTCGAACGACTTCTCCTACATCGGTGTGAGCGTCTTCAGCAACGGTGAAAGCCAGCCGTTCCCGGGCCAACTCAATGAATACGGAGCGAACTGGTCGAACGGAACATTCAACTTCGGCGTCTATGCGAAGTCGGAGAAGCCGGTCGGCATCGATACCATTAAGGCTATCGCCCGAGCGCTGGACCCGTCGTTCAACGAAGCTTGCTTCATCCAGGATCGCGAACTGAAGGAGTCCGAACTTGCCAGGCTCGGCTTCCGCGCTGCCGCCGCTCCAGAAGGCTACAAGCTCGCGAAGTCCAGCCTCCGGGTCCAGGGTGTCGCCGACGGTTGCCCGAAGCCGGCCGGGTTCGAGCCGACCTATGCACTGGCGTGGACCTTCGAAGGCGGCGCCGACACGATTGAAGCATCCATCGACCACTTCAGTGGTGAGCCCACCGGCGACGGCAGCGGCTTCCGCGCGCCGAACAACCTGAACTGGACTCGCAACGGCACGCACTATTCCGTCAACGCCTACTCGCGGGGTATCTCGCCGGCGGTGGCGATGGACGACCTGATCGCGGTGGCGACGAGCATGGACCCGAGCTTCGATATCGCGAAGCTCTCAGAAAGCCCGGACAAGCCAATAGCCCAACCGGTGCCGGCGGGGACGGCCCGCTAACCTCAGCCGCCAGGACGGGCGAAAGAAGGGTTCCCGGGCGCACGAACGGGGGCCCTTCTTCGCGTCAGCCGAGTTCCACCAGCAGGTCGCCTTCGCGCACTACGTCGCGGGCCTGGACGGCAAAGGCCTTCACCCGCCCGGCCACGGGCGCAGCAATGCGGTGCTCCATCTTCATCGCCTCCAGGACGAGGAGCAGTTGGCCTTCGACGACCGAGTCTCCCTCCGCGACGCTAACGGCCGCGATCGTTCCCGCCAGCGGGGCCGTGACCACCGTCGCGCCACCGTGTGAGGTAGCCGCTTTGCGTGGCAGCGGCGGCGGCGCGCTCCGAGTTATGTCCCTCCGAATCGAGACAACCATTTCCGTCCCGTTCCGTCCCAACACCACGGCCGATGAATCCGTCGGAACCTGTTTAGGCTGCCTGAAGGCGTACGTCTCGCCATTCAGCCACGCCGTGCCGCCGGACGAACGGCGAGTCACCTCAACGCAGCGCGTCTCGGCGCCGTCGGTCAGCCAGACGGCGAGCCGGCCGGCGCCAATCCAGCTGGGGGAGTTTGCTGAGTCCTTCAGCGCAGCGAGCGCCGCACTGGCGACCCAGTCTGTCTCTGGTTTTCGGGCGGAGGACAACAAGGTGTCCAGCGCCGGTTCGAGCCAATCCACGGTGCAGTCCCCGGCGGCAAATGCCTCGCTTACCGCGATCGCTCTCAACAGCCCCACGTTCGAGTGGATGCCCGCCGGGCTCCCGACTTCCAATGCAGCCAGCGCCGCATCAAGCGCAGCCTCACGAGTCTCCCCGTGGGAGATCTGTTTCATCAGCAGGGAGTCGTACTGCGGTGGGACCGTGTCGCCGGCTTCGAAGCCCGAGTCGACGCGTTCCGCACCGTTGCCTGGGAAGGCATCTAACCTTCCGCTCGCCGGTTTGAAGCTGTCCCACGGGTTCTCGGCGTTCACACGGAACTCGAACGCATGACCCTGAAAGCGAACGTCCTCCTGCCGCAAGGGCAGCAGTTCTCCAGCCGCCACGCGCAGTTGGAGTTCGACAAGGTCCAAGCCCGTGACCGTCTCGGTGACCGGGTGTTCAACCTGGAGACGCGGGTTGACCTCGAGGAAGTACACATTCGGTTCGGCGATCCGATGACTACCGGGCGGCACGGTTTGCACGAGGAACTCGAAGGTGCCGGCGTTCACGTACCCAATCGCTCGGGCGAGGGCGAGCGCGTAACCGGTAAGGCGTGTTCGAAGGCGGTCATCGACTACGGGACTCGGGGTCTCTTCGATCAGCTTCTGGTGCCGGCGCTGGACCGAACAATCACGCTCTCCAAGGTGGATAACGTTGCCATGAGCATCGGCGATGACCTGCACCTCGACGTGATGGGCGTGGTTCACGAGCCGTTCGAGTAACAGTCCGCCGTCACCGAAGGCTGCGAGTGCCTCCCGCCGGGCGCTTGCGATGGCGTCGGGGAGGTCCCCGGGTGCGTGCACCTCCCGCATCCCCCGGCCGCCGCCGCCGCCACGCGCCTTGAGCAGCACCGGGAATCCTATCCGTTCTGCCTCCCGGATGAGAGTTTCCGCGCCATCGGCGCCGTCCCAGCCCGGAACGACCGGGACACCGTTTTCGACGGCAAGCCGCCGCGCCGCCGACTTGTCGCCCATGCCGCGCAGCACTGCTGGCGGAGGGCCAACAAACACCAGTCCCTCACTTGCGCAACGTTCGGCGAAGTCGGCACGTTCGCTGAGGAACCCGTAGCCGGGGTGAATGGCCTCGCAGCCCTGGGACTTCGCGGCCGCGATGACAGCGTCGACATCGAGGTAGGTTTCGGCGGCCGAGTACCCTTCGAGCAACACCCATGCGTCCGCCGAGCGGACGGCGAGACTTCGCCGGTCGGGGATGGACGCCACCACAACGGACCGCACACCCATTCGCCGCAGGGTGCGGCAAATGCGCACCGCGATTTCGCCACGATTGGCAACGAGGACGCTCGTGAACATGGGGCGCATTCAAGCACATCCGGGGGCCAGCCGCTGGATCTGCCTACGCGCTGGCTGATTCGTCTTCGTCAGGGGCGAAGAGTTCTTTCCGCGGACCGGGGATGCCGCGTCCTCCATCCCGCCGATCCAGGTAGTAGTCCAGAACGACGCGGCCCGCAGCCGCGACCGGGAGCGCGAGGAGCACCCCGACGATGCCCATCAGTTCGCCGCCCACCAGGACCGCGACGAGCACGACCAGGGCGGGCAGGTTGAGGGTCTGGCCGTAGATCTTCGGTACCAGGAAACGGTCTTCGAATTGCTGGTAGACGAGCAGCGCAGCAAGCACGATGACTGCCTGCGTCGACGATTCCTGGAAAGCCGCGACCACGGCTGGCACGATGGCGATGAAGGCCCCAACCAGCGGGATGATGTCGGCGAACGCGGCGAGCACCCCGAAGGCCACGGCGTTCGGCACTCCAGCGGCCAGCAGCACCGCAGTGGTAAACAGCCCGATGATGAGCGACGTGATCAACTGTCCGCGGACGTACCCGCCGACTACCCGGTTCAGTGCCGTCAGGAAGTGCTGAGCGTCAGGCTCTCGTTCTTGCGGGACGAACCGGAAGAGGAAGGTCCGCAACCGCCGCGTATCAACGAGCAGGTATGCCGTGAGTACAGCGACCGTGAACCCCGAGATGACGTCGAGGGCGATGCGCTGCCCGAAGTCCACGGCCTGGCTGCCCGAGATCAGTTCGTCCCATTTGATCTCCCGCGCGCGCTCGGGGAGGTCCCACCGGCCGGTGTCGAAACCGAAGTTCTCCATGAACTTCTCGAAGTCGGCTGCGTACTGCGGCAGGTTCGAACGAAGGTCACGGAACTCGTCGAACATCGCAGGAGCAACGATGGCGACCACGGTTCCGAGGCCGACAAACACCGCGAGCATAATGAGCAGGACCGCCACCACCCGGTTGACGCCGCGATGGACCAGCCATTCGACGTACGGCAGCAGGGCCGTCATGAAGATGAACGCCGTCAGGACCAGCAAGAAGACGGGCCACAGGCGCACGAGGGCCCAGAGCGTCAGCAGGGCTGCCCCGATTGCTACGAGACCGCGGTAGGAAACTTCGATTCTTATCATCGTGCGAAGCTGGCTGGCCGAGACGTAGCGTATGGTGCGCAGACACACAGATACAACAGCGGAGGCGAGAGTTGTTTCGCGACATTGAGGCGTTCTTGCGGTACTTCGAAGGCGTGAACAAGCGGGCGATGCGGGACATCGCAGCGCTGCCGGCAGCCGCGGACGGCTGGACGCCCCCTTCAGGTGAGGGCGAGAAGGCCTGGGGTATCAACCAGCTCATCGGTCACATGTGCGGTTCGCGGCTGTACTTCGCCAGCGCCTACTCCGGGACGGGCTGGGTAAGCCCGCGTCCCCCGGATGTCTCCAGCCGGGACAGGTGGGTTCCTGCACTCCAGTCCAGCTTCGACGCATTCAAGGCGAAGCTCGCGAACACCCCGGCGGACTGGCTCGACCGCCGGATCGAGATGATCGACTCGCCGGGTGTCACGCTTCCGGGGTGGCGCATCCTCATGATGATGATGGAGCACGACATTCATCACCGGAGCCAGATCGATACCTACGCCGGCCTCAATGGCTGGGATCCGCCCCAGATCTATAACCGCAGCGCCGAAACCATTGGCAGCCTTCAGGATGCCCAGCGCGCGAAGCACGGCGTCAGCGGCCCGAGTAACCCGATCTGAGATACTGCGGTTAGCGGGATGCCGGCGCCGCCTCATCCTCGGCGCGGAGCGCATCCTGCTGACTGGCCAGCCGCTGTTCGAAGATCCCACGGGCGATGTCGAGCAGGTCGAAAACCCGTGCGTCCACAACTGAGTAGCGCATCGTCTGTCCCGAGCGCGCAGCCCGGACCACTCCGCGTGCGCGAAGAATCGCCAGGTGCTGGGAAGCATTCGCGGAGCCAATGCCAACGGCTTCCTGGATCTCACCCACCGAGAGCTCGTCCGCGGACCGGATAGCTTCGAGGATACGAATACGGACCGGGTTGGCGAGTGCGCCAAACAGGTCAGCCTTGAACTCTTGCAGCGCCCATTGAGTCACAATCCCCAGTCTACACTGCCGTTGACTCAAGACTTTCGCAAACACGAAGATATGCAAGCACTTGATCTTCGCCGGCCCTTCCTTCTCGGCAGCAGGAACCGTCATCCGCCGTGATGTGCCCGCGGGGCTGGTCGTTGGCGTCATCGCCTTCCCGCTCTCGATCGCACTCGCTGTTGCGGTTGGCGTGCCGCCAGCCTTCGGTCTCTACACGGCGGTAGCCGCCGGCGCGGTGGCCGCGGTCTTTGGCGGTTCGCGCTTCAACATTACAGGGCCGACTGCAGCGCTCGTGCCGGTGCTCAGCCATGCCGTCCTGGCGCACGGCGCACGGGTTCTCCCACTCCTTGGGCTCCTATCGGGCCTGATGCTTCTCGGACTCAGCATACTGAAGGCGGGCCGCCTCATGAAGTACGTTCCCGGCACGGTCGTCGTCGGGTTTACGGCCGGCATCGCTCTGTCTATCGCGTTCGGGCAACTGAATAACTTCTTCGGCATCACCGGGACGAACCCGGCCGAGGAGCATTTCCATCGGCGGCTGCTCGACTCGTTCCGCCACCTCGGCTCGGGGACCTGGCAGGAACTGGCGACGGGCCTCGGCGCGGCCGTGCTGCTGTTCAGTTGGCCGCACATTCCGCGGCTGCGACGCATCCCGGGCCCGTTGGTGGCGGTCACGGCTGGTGTAGCCCTCGTGAAGCTCGCCGGCCTCGATGTCACCACCGTGCAGGCGAAGTACGGCGCCATCCCACGCTCGCTGCCGGCCGTCTCACTCGACTTCTTCGACCTCTCGCTCGCGCTTGAAGTGCTCCCGCTCGCGTTCTCGGTCGCCGTGCTCGCCGGAATCGAATCACTCCTCAGTGCGGTCGTCGCCGATGGGATGGCCACAGACGGCGCATCACACGACCCCAACCGAGAACTGCTCGGCCAGGGGCTGGGGAACATCGCCGGATCGCTGGTCGGAGGCGTTCCCTCCACGGCCGCGATCGCGCGCACCGCGGCCGGGATCCGCACCGGCGGGAACTCACGGGCCGTGGGGGTGACCCACAGCCTGCTTGTTCTCTCGGCAACCCTCATCTTTGGAAGCGTCGCCGGCGCCGTGCCGATGACCGTCCTCGCGGCGATCCTCCTCGTCGTGGCATGGAACATCGCCGAAGCGCCCGAGGTTGCGCGGCTGGTGCGCCGCGCGCCGCGAGTGGATGCGGCCATCGTCCTCGCCACCGCACTTATCACCGTGTTCTTCGACCTCACCTACGCCATCGGGTTTGGCGTCCTCGCGTCGATGGTCGTGCTCCTCCGCCAGCTCACGCGCATCCCGGCCGCAGCCGAAATGCTCCCGGACGACAGCGGCCGCATCCGGCTTGTCACTCCAGAACTCTCGGAACTCATCCGAGCGCGGCCGGACATTGCCTTCTTCAACGTCGAAGGCGCGGTGTCGTTCTTCAGCGCCTCTACGTTCGAGTATGAGCTCTCGTCGCAGGACCACCGGCCGCTCATCCTGCGTATGAAGAACGTGCGCCACATGGACGCGACCGCTCTCCTCACGCTCGAAGGGATTATCGAGCATCGGCAGAAGGTTGGCGGGCGGATCATCCTCACGGCGATCCAGCCGGACATCCAACCCGTGCTGGCCCGCTTCGGGATCTTCCAGAAGCTCGGACCCGGCAACGTGTTCGAACACACCCGCTGTGCGGTGGCCAGCATCGACCCTCCACAAGGCACAACCACCTCGGAGGACGGCAGTTCATCGGCAACCCCAGACCTCCCGAAGACGCGCGCACAGGTCTGATCGCCAATCGCCACGCTCAAGCTGCTATCCCCCGCACGGGCAGTTCGGGTCAGTTGAGATTGCCGACAAACAGGCGGTTTCGCTCCACGTACAGGTCCACGCGAAAACGCTGAATGTTCGGTCCGACGGGGTCAACCTCGTCCGGAGCGAGCCGGAAGATACCCACGTAGTCGAACTCCAGTCTGCCCAGCACCGACTTCAGGTCCGGGCCGAGCAGCTCAAGAGCACCCTGCAGTTCGGAACCCTGGCCGTTGTTCCCCTGGATAACGAAGTCGTCAAAGAACGCCTGCCACGGGTCGCGGTCGATGGAGTGGAAGGTCAGCACCAGGTTGGGGAACTCCAGCTTCCCCGGGATGAGCTGCGGGAAACGCTGGCCGCCGTCCCGATACTCGGCGACAGTCTGTTTGATCACGAAGCTGTCTATTTTGCTGACGCGCCCACACGGCAGATCGCCCACCGAAACGCGGAAGTTCGAGGCCTGCCAGAGCTTCTGCTTTGCCGCGCCACCCGGTTTGGGCAACTCCCCAGAAGCGGCGCCGAGTTCCGTCCATTCAGGCTGGAGAACGACGGTGATGTAGCCCGGTTCCTTACTGGAGGCGTCCAATCCCGGGATTCCCACCTCGGTGATCAGCGCGTGGTGGAATTCCATCCGCCGGACAACGTTGTAGTTCGCGTCGGCCATCACAAGAGCCCCGTCCATCGAGGCAGGGTCGCCCGCAACCATGTGCCCGACCCAGTCCCAGAACGCAGGCTCCATCGAGAGGGGGCAAACCAGGGTGATCGGCTCGTGGTGGAGTGAGCCGAGTTGCTTGGTCGGCGGGTTGCCGTCCCCGGGAAAGAACTGAACGACGTCGGCGAAGACATTGCCGCCCTCCGCCGCCACCACGGCGCCCACCGGCGTCCCCTTCAGCTCGAGGCCAAAGTGCCCGGCGCCGAACACTCGCGGCGGAGGCGCCGCCTGCACAGCCGGGGCGAAGTTCCCTCCGCCAACTGCCAGCGAGAACGGTGCTGCCGATGCAACCACCGCGGTCACACCGGCCGACTTCAACAATGATCGTCGTGTGTATGCCATGTGAACCTATCCCATGAGGATTGCCAATCCAAACCATAACAGCGATGTAAAGGCCCTCGGGATACGTCAACGGGCGCCTCGTCGAAACGAAGCGCCCGTCTATGCATGAAACCAGGTGGCTCGCAGGTCAGTCAGAACTAAACGGCAGCTCACCTTCCACACGGCGCCCCTGGCTGGCGTGGAATTGCCGGATGCGCTCCGGTTCGGGGTCGTGCACCGTGGTGGTCTTGGTCCCGCGTACCATAGCGATCCGGCCGGTTCGCGAGAGTTCGCGGATGCCGTAGGGCTCACACATCTTCACGAGGCCGTCGATTTTGTCTTCGTCTCCGACCACCTGGAGGATGATCGAGTTTGTAGCGATGTCGACGACGTCTGCGCGGAACACGTTCGCGATGTCCAGGAGTTCGTGGCGGTTCACGTTGTTGCAGCGAACCTTAATCATCGCCAGCTCGCGGGCGACCATATCCTCCTGGCTGAGGTCGGTCACCTTCACCACGTCGATGAGCTTGTAGAGTTGCTTTTCGACCTGGTCGATCGGCGCGCTCGTGCCATCGACGACGATGGTCATGCGGCTCAGCCCTTCGGCTTCGCTGTGGCCCACGGTGAGCGACTCGATGTTGAAGCCGCGCCGGCGGAACAGGCTCGAAACGCGCATGAGCACGCCGGGCTTGTCCTCCACGATAGCGACCACGGTGTGGTGGCCGGCGCGGTCCTTCACGACTCCATTCACTGCGGTGTTCATCGGGCGAGCTCCTCGGCCGGGGCCTCAATGGTCTCCGAAAGCGCAGCGCCAGCCGGCACCATCGGCCAGACGTTCTCTTCCTGGTCGATCTGGAAGTCGATGAGCATCGGCCCTTTATAGGTCCGGGCTTCGCGGATGGCGCTGGCGACCTCTGCCTTCGTTTCCACGCGCAGCCCCCGGATCCCGTAGGCGTCGGCGAGCTTCACGAAGTCGGGCTGGGTCATCGCGACCGCCACGAGGTTCTTGTCGTAGAAGAGGTGCTGCCACTGGCGAACCATGCCAAGGTAGCCATTGTTGAAGATGGCGATCTTCACCGGCAGGCCTTCGTCGACGAGCACGGCCATTTCCTGCAGCGTCATCTGGAAGCCGCCGTCGCCGCAGATCGCCCACGTCTCCGTTTCGGGACAGGCAACCTGTGCCCCGATGGCAGCAGGCAACTCGAACCCCATGGTCCCGAGTCCGCCCGAGGTGATGAGCTGGCGAGGGCGCTTGTAGAAGTAGTGCTGCCCGGCCCACATCTGGTGCTGGCCCACGCCGGTGACGATGTTGGCGTCCCCGTTCGTCTCCTCGTAGAGCGTCCGGACCACGTACTGGGGCAGCATCCGCCGGCTCTCCCGGATGTAGAGGCTGGGATGTTCTTCGCGCTGCTGGTCGATCCAGCGGACCCATTGCGGGTGCTTCGTTTCCTTCACCTGCTCCGCGAGACGCGGAAGCACGTTCTCGGCGCTTCCAACAATCGGCACGGCGACGGGGAAGTTCTTACCGATTTCGGCCGGATCGATATCGATGTGGACGATCTTCACGCCCGGGTTGAAGTCCTTGAATCGACCCATTGCGCGGTCGTCGAAGCGCATGCCGACGCCGATAACGAGGTCAGCCTTATCGGCCGCCATGTTGGCGTAGAACATGCCGTGCATGCCGAGCCAGCCGTAGCTCAGCGGGTGGGATTCCGGGAACCCGCCGATGCCGAGGAAGGTCGTGATCACCGGGATGCCGGCCTTTTCGGCGAGTTCGACCAACGCCGCCTGGGCATCGCTCCAGATGACGCCATGCCCGGCAATGATGATCGGTCGCTCCGCCTGGTCGATGAGTTCGGCAGCACGGCGAATCATGCCAGCGTGGCCGTCAACTGTGGGCTTGTAGCCGCGCAGGTTGATCTGCTCGGGCCAGTCGTATTCCGCAGTCTCCTGGAAGACGTCCTTCGGGATGTCGACAAGGACGGGGCCGGGCCGGCCGGTGCGGCAGATGTGGGCCGCTTCGCGAACCGTGAGCGGAATCTCTTCGGGCCGCATCACGAGATAGTTGTGCTTCGTAATCGAATGGGTGATGCCGGTGATATCCGCTTCCTGGAAGCCATCACGGCCAAGGAGCGAACGGGCCACGTTCCCGGTGAGTGCGAAGACCGGGGTCGAGTCCATCCAGCTCGTACAGATGCCGGTCACCAGGTTTGTGGCGCCAGGGCCGCTGGTGCCGAGGCAGGTCCCCATCCGCCCGCTGGCACGTGCGTAGCCATCGGCCATGTGTGCGGCCGACTGCTCGTGCCGGACGAGGATGTGCCGGATGCCGGGGAACTGGGGAAGTGTGTCGTAGAGAGGGAGAACGACGCCTCCGGGGTATCCGAAGATCGTGTCCACACCTTCGCGCTGGAGACCATCCAGCACCATCTGTGCGCCAGTCATGCGCGCCATAGAACCGGGACCTTCCCTGCGGCAGCCATGGTTTCCGGCGTTGCCCCCGGTAAGGGGTATCCGGCGCCCGCCACGCCATTCGGTCGTGGCTTCCCATCGCGCCCTGGGAGGGCAACGCCGGGATTGAGGCGAGGAGGGTTGGCTGGTAAGCCGATTTCCCTCCGGCGTGTAACCGCAGTTATGAAAGAGTACGCCTCGTTATGCCGGGAGAAAAGTAGCCAACCCACACTATTTTGAGTAGTTAGAACAACACATTCGATAGGCGGCGCTGGTACTCCCGCGTCACGTCCGAATCGAGCCCGATGATGTCAAAGATGGCAAGAACCGCCTTACGCGCCGCGCCATCGGCGAACGTCTTGTCGTTTCGCACCGATTCGAGCAGTTCATCAAGCGCCGCCGGGTACTGTTCACGGGCGGCGAGCATCACACCCCAGCGGTACCGCGCCCGGGCATCGCGCGGCGCGGCCACGGCAGCGGCCTGGAGATCCTCTCCCGAGTGTTTCGCGGCGAATCCATCAAGGAAGATCCGGTGCTTCATCACTTTGGCCCTGCGGTCGGCAGGCGCGCGATCGAGCAGTTCGGTAGCCGCATCAGCGTCTCCGCGGGACAACAGCACTGTAGCCAGGCCGACGAGGGCATCTGGCTGATTGGGCGACTTCGCGAGGATGCCACGGTACGCGGCCTCAGCCGCAGCGAGGTCACCTGCCCGCAAGAGTGCGTCAGCGTCGTCGGTGACCCGAGTGGCAGGCCCCGGCGCAATCTTGTCGAAGAAGGCGCGCACCTGCGGCTCCGGGTAGGCCCCCGTGAATTCTGCGACGACCTTGCCATCCTTGAACGCTTTCACCGCGGGGATTCCCTGGATACGGAACAGCGCCGAGACCTTCGGGTTTTCGTCCGTGTTGAGTTTTGCCAGCACGACCTTGCCGGCGTAATCACCGGCCACTTTCTCGATGACCGGGCCAAGGACGCGGCAGGGACCGCACCACGGCGCCCAGAAGTCGACCACCACGGGTAACTCCTTCGAGCGCTGCTGGACTTCGATGGCGAAATTGCCGTCGGTGACTTCGATTGGGGTTGCGACTGGCACGGAAAACGCTCCGGAAGGTGGCTAAGGTGATCCGATCGTAGCGAACGCCGCGCGTCAGCGCAGCGACCGGTGGAGGCGCCGAATCCTGCCAGCGGCGGCAGGGCCGAACTTCGCCGCGACGAACCCACCGGAGCCGGCAGCAGCCAACCCAAGGACGAACCACGCCGGGTTGAGGCCGCCATCCTCCACGTTCACTTCAACCGTGGCACCGCTCCCGGCGCCGCCGCCAACGAATCCGCTCGCCTGCCCACCGGCGGTTGGCCCGGCGGACGGTGCGAATACGTTCGGTTCGCCCGGCGTTGGCCGGAGAGTCTCCTTCCAGTTCTCACGGGCAGGGTCCGCCGCCACATCCACAAGGCCCAATGTCTTGCCTCGCGCAGGCGCAACAGGCGCCGGGTCAAAGACCTTGACGTTCGAACCGAAGGACATCTCATCGATGACCTGGCCATCCGGGCCAACGAGCGTTAGCTGGTCACCGTCATTGCCGAGGCCGCCACCAAGCTGACCGGAAGGCGGTCGAATGACCAGCACGCCCTCAGCGAACTGGGCGGAGGCGCCAGCCACCACCACGAACCCGCCCGATGGAACGACGACAGCCGGAAGTGCATCAGTCCGGGAGGAATCACCGAGTTTCCAGCCGGTCGTGTCCACTGCGAACGTTGACGGGTTCACGAGTTCGACCCACTCGTACGGTGCGTCTTTGCCGGCTTCAGCCGGGTCGCTCATCACTTCGGAGATTCGCAACACCCCGGGCCCAGCGGTGGCCCCCCCGAGCAACGGAACGAGCGCGCCCGGCGTGTTCCCCACACCAGGGCGGGAGGCCGCGGGCGACGGCGGCCGAGGCGTCACTGTGGAAGCTGAGCCTGGAACGGTCGGCGACTCCGCTCCCGGCGGAACCGGAGTCGCTGACGGGGCATCCGTGAGCACGAACGTCGCATCGTCGAAGCAACTGGTCGCCGGACCTTCGGGTTGAATGACGAGCCGGACCCGCGCTGAGTGTGCGCCGCCTGGCGCCTGCACGGGTCCCGTTCCGAGGAGCGTCCAGTCACTCGCGGCGGACACGTTGCTGGTGACCTGGTCGAGTTGGCTCCCTGAACCGTCCTCGCTCGCGTACCAGCTCACGCGCAGCGACAGCCCGCCGCTACCCGTGATTCGTCCAAAGGCGGTTGCCGCGTACCAATCGCCCGCAGTCACGGAAACTACCTGGTAGAGCCACTTCGTCGATGAGGTGTCTGACTCCAGGCACCCTGCGTAGACGCCGCTGACGCTGGTCCCGTCCGCGAACATCGTGCCGCCGTACTTCTGCCAATAGGCAGGCTTGCCGTCCACCACGACCTCGAAGTCGCCATTCGCGAGAATGCCGCCAAAGCCAGAACCAGGAGCGACAGTCGGGGTGGACGTCGGTAGCGGCTTCGTTGCCTTCGGCGTTGCGCCGCCGCTTCCGCTCGCAGCCTTCGTCGCTGTTGGTTCCCGCGTGGGAGACGGTGTCTTCGTTGCAGCGGGCGACTTCGTTGGCGATGGCGTGCGTGTAGCAGTTGGCGTCCGAGTCGCCGTCGCCTCACCCGGCAGCGTTGGCTGAACAGCGGTCGGCGTTGGTGTTTCTTCAGGCTCCGGCGTAGCGGTGGCCGTCGGGCTCGGAGTTGGCGTCGATGTTGGTTCGGTCTCAGTTATGACCAGTGTTGCGTTGTCGAAGAGCACCGACCCGCCGCCGGCACCGGTGACCGTAACCACGAGCGCCACGTACTCAGCACCGGCCGGGGCCGTCCCAAACACCGTGGACGGTACGAATCCAGAGCCAGCCGGAAGCGGGTTGCCCGAAATCGTGACGACCTCGTTCTCGTCAGCGTCGAGGAAGCGTAACTTCGCCTGGACGGCCACACCGCTCCCGGTAGCTTCGATGCTGCCCGAAACGTCCGCACCAGCAGTGACGGACACCGCCTGGCTCTGGAGCGTTCCCGTTCCCGAGCCGGCCGTGTAGCGGATGGCGTTACCGGGGTTGCCCTCACCAGCAGCCTTCGTCCAGCCAGCGCCGGTCGGCTGCCATCCCGAAGGCCACGTCCCGCTCCACGATTCGAATCCCGGGTTCGCCAGAGCCTGCGATGCATGGACCGGCTCACGCTGGAACCCGAACGAAAGCACGGACAGCCCCACCGACCCGGCAATGGAACACCCCAGGAGGAACCGGGCGAACGGCTGTCCGCGCATCTCGTCGTTTGGCTTAGCGGGCGGTTAGCGGTGCGCCACCGAGGTGGGAGCCCGCATCGACGATCAGGATTTCGCCCGTGATGAGGTCAGCGCCTTCGATGAACCAGACAGCGGCCTGCGCCATGTCCTCCGGGGTTCCGGCCTTCCGCAGTGGGGTGGCTCGCTCCTGGAAAGCCTTCGCAGCTTCGTAGGCCTCGTCACCCATCCCGCCCCGAAGCCAGCGTCCCTGGATGAAGCCCGGGCAAATGGTGTTCACCCGGATCTCCGGGCCGAGCGCCCGCGCCAGCGAGAGGGTCATCGTGTTGAGTGCGCCCTTGGAAGCGGTGTAGGCGATCGAACTGCCGACGCCCATAACACCGGCAATCGAGGAGACGTTGACCACTGCACCACGGCCCTGTTGCTTCATCTGGCCAGCAACCGCACGGGTCATCTGGTACGGCCCGATGACGTTCACGGAATAGATGCGGTGGAAGTCGTCCGCGGTCAGGCCTTCGAGGTTGGCATGGTTCACGAAGTGCGTCGTGCCCGCGTTGTTGATGAGGCCGTCGATCCGGCCCCACTTGTCGATTGCCGCATGGGCCATCCGGCGGCAATCTGCGTCGTTCGAGACGTCGGCCTGGCAAAGCAGTGTCTGGACGCCGAACGCCTCGCACGCAGCCTGCGTCTCTTTCGCCTCGGCTTCGCTCTTCGTGTAGTTGATGACAACATTGCAGCCCTTGGCGGCGAGCATCTTCGCGCTGGCCGCTCCCACTCCGGTCGCCGACCCCGTGACAATGACCACTCCGTTCTTCAATTCCATGACGATCTCCAGTAGTTCAGTGGCGGGAGTCTAGACGAAGTGCCGCTGCACGCTCCACCAGCGCTTCCGTGAGGGCGCGGAATGGCGCACCCTCTCGAACATGACCGAAGAGCGCCTCCAGAAAATCATCTCGAACGCGGGTGTGGCCTCCCGGCGCGTGGCCGAGGAAATGATCCTTGCCGGCCGTGTGGCTGTGAACGGCGAGGTCCAGGACACGCTTGGAGCGCGCGCCGACCCTGCGACTGACGAGATCACGGTGGACGGCGTTCCTGTAGTGAAGGGCCGCTACCGCTACTTCGCGCTCCACAAGCCGCCGGGATTCGTCACCACTGCGCGCGATGAAGAGGGCCGCGACACGGTGCTCGACCTTGTGCCCATCGCAGGGCTCGCCCTCCACCCGGTGGGCCGTCTCGATATGGACAGCGAGGGGCTGGTCATCCTCACAAATGACGGACACCTGACGGACCTGCTCACGCACCCTCGCTACCAGGTTGAGAAGGAATACCTCGTCGGCCTCGATTCGATGCCCGCGAGGCGCGACTTCGAGCGCCTGGTGCGCGGAATCGACGATGCCGGAGACCGCCTGCGCGCGTCCTCCGTAAATCCCGCAGTGCCCCCGCCCGGGTCAGAGGAGACGGGCGCCAACGCCTGGCTCGTCATCGCCCTTCGCGAGGGGAAGAACCGAGAGATCCGGCGGATGATGACTGCGCTTGGCCGGCGCGTGACTGTTCTCCGCCGCATCCGCGTCGGCCAACTGGCTCTCGGGTCGCTCGGTTCGGGCGCGTTCCGCGAACTGACAGAAGAGGAAGTTGACGCCCTGTATGTGACCGCCGGGGGCAAACGGCCGGGCATCGACGATTGACCGTCGGAGTTCGCCGGAAGCGAACGGACCCCCATACAATCCGCGAGTGATGCGTGCCGCACCTTCCAGCATCGCCATCGACGGACCCGCCGCTTCCGGGAAGTCCACTGTTAGCAGGGTGCTGGCGAAGCGCTGCGGGTACCACTTCCTCGATACCGGGCTCATGTATCGCGCGTTCGCGCTCGCCGCTCTACGCGCCAGCGTCCCGGCCACTGAGGAAGCCTGCGCGCGGTTCGTGGCCGAAGTCGAACTCCGCATCGGCGAAGAGCTGGAGGCTCACGTCTACCTTGGGAGTGAGGACGTCACGAACAAGTTGCACAACCGGGAACTCGAAGCTCACGTCAGCAGCTACGCCCGGCTTGCCCCGGTTCGTCAGGCACTGATCGAACGGCAACGCGCCTATGCGGCGCGCTGGCGAGCGGTGCTTGCGGGGCGTGACATCGGGGAAGTCGTCCTGCCCGATGCACCGTTGAAGATTTATCTCGATGCCGACGAAAACGCCCGCGCCCGCCGCCGGAACAGTGAACGCGGCATAGGCCATCAGGGAGAGGCGCGGCAGTCACAGCAGGCTCTTTCGCGCCGGGATCGACTCGATGCCGCGCAGACCTACCTCGCCAGCGGGGCCATCGTCATCGACACAAGTGCGCTCACGCTCGAAGAAGTGATCGAACGTGTGCTGGGGTTGGCCGCATGCGAAGGCTGAAGGCGATCGGCTGGCACACCTTCGCGCCGGCTTTCTACTGGACCTTCACGTATCTGCTCCGAGGCGTTCTCTGGCTGGTCGTGAGGTGGGACGTCACGGGCCGCGAGAACGTGCCCTTAAGCGGCGCACTCATCATTGTCTCGAACCACCTGAACAATGCCGACCCGGGGATCCTGAGCGCGGGGATTGCGCGGCGTCGCATCCGGTTCATGGCGAAAATCGAACTCTTCAAGATGCCTTTCGGGGCCATCATCAGACTCTGGGACGCGTTCCCCGTGCGGAGGTTCGACGCAGACCTCGGGGCCATGCTGAACGCGGAGCGGATCCTCAAGCACGGGGGAGTGCTCGGGATGTTCCCGGAAGGCCATCGCAGTCGAACCGGCTACATGGGCCCTGTGCACTCGGGGACCGCGATGATCGCGCTGCGTTCCGGAGCGACCGTACTCCCGTGCGCCATGACCGGCACAGAGAAGTTGAAGAACCCGCTGGTGCTGCTGCGGCGGCCGCGGTTCAGCGTCAGCATCGGCGAGCCAATCGCCCTCGAACCGGTCCGGCGGCCCAGCGAAGAGCAGGTGAGCGACCTTACTCGCCGCATTGTCGAGGCCATCCAGGCGCAGTTACCGCCCCAATACGTCGCTCCCTATACTGGGATCGAAGGCGAGGGCGAGGGTTCACATGGTCCAGGTGATTCGCGCGAGTGAAATGGGTTTCTGCATGGGCGTCCGGCGTGCCGTCCAGATCATGGAAGGTGAAGCGAGCCCCACACGGCCGGTCTTCAGCGTTGGCGAGATAGTCCATAACCCGCACGTCGTCGGGAAGCTGCAGGACAATGGTGTGGTCCAGTTGCCCGGCCCGGACGAAGTGGACGGCGACATCGGCGCCGCCACGGCCGAATGCGTACAGGAGGGCCGTGTCGCCATCACCGCGCACGGCGTCGGCGAACGCGCCATGAAGCAACTGCAGGCCAGCGGCCTCGAAATCATCGATACCACCTGTCCCATCGTCACGCGCGCCCAGCGCTACGGACAGAAATTCGTGCGCGAAGGCTGGCACGTCGTGATCTTTGGCGACCCTGGCCACAAGGAAGTACGGGGCATCATAGGCTGGACGATGGACAAGGAAGGCGTTTCCCAGGCGACCATCGCATCCAGTGCCGAACTGGGCGACCTTCGCCGCCTTGTCGAAGACTTCCCGGGTGGCTTCCCGAACAAGATCGCCGTCATGGTCCAGACGACACACAAGATGGAAGACTTCGCGAAGTTCGTCGCCAACCTGATGCTCTTGGGCCGCGACCGGAACTTCGAAATGCACGTGGTGAACACCCTCTGCCATGCGACCACCGGGCAACAGGAGGCCGCCGCAGCGCTTGCAGCAACCGTCGATGTGATGGTTGTCGTCGGCGGCCGGAAGAGCGCGAATACCCGCCACCTGAAGGAAGTCTGCGAAGAGCAGGGCGCCATCGCCCACCACATCGAAGGCCCCGGCGAACTCCAGGCAGCCTGGTTCGAAGGCGTGAGTCGCGTCGGTCTGACCGCGGGGGCGTCGACGCCGGACTACTCAATCGACGAGGTCGAAGCGCGCATTCACGCCCTCGCCGGGTAGCGTGCGTCGAACCTCGCCGCCGCGACTTCGACTGTTCGCTTCGCGGCGCGACACAATGGAATGGCCATGAATCGTCCTCCCGCGCCGGGCCTTATCTCCGCCGTCGTTCCGGGTTCGCTCGCCGAAGAGGCCGGCATCGAAGCCGGAGACTCGGTCGTCTCTGTGGACGGCCGTGTGCTGCGGGATGTCGTCGACTTCCAGTTCTATGCCACGGGCCACGAGGTGCAGGTCGCCATCCGCAAGGCGAACGGCCTCGACGACCTGGTGCTCTTCGAGAAGGAAATCGACGAGGACCTGGGGATCGAGTTCGAGCGTGCGACCTGGGACGAGGTCACGCTCTGCAACAACAACTGCTTCTTCTGCTTCCTCAAAGGCCTGCCGAAGGGGATGCGCAAGAGCCTGTACACCAAGGACGACGACTACCGACTGAGCTTCCTCCACGGCAACTTCGTGACGCTCACCAACCTGACGGAAGACGACTGGGACCGGCTCGAAGAGCAGCGTCTCAGCCCGCTCAACGTCTCGGTGCACGCAACCGAGTTGACGCTGCGCCGGCACATGCTTTCCAACAAGACTGCGCCAGATGTCATCGAGCAGCTCAAGCGGCTGAAGTCGCTCGGCCTGCAGGCCCACACCCAGATTGTCCTCTGTCCGGGGGTGAACGACGGCGAGCACCTGGCCCGCTCGATCCGCGAACTCGGCGAACTCTACCCGACCGTGCTGACGGTCTCCGTCGTGCCGGTCGGTGCGAGTCCGAAGCTCGAGGAGTGGTCTCTCAAGCGCGACGGCATCCCGCTCGTGCGGCCGACACCCGAGTCCGCGCGGGCGGTACTGAAGGTCATCACCCCGTTCCAGAAGGAGTTCCGCCGCAGGTTCGGCGCCACAGTGGCCCAGTGCAGCGACGAGTTCTACGTCACGGCAGGTGCTCCCATCCCCGGCCGCATCACCTACGACGGCTTTCCCCAGTACGAGAACGGCATCGGGATGGTGCGCACGATGCTGGACGACTGGAACCGCACGAAACGGCGCATCCCGGTGGGGGCATTCGCAGGCAAGAAGGCGGTCATCGGCACTGCGGCGCTCATTGCACCCTTGTTGTCCCGGGTGGCGGCCGAAGCATCGGAGGTAACCGGCGCGGACATTCGTGTCCAGGGCGTGACGAACACCGTTTTCGGCGAACGCGTGAACGTGAGCGGGCTAATTTGTGGGCAGGATTATGTCCGGCAAGTAGACCCGGCAGGCACGGACGTGGTGATCCTCCCGCGACCGAGCCTCGACTATTTCGGCGAGAAGTTCCTGGATTCGATGTATGCGCCCGAAGCGGAGGCGGCGTTCGGCCGGCCCCTCGGGTTCGCGGCCGTCTGGTCCGACGTTATGGACATCCTTCGGGATGGCCCCAGGCCGCCGCATCGTAACGACGCCACCAATGGCGCCATGTGGTCCCAACCCGCCTGATCTCCGCAGATATGGGGTAACTGGAGAGAGGATTCGGGGAGTCCCTCATCGAAGGCGCCCGCTCGTTCGACGGACACTGCACCTTGCAGAACTCCCGGAGGGGCGCGCATGCCCACCACGCCTGACCAACCTGTCTCCCGCGCTCAGAAGATCCTCGCAGCGATCGACGCCCTGCCGCCGCTCCCGGCCGTGGCTATCCGCGTCATGGAGGTCGCCCAGGACCCGAAGTCGTCAGCGTCGGACCTTGCGCTTGTCGTGTCTTCCGACCCTGGTCTCAGCGGGCGGCTGCTTCGCGTTGTGAATTCAGCTGCCTACCGCCGCTCCCGTGAAATCACATCCGTCCAGGAAGCGTTGGTCACGCTTGGCTTCGTGCAGGCGCGCAACATGGCCATCAGCGGAGCTATTGCCGGCGCCTACGCACCCGACGCCCTCAATGCGCTCTTCCGCATTGAGGTGTTCTGGCGGCATTCGATCGCTGTCGCCTTCAAGGCAGCGGAGTTCGCAGGCAAGAGCCGCCGGTTGGATGTTCCCAGCGCCTTCACGGCCGGCATTCTCCACAACATGGGGCGCCTGGCGATGTACTACGCCGACCCGGCAGGCCTCGACCAGGCTATCGCCGAGGCGATGGCCCGCGGCGTCCTGCTCGAAGACGTCGAGTCCGAACTCCTCGGGGCTGATCATGCCGAAGTTGGCGGCATCCTCGCCCGCCGCTGGAAGCTTCCCGCCGACATCCAGGACGCGGTGGCGCGCCACCACAGCGCCGCCGAAGACGAGGTGACACTTGCAGGCATGGTTGCTGCAGCCAGCCGCTTCATCGCGGCGAATGGCCTGCTGCCAGGCTACATCGTCCCGCCGGGGCCCGGCGAAACTGTCGAACTAACGACGGAGTTCGCCCAGCTCTCACGGCAGGTCGACAGCCTCATGGAGCTGGTGAAGGGCAACGGCGTGGGCGTCGCCGCCTGAGCCGCTGGCCTTTTGACGCCATCGAAAAACCCGAGTGTCCTATTAGGCCCGACTATAGCTCAACCTCAAGGTATTCACAGGACGACTAACTCCGTCGTAGTCTACTCCGTAGAGGCCACCGCCCCAGGAAGCAGACACGCATGGTAATTTCCCCCGCCCCGAACAACGTCGCCAGCGTCATCCTCGCGAATGCGAAGGAGGTCTACCACAACCTCTCGGTGCCCGTGCTGTACGAGCACGCCGTCCGGCGCAACGAAGGGAAGCTGCTCGAAGGCGGCACTTTCGCTGTCTATAGCGGCGAGCGCACCGGGCGCAGCCCCAAGGACAAGTTCGTGGTGCGCACGCCCGAGATTTCCGAGCATGTCTGGTGGGGGAACCACAACCAGCCCCTTTCCGTCGACACCTTCGAGCGTCTGCGGGCGAAAGCCATCCAGTACCTGAAGGACCGGGAGATCTACCTCCAGGACTGCGTGGTCGCGCAGGACCCGGATCACCAGCGAACCGTGCGTGTCATCACGGAGCAGGCCTACCACTCGCTCTTCGCCCGGACCATGTTCATCCCGTCGTCGCCAAAGCCGGCGGCGTCTGAGCCGGACATCACCATCATTCACTGCCCGTTCCTCCAGTTCGAAGGGGAAGCCGACGGCATTCGCAGCGATGCCGTGGTCGCCCTGAACATGACCGAGGGCGTCATCCTCATCGCGGGTTCCGCCTACGCGGGTGAAGTGAAGAAGTCCGTCTTCACGGCCATGAACTACTACCTTCCGCTCGATGGGGTGCTCTCCCTGCACTCCTCGGCCAACGTGGATCCGAAGACGGGGAAGTCAGCCCTCTTCTTCGGGCTTTCGGGCACTGGCAAGACCACACTCAGCACCGACCCGGAGCGTCTCCTCATCGGCGACGATGAGCACGCATGGACCGAGACGGGCATTTTCAACATCGAAGGTGGCTGCTACGCAAAGACGATCCGCCTCTCCAAGGACGCCGAGCCGGACATCTTCGAACAGACTACGGAGTTCGGGACCATCCTCGAGAACGTCATCTTCGATGAAGACACCCGCGAAGCTGACCTCGACAACGATTCGGTCACCGAGAACACGCGGGGCAGTTACCCGCTGGTCTCCCTTCGTAACGTCTTCGACGGACAGGTAGCGCCGCACCCGGCCCACGTCATCCTCCTCACGGCCGACGCCTACGGCGTGCTGCCCCCCATTGCCCGCCTCACTCCGGAGCAGGCGCTGTACCACTTCCTCAGCGGCTACACCTGCAAGTTGGCCGGCACCGAAGTCGGCGTTACCGACCCGGAGACGACGTTCAGCCCCTGCTACGGCGCCCCGTTCATGGCCCTGAACCCCACCGTTTACGCCGACCTGCTGGAGCAGCGCCTCCGCATGACCGGCGCGCAGACATGGCTCATCAACACCGGCTGGACCGGCGGCAGGCATGGGGTCGGCAAGCGGATCAGCATCCAGGAGACTCGCAAGATGGTGCGGGCCGTCCTCAACGATTCGCTCGGGGCCGTTACCTTCCGGACGGACCCGGTCATGGGATTCGACGTCCCGGTAACTGCGCCTGGGGTCGATGAGAAGCTCCTCAACCCGCGGGACTGCTGGGCCGACAAGGACGAGTATGACCGGACGTACGCGGCCATCGCCGAGAAGTTCCGGGCAAACTTCGCCCAGTTCCGGAACCTGGTGAAGCCGGAAGTCGCCCAGGCGGGGCCGTGATCGCCCCCTGACTCACTTCGAAGGCCCCGCCAGGACTGGCGGGGCCTTTTGCTTATGTGGCGGAGCATCTCAGATTCGCGGCATTTGTGAAGACTGCTACAATTGACAGGCGCGATTTACCAATGGGAGGCCTGAGTGGTGACTGCGAGATACCTCAACGAGCTGCGGCATCAGGGAGTGGTCGACGAGATCGCGAAGGAGATGTTCCCCTTCCCCGGCCCCAAGGGCCCCGACTACGAGACGCTCGTCAACATCCCCAAGCCCAGGATGGCCGTTGGCAAGGACGAATCGCAGGACCTCTACCCCGACATTGTCGTCGTCCGCAGGCCCGGCCAGTGGCTCATGATGATGGCCGAAGTCGAGATGCATGACACCGTGACCGACGAGACCGCTGCGAACCGCTGGAAGCCCATCGGTGAAGTCGGTGAACTGTTCGTTTACGTGCCCGCAGGCATGGTCCCGGAAGCGAAGAAGCTCATCAAAAGGCACGGCGTCCGAGTGAAGGGACTTCGCACCTGGCGCTTCCGCCCCGTCTGGGGCCTCGACGTCAGCGACGCGTAGCGGAGCCTCGAACCTCCACAGGAGCCACATGGAAAAGACTTCGAGTGCACGGCTGAACGTCTTCTTCGATGTCGACCACACACTGGTCTTCATCGATCAGTACACAAACGCCCTGCGCCCCGGCGCCCACGAAGCCATGCAGAAGCTGAAGGCTGCGGGCCACGGCGTCTACGTCTGGTCTGCGAGCGGGCTCGCCCACGTGGAGCGCGTCGTGCACATGCACGGCCTTACCGAGTGGGTCGATGGCATGTTCGACAAGGATCCGCGCGTCCAGCCTTACCCGGACTTCATCATCGATGACGACTGGTACCTTGTGGAGAAGTACGGCGGCCACTGCGTAAGCCAGTACAAGGCGATAAATCCCGACGACACTGAATTCGAGGACGCGCTCTTCAAACTGGCCGAACTGGGGCACATGTGATCCTCCGCTCCGGCGGACAGTAGCATCCGTTCGTGGCCCGCGTCCTCTTCGTCGAACCGTTCTACGGCGGCAGCCATCGAGCCTTCCTCGATGGACTCGTCTCACGCTCGGCCCATGAGTTCGTCCTCCTGACGCTGCCTGCGGGCGAATGGCGCCGGCGGATGCGGCGCGGGGCCCAGGAACTCGCTCCCCAGGCGCTCCAACTGCCGGGCGAGTTCGATTGCGTCCTCGCGAGCGACATGCTCGACCTGGCGGCTTTCCTCGCGCTCACGAGGCCGCGCTTGGAACGCACGCCTGTGGGTGTGTACTTCCACGAAAACCAGATGACCTACCCGCGCCTCAAAGGCACGAAGTTCGATTCGTGGTTCGGCCAGATCAACTACATGAGCGCCCTCGCGGCCGACTCGGTGGCGTTCAACTCGGAATTCCACCGTGACGACTTCGTTGCCGCGCTACGGCACCTCCAGGCGCAGCCAAACAACTGGCTGCTCCCCGCCAGTGTCGAGGCAGTCGTAGGCAAGGCTCAGGTCCTTCCCGTTGGGGTCGACCTCGGATGGCTGGATTCGCTCCCTGATGGTCGCGAGCCCGGCGGGCCGCCCGTACTGCTCTGGAGCCACCGCTGGGAGTTCGACAAAGCGCCAGAATCGTTCGCTCGGGCGCTCCGCCACGCGAAGGATCGCGGATGGCCCTTCCGACTCATCATCGCAGGGGCGCCGGGCGACAACCCGAGCGACGCCATCCTCCGCATCCCTGAGGAGTTTCCAACCGAACTGCTGCACTTCGGTCACGCCGAAACGAAAGAAACGTACGGCCGCCTGCTGAAGCGCGCGGATATCGCCATCAGCACCACACGCCACGAGTTCTTCGGCATCGGGATGGTCGAAGCGATGGCCGCGGGCTGCGTTCCGCTCGCGCCGCGTCGATACAACTACCCGGCACTCGTCCCGCCGGACCTTCACGATGCCCTCCTCTGGGAAGACGAGGGCGGCCTCGTGGACCGGCTCGGCGCACTGCTTACGAGGCCTCTCCCGGACCGGCGGCCGTTCGTGGAAGCGGCGCGACGGTACGCGTGGCCAAATATCGCGCCAGTCTGGGACGCATACATCGAGGCCCTCTCGTCACGCTCCCCCGTCGTAGGCGGCGGCGCCGGGCTGGTTTGACCGGGACGGCCGAGAGCGCCCAACCTACGAGCGCCATGCTTACTGCCGTCGAACTCACTCCGAAGTCCCTCGAGTCCTACCGCGCCGTTGTCCTTCCAGGGGTGATCGAGGCTATCCGAGAAGACGCCCGGGCGCTTGCTGGCGCGCGGGTTCTCCATGTCAACGCCACGTCCTACGGTGGGGGCGTCGCGGAGATCCTCGCGTCGATGACGCCGCTCATGCGGGACCTCGGGCTCAATGCCGACTGGAAGGTCATCTCGGGCAGCGATGAGTTCTTCGGTGTGACGAAGGCGATGCACAACGCCCTCCAGGGCCATCCGCACGACTGGACCGAAGCCGAACGAGCCCTCTGGGTTGAGACGAACAGGAAGAATGCCGACGGTTGGGAGGAGTATGACTTCGTCGTCATCCACGACCCCCAGCCCGCGCCTATCCTCGGGCTATTGCGCGAAGCTGGACAGACGCCGGGCGGCAAGTGGCTCTGGCGCTGCCACATCGACCTGACAGACGCGCAGCCGGAGGCCTGGGATCTCCTGCGCCCATGGGCCAGCGAGTACGACGGCAGCATCTGGACGATGCGCCAGTACGTGCGCCAGGGCCTTCCCGACCGCGACCTCTTCATCGCGCCACCGGCGATCGACCCCCTGAGTCCGAAGAACGTCCCCATCAGCGAAGCCGAAATCGCGGCCGTGTTTGACCGCTACACCATCGACGGATCCCGGCCCATGGTTTGCCAGGTCTCGCGGTTCGACCCGTGGAAGGATCCCCTTGGCGTGATCGACGCATTTCGGATGGCACGGGAGACAAACCCCGGCCTGCAACTCGTGCTTGTTGGATCGCTCGCCCACGACGACCCCGAAGGCCAGGAGTGGCTCCAGCGGGTGTTCGACTACCGCGACCACGACCGGGATATCCACGTGCTCACGAACCTCGACGGCGTCGGGAACCACGAAGTAAACGCCTTCCAGGCCGCATCGAGGGTCGTCATCCAGAAGTCGACGCGCGAAGGTTTCGGGTTAGTGGTCTCGGAAGGGCTGTGGAAAGGCCGGCCGGTTATCGGTGGCAACTGCGGCGGCATCCCCCTCCAGGTTATCGATGGGCAGACGGGGTACCTGGTGGAAACAGCGCAGGAATGCGGCATGCGCCTCCGCCAACTGCTGGCTGACCCCGCGGAATGTGACCAGATGGGCGCCGCCGGCCGCGAACTTGTGCGCGAACACTTTCTTCTCACCCGGTACCTGCACGACTATGTGCGCATGTTCCGGACCCTCGCGGGGATGCAGCCTTCGGAGCGTGGATGATGTGGGGCGCGGTGACCGGCTCCTGGAACGCTCTGCCCGCACCGGTCAGGCGGCCGTTCTCGGTCATCGCCACCACTATTCGGCTGTACGTTGACGATGGTTGCTCGACATATGCAGCGGCCATCGCGTACTACGCGCTCTTCTCGATCGTACCGCTGAGCCTCATCACCCTTTCCATCTTCGGCCTCGTGATCGACCAGGATCGCATTGCGCAGTGGGTGTTCGACCAGATTCCGCTCAAAGAGACCACGGGCGTCCGCGACAACGTCAACGAGATCATTTCGCGAGCGCGGAAGATAAGCCCGGCCAGCATCGGCTTCGGTGTGTTCTTCCTGCTCTGGTCATCGAGCGGCATCTTCGGCGCGGTACGGAAAGGCCTGAACGCGGCGACCCACCTCCAAAAGGGGCGGCCATACTGGCACGGCAAACTCATCGACTTCGCGCTCGTTCCCACACTCGGCCTGCTCATCGTCATTTCGGTCGGGCTGACCGCGGTGGCGCGGCTCTTCCTCGAACGCATCGACGAGGTCGGACCGCTGAACATCAACACGAACGAAACACTGCGGATAGCAGGCTTCGTCTTGCCGGCGATGGTGTCGTTTTCGATGTTCCTGCTGCTTTACAAATACGTTCCGACGGTTCGCCCGCCATGGCGAGAGTCGGCCGCGGGCGCACTCTTCGCCACGGTTCTTTTCGAAACGGCCAAGAACCTGATCGCGACAGTGGTGAGCTACGCCAGCTTCTCCCGTGACACTGCGATCTATGCCGGTTTCGGGACGGCATTGGCGTTCCTCGTGTGGATGTTCGTCAATGCCTCGATCCTGCTGTTGGGCGCGGAGTTCGCCCGAGCTATCCGCCGCGACGAGGAACAGGTACTGCCGGGAGAGGCAGCCCCCGGCCCAACCCTCCGCCAACCTGCCGGTCCGGTAGAAGCAAAACGCGGGTAGCGCCTCGGGTTAATGCAGCGCGGGCAGCACCTCTTCGACGAACCGTTGCTCTGCCCGTGCGGCCTCCGCAGCGTCGGCCCCGGCTGAACTCCCTACGACAACCAGCCGCTGCAGGCCGAGCGCCAGGAGCTCCTGTAGCCGCTCAATGCAATAGGCAGGGTTTCCGAAGATGCCGAACTCCCGGGCGAACTCTGAGCTGATGACCCCGGCCTGCGGGCTGCCCGCACGGCTGTGACGGGTCATGTCGTAGGCATCGTGGATGCCTTCCATCACACGCTTCTCCTCGTCGGTGGTGGGGCCGACGGCGGCGCCGTGCATGGCCGAGAAGCGCGCAAACAGCGAGACCCCACCTTCGCCGAGGCGGCGGCCAACCTCGGGATCATCGTGGACAACCACGTTCACATACGCGCCAAACGGCATCTCTTCCTCAAGGCCGGCGGCTGCCCGTGCCTGTCTCGCGGTCTCGATTCCCCAGCGAATCCGGCGCGGGTCGGCGCCGACCGCGAAGGTGATGCTGTCGGCATGGCGCGCGGCGGCCGCGATGACCTTTGGGCCGGTCGCGGCGACGTCCACCGGAACCTTGGGATAGCGGCCTGGGCGAAGCCACTCGATGCGCGACGCCGTTGGCTGATTGGCCAACCGGAGCGCGTCTACGTTCCCGGCGGCTTCGAAGGGCACCTCTTCGCCGCGCAGGTAGCCCTGGAGCCGCGTGAGGTAGTCCTCGAACCGCTTCGGCGGGGTAGGCGAAAAGCCCAGGTGCGCGAGCGCAGAGTCACCGCGACCGATGCCGAGGAACGCCCTGCCCTCTGAGACCGCATGGACGGTAGCGATGGCGCAGGCAGTCACCGCGGGGTGGCGAGTGAAGGTGTTCGTGACGCCCGTACCGAGCTTGATGCGCGAGGTGCCCGTGGCAGCCAACGCCAGCCCGATGTAACAGTCGCCTGAGAGGTTCTGCGAATCGACCGTCGTGACGCCGTCATACCCGGCGCGTTCGGCGGCTTCGGCACGGCGGGCGACCGCCGAAGGGAGTCCTGCGCTGTTCGTCCAGATTTCAACCATGGTGTCGCCTCCTGCTGGCCCGGGAAAAGGCACGGCTGAACTATAGAGTGCGCCGCGAGCGTCGCGAGCAGCCTAACGAGGCAGGCCCAGCCCTCGCGTAGCGATGATGTTGCGCTGTACTTCGCTCGTCCCGCCGGCGATGGTTCGCGGGACGGTAGTCAGGTAGGTGAGCGCGAACTGGGCCTGGAGCTTCGCGAGCGGGGAGCCGGGCATGAGCGCCCCATGCATGCCGAGGATATGGAGACCCGTGTTGGCGATTCGCTGGTCGAGTTCGCTCAGGAATAGCTTCAGCAGGCTGGCCTCCTGGTTCGGCACACCGCCGCTCGCCAGGATGCTGGCAACCCTGTAGCTCAGCATGGTCGCCACTGAGACCTCCACAGCGTGCTGCGAAAGCCGGTGCCGGGTGGTATTCGCGACAACTCCGGGCAGCGAGCGCAGGTAGGCAACCAGGTCATCAACCGTCCGGCGTGCGGCGCCGGCATTGGCGATGTTCGACCGTTCGAGGTCCAGTGTCGTCGTCGCGAGATACCAGCCACGGTTTTCCTCGCCGAGCAGGGCATCCGCGGGCATCCGGACGTTGTCGAAGAAGTACTGGCCGAACCCTTTGCGCCCGGCGATGTTGAGCAACGGCTGGAATGAGACCCCGGTTGATTTCAGGTCCAGCAGGAAGTAGGAGATGCCACGGTGCTTCGGGGCCTCCTGGTCGGTCCGCGCGAGCAGGTACATCCAGTCGGCGTAGTGGCCGTGGCTCGTCCAGATCTTCGTCCCGTTGAGGATCCAGTCGTCACCGTCACGGACGGCGGATGTCTTCAGGCTGGCGAGGTCCGATCCGGAGCCCGGCTCGCTGAAGCCCTGTGCCCAGACGACGTCCCAGTTGGTGATCCCCGGCAGGTGCCGGGCCTTCTGGGCCTCGGTGCCTGCAATCTGGATGGTTGGCCCAGCGTAGCCCACCGCGGGTCCGCGGCCGCCGTTCGGCGCGCGGCAGTAGGCCATCTCCTCGCCGAAGACGAGTTGCTCGACTGCACCGAGCGCCATCCCGCCGTACTCAGCCGGCCAGGCCGGGGCGATCCAGCCCTTCGCCGCGAGCAACTTGTTGAACGCCCGGAGTTCTTCCGGCCGCTCTTCCTCGGAGTACGGGAAGCCTTCCATCTCCGGGCGCATGACAGACGTGAGCCATGCCCGGACTTCCATCTGGAGAGAGCGCTGCTGCTCAGATAGCCGGAATTCCATCGTCCGATTCTACGACCACGAGGGGCGGTCTGTGTCCGGTGATCAACCGGGATGCAAGTACTGAAATGCGTCGGCGACCTTGCGGACGCGATGAATGTTCGACGCGCTGAGGTCGCGGTTTCGGGGCCAGTCCACGAGGAAGACCTGCGGGACCAGTTCAGCGACCCAGCTGGCGGTGAACGGGTCGTCCTCGAAGTGGGCGACCGGGGCGAGTTCGCGCATCTTGCGCGCCTTGTACTGCGCCGAGGTCTCCTCCCAGCCCGGTCGGACGTGCAACTCGGGGACGAACCCGAAGTGTTGTTCGAACCAGGCTCGAGTGAGTGCTTCGGCGGGCTTCCCGCGGGCCGTGACCACCGCACAGCGGTACTGTTCGGACAACGCGCGGAAGCCGTCGACTGCGCCGGACATCGGTTTGCGAAAGTGGTAGCGCCAGCCTTCGGACCACCACAGCGGCCCGCGTTTTCCCTGCGCAGCACGGGATTTTCCCGTTCCACGCCCGGGGTTGATGCCCAAGGGCGGGCGGCAGAGGACTCCATCCATGTCGAAGGTGAGCAGTGGCCGGGCGTCCATCCGGGCATCGTAGCGGCGCTGGCGCATAGGTTCCGGTTCCGCCAGCGTGGCCCCGGATGGACGTTCTCCAGGGGGCCGCACTCTTTGCCGCAGCGTTCATCGCCGGGGCAATCAACGCGGTTGCGGGTGGCGGGTCACTGGTGAGCTTTCCAGCGCTCCTCGCAGCGGGTTACCCGTCCAAGGCAGCGAATGTCACGAACAGCGTGGCGATGTGGCCGGGCTACGTGGGCGGTTCCTACGGCTATCGTTCGGAGCTTTCGCGCCAGCAGCGCCGGATCGCCTTGCTGGCCATGCCCAGCATCCTCGGCGCAATTGCCGGCTCGATCATTCTCCTGCAGACGCCCGAGTCGGCCTTCGACCAACTCGCGCCGTTCCTCATCGTCTTTGCCTGCCTGGTGATGGTGCTACAGGACCGCATCGCACGGTGGGCCCAGGCGCACCGTCTCGTCGCGCGGAGCCGGGATCACGTACCGGCCGCTCTGCACGTTTCAATCTTCGTACTGGCGATGTACGGGGCGTACTTCGGGGCGGGACTGGGAATCCTCACGCTCGCCGTGCTCGGCATCATGCTCCCGGACGACCTGCAACATTCGAACGCGTTGAAGGGGTTGCTCTCCGCGCTCATCAACCTCATCGCCGTTGTCGCCTTCGTAGCCTTCGGGCCGGTGCGCTGGGCGCCCGCAATCGTGATGGCCGCGGGGGCGCTCATCGGCGGGTACCTCGGCGTCGGCGTCGCGCGGCGGCTCGGCAAGCGGGGGCTTCGGACAGCGGTCATCGTGTATGGCCTCCTTTCCGCTGCCGTGATGCTGATCCGCTGATCCGTTCGTGCGGTCGCGAGTCCGCTCCTGTAATCTGGCTCCACCCCGCAACTGGAGTCCCCTGGATGCTGTTTTCTGTCCGCCTGGTTTCCCGCCAACCCCACGACATGTCTGCCGATGCCTGGCAGAGCGTAGTCGGCGAACAGTTGAAGGCAACGAAGGCCCAGTACGACCAGGGCAAGATCCGCGCCATCTATCGCGAGACCGGGGTTGGCGTGCTGGCCATCTATGATGCGGCGGACGCCCGGGAGATGGACCAGTTGCTCGCTTCGCTGCCCATGTCCCGATTCTTCGTCGAAACCACCGTGCACCCCGTCTGGGACATGGTGTCCGCCCTCCAGGCATTGTAGGAGTCGAGAGTGGCTGCCGCCGTCTCCGCTGAGGACTTCAAGGGAGCGCTCGGTTCGTGGGCATCGGGTGTGACGGTCGTCACCACCCGGCTCGACGAAGAGGTCTACGGGATCACGGTTTCGAGCTTCTCATCACTCTCGATGGAACCGCGCCTGATCCTGGTCAGCCTGCAGGATTCGAACCACCTCCCACACATGATCAAGAAATCCCGCCGCTTCGGCGTGAGTATCCTCGCGATGGGGCAGGATGACGTCTCCGCCTACTTCTCGACGTCGGGCCGCAACCCGTCGGCGACGTTCGACGACCCCGTCCGGGCCGAAGTTATGACCACCGGCAGCCCGCTCATCAGCGGGGCGCTGGCGCACATTGATTGCGAACTGGAGCAGGCCCTGCCCGGCGGCGACCACACCATCGCCATCGGCCGTGTCGTCGGCGCATCCTTCAACGCGGAAAAGCTGCCGCTCATGTACTTCCGCCGTGCCTATCGCAGCTTGAACATGGAGTAGCCATGGCAGTCAAAGTGGTTATCGAACGGCGCGTCCTTCCCGGCCAGGAGCGGCGGGTGCTCGAACTGCTACGCAAGCTGCGGGGCCGCTGCCTCGACGAGCCTGGCTACATCAGCGGCGAGACGCTCCGGGACAGCGAAGACCCTCACAATATCGTCGTCATTTCCAACTGGTTCGGACTTGGCGATTGGCGGCGATGGTCGGCTTCGGCAGACCGGCGGGAGTTCGAGACGAAGATCCGCCAGCACCTCGCCGCGCCTGAGCGCGTGCGCGTACTGCTCGAAGGGCTGACGGAGCAACACTCCGGGGCCTGACGATACCGCGCAGCGCTTTGCGCATTTCCGCACAATCGCGTTAGTATCCACCTCCGGGAGGTTCAGCCTGTGTCACCTGCGCTCGCATTCCTGGGTGTTTCCATCCTCGGCACGTGGGGTCTCGCCAGTATCGGCCTCATCGCCGCCGGCATTATCATGCTGTTCTTCCCCGGCGACCCAACGACCTCGTCCAGCAACACGCTCGGCGGCATCTTCTTCTTGGTCACCGGCCTCATTTCCGGCGGCCTCATGCAGGTGGTTGTCGCGCCGCTTCTCGGCCTCGATGCGCCGGTGCCGTTCCGTGCCAGGGACAACAAGCCGCACGCCAAGATGACCCGCTGGACCAAGGCGGGCATGGTGCGCGACTACACCGACGGCATGCCCAAGGAAGTTCGCCTCCGCACGCAGCGCGTCCTCATCGTCCGCCAGGGTGAAGACGTATACGCGATGAGCGGGCTCTGCTCCCACGCGCGCTTGCCGCTCGGCGGCCTCCCCGGCTCGCCCATCAAGCCGATGGCCGTCCAGGACGGCTGTGTAACCTGCCCCTTCCACGGCGCCCGTTTCGCTATCACAGACGGCAAGGCTGTCCGGCAGCCCTTCGCCAGCAGCTGGAACAACGACCACCCGCTCCTTGGCGGTCTGCAATCGAAGCTGTGGAAGGTCATCAAGTACATCCCGATGCCTTACCAGGCATTCCCGGTGCCGAAGGTGGCCTGCCCCAGCATGGGCGCCGAAGACCAGCAGACCTACCCGGTGAAAATCGAAGGCGGCGAGATTTCGGTCGGCCTTCCGAAGTAGCTGCCCCTGTCCCTGCGTTCGTCGATCGGGCATGCTGACCAGCATGCCCGATTTGCTTTCCTGGCGGCCGAAGTTTCCCATCCTCGCCAACAAGACGTACCTGATTAACAACTCGCTGGGTGCGATGCCAGCGTCGGTTATTGATTCGCTCAACGAGTACACCAACCTCTGGGCAACCGAAGGCGTGGTCGCGTGGGACACATGGCTTCCGGAAGTAGCGAATGTCGCCGCGATCCTCGAGGACGTCGTCCACGCGCCGCGCGGCAGCATGACGATGTGCCAGAACGTGACCAACGCGCTGGCCGAGATCCTCTCCTGCATCGAGTTCGAAGCGCCCCGCAACCAGATCGTGCACTGCGCCGGCGAGTTCCCAACGGTCGAGTACCTTCTCGATGCCCAACAGCGCATCGGCGCCGAAGTGGTCCGCGTCGGAACCGACCCCCTCGTCTATCCGGAACGGGACTTGCTCGGCGCGATCACCGGCCGGACGGCGCTGGTGGTCATCTCACACGTGCTCTTCCGTACCGCGGAGCTCGTGGACGTCCGCCCCATCGTCAAGAAAGCACATGAGCACGGCGCCCTCGTCGTGCTCGACGCCTACCAATCGATGGGAGCGGTCCCATTCGATGTGATGGAACTGGACGTTGACTTCCTGGTCGGTGGTTCCGTGAAGTGGCTCTGCGGCGGTCCGGGCGCCGGCTACCTGTTCGCCAACCCCGCCATCATCGAGCGCCTAGAACCGCGCCTCGCCGGGTGGTTTTCGCATGCCCGGCCATTCAGCTTCGAGGGCCCGCCGATCGAGTACGCGCCCAGCATCGAACGCTTTGTAGGCGGCACGCCCAACGTCCCCGCCTACTACCAGGCCCGCGAAGGGTACAAAGCCATCCGCGAAGTGGGTGTCGAGGCGATTCGCGAGAATGCCCGCCGGCAGACGGAGATCATCTACGCAGGAGCACTGGAGCGCGGCTACACGGTCAACTCACCACGCGCGTTCGAACGCCGCGGCAACCATGTGACGGTCGACGTGCCAGACGGACACCGCGTTAAAGATGAACTGATCCGCCGTGGCTTCGTCGTGGACTACCGGCCCGGAGCGGGCATCCGGATCGCTCCACACTTCTACAACACCGATGACGAGTGCCGCGCGATCCTCGAGGAGATCACGGCAATTCTGGGGTAGCGACGCGAGGGCGGCCCCGAGTTCGGCTCATTCGCCGTAGCGGAAGAACCCGCGGCCCGTCTTTCGCCCCAGGTGCCCGAGGCTCACCAGCCGGCGAAGCAGCGTCGGCGCTTTGAAGCGCGGCTCGCCGTATTCCTCGAACATGCTCTCAGCGATGAGCTTGAGCGTATCGAGGCCGATGAGGTCAGCCGTCGCGAGCGGGCCCATCGTGTGATTCAGACCGACCTTGCAGGCGTTGTCGATGTCCTCGGCGTTGGCCACCCCGCTGTCGAGCAGGTCGATGGCATCGAAGATGAACGGCACGAGCAGCCGGTTGGCGATGAAACCCGGCGTGTCTTTCACCTGCACCGGCACCCGGCCGAGCTTCTCGCAAAGGCGCATTGCATCGTTCAGCGTGGCTTCTGAGGTGCTCGCAGTCGAAACGATTTCGACGAGCTTCAATGCCCACGGCGGGTTGAAGAAGTGCAGGCCGATCACGCGCTCGGGCCTGCCGCTGGCGGCGGCGAGGTCGCTAAGCGGCAGGCTGCTGGTGTTCGAGGCCAGCAGCGCATCGGGCGAGCAGACCTCGCCAAGGCGCTTGAACACGGAGGACTTGACTTCGAGGTCCTCAACGACGGCCTCGATGACGGCGTCGACTCGGGCCATTGAGTGGAGCGTGTCGATATCGGCCGAGCCGCTTAGCCGTTGGTATGCCGCTTCACAATCGTTTGCCGTGATTCGCCCTCGCTCGGCTTCGCGCTGGAGCCTCCGGTGGATACCTTCGATGGCCGCATCGATCCGGCCCTGGTCGACATCGACCAGCGTCACGTTCAGCCCGTTGTAGGCTGCTACCTGGGCTATCCCGCTTCCCATCAGCCCGGACCCAATCACTCCGACCCGTTCGATACGCACGGGGGTTCACCTCATCGTTCGCTGCTATCGATCGATAGCGCATGGAGATAATAGGTCTGCCCCGGCGTGGGCGCGAAGTTTTCGCGAATGCTAAGCTCCGGCGACGATTGGAGTTGCTATGTCCGTACCTGAACAAAGCCTCATCACCGAAGAACACCGGGCCACGATCGGGCGCAAGAGTGACCCGGTTACGGTGGTGATCTCCGAAGAAGACGCGCACCGCATGCGTGACGTCCTCGGGGACAAAGACGCTCGCTACGCCGACGGCACCGGCATGGCGCCGCCGTACGTCATCGCCGGGATGGGCGGCGGACCGCGCCGGGGTATGCCCCAGATTCTGCCTGGCGGGCTGCTCACCCAGCAGGAATGGAAGTTCACCCGCCCGTTCAAGATCGGCGAAGAGCTGACGGCATTCACGCAGGTCTTCGATATCCGCGACCGCCTCGGCGGCCGGTACGGTTACAGCGTGCTCGTCACCCAGGGCACCGAATACTTTGACGCGGCCGGTAACCACGTCGCGTCAGCGATGATCACCATCACCCAGTTCGACCCCAAGTCCCAGAGGAAGGGCGACGAATGAGCCAGTTGTACTACGACGATGTAAAGGTCGACGACGAAATCGAGCCCCTCGAGCGGACGCCCACGACCGACATGGCGATCGACTTCTTCGGGCGCGATAATCCGACGAACCCGGCATTCTCCGACATCGAAGCGGGCAAGCGGCTGGGCGTTGGCGGGGCACTCGTGCCGGGCCTCCTCAAGCTGTCCTGGATCACCCAGTACGTGAGCGATTGGGCCGGCGAGCAAGGCCACGTGCGGAACCTGCGTGCGGCCTACCGGCGCCCGGACGTCGCAGACCGGCCGCTGATCCTGACCGGCAGGGTCGTCGATAAGCGCGTTGAAGAAGGCAAGAACATCGTCGAGCTCGAAGTTGCGACCATCGCTGAGGGCCAACCCAGCACCCGGGCGAACGTCCAGGTCGAACTCCCGGCTCGCGGGTAAGCGTCCCTCCTCGGCCGAGACGCGCGGCCCGGGCTTGAAAACCAGGCGCCATCTCTGGCATTATAGTTGTATTAGCAACTATTGAGGTCTGGCCATGCCTGCTGCCACCACGGAAAACATCCTGACGCTCCCGCGCATCCCTCGCCCAGATGCCGATTCGCGCTTCCGCGGCGTGGTTGGCGTGGTGACCGCGCAGACGTTTCTCGAAGGCGCCGGCTTCCAGGTCCGGCGGCCGTTCCCCGGGATCGATATGGGTCTCGCGGACCCGTTCCTGCTGCTCGACCACCTCGGCGCGGTGGAGTACGAGCCGGGCGAGGCAAAGGGCGCGCCATGGCACCCCCACCGCGGCTTCGAGACCGTCACTTACATCATCGACGGTGCGATGGAACACCACGACTCGACTGGCGGAGGCGGGCTGATCAGCGATGGGGCGACCCAGTGGATGACCGCGGGCGCGGGCATCCTCCACGATGAAGTGCCGCCCGAGTGGCTCGTTCAGAAGGGTGGGCTCTTTCACGGCGTGCAACTCTGGGTGAACCTGCCAGCCGCGCAGAAGTGGACACCGCCGCGATACCAGGACATCTCCAGCAAAGCCGTGAAGCTACTCGCCAGCCATGACGGCGGCACCCTCGTGCGCCTGATCGCCGGCGAACTGGCAGGGGAAGAAGGCCCCGGCGCAACCTGGACGCCGATCGCCTACGCGCACGCGACCGTGAGCCCCGGCGCCCGGCTCGAAACACCGTGGCGGCGCGACTTCAATGCAATGGCCTACGTACTCTCCGGCGAGGGCTTCGCCGGTCCGGAGCGCCGCCCGATCCGCGAGGGACAACTCGCCATCTTTGACAATGGCGAAGCACTGGCGCTCGAAGCGAGCAGCGTCCAGGCCAGCCTCACTCCGAACCTCGAAGTGCTCCTGCTCGGCGGCAAGCCGATCCGCGAACCGATCGTCTTCCACGGCCCGTTCGTCATGAACACGCGGGACGAAATCCATCAGGCCATCCGTGATTACCACTCCGGTGCGATGGGACAGATCCCGGCAACCCGGATCGACTTCTCGAAACTGCACGGTGACCGCGGCGGCAAGGTGACTGCGGAACACTCCGCCAATTGAGCGTGTCCCAAGTAAGCGCCCCGCCGTAAAGTTCGCGTGTGCACCTGACCATCACCGAATTGATCGGGATTCTTGACCGCGGCGGCCTCGTCGCATTCGCCCTCTCCGGCGTCGAAGTGGGCTACCGGCGCAAGCTCGACGTTTTCGGGCTGCTCGTGATGGGCGTGGTTACGGCGACCGGAGGAGGTTTGCTTCGCGACGTGGCCATCGGCCGCTTGCCCCTGGTCCTCGATAAGCCCGACTACCTGTTGTGGGGCGTCGCCGGGTCAATCATCGGCATCTGGCTCGTATGGCGACGGCGGAAAGTGCCCCGCCTCGTCCTGGACGTTGCCGAGGCCGCCGGGCTGGGCGCATTCGCCGCAGCGGGGACGCTGGCCGCGCTCCGTGCGGACCTCGCGCTGCCGGCAGGCATCCTTCTCGCCATCCTCACGGCCACGGGCGGCGGCGTCGTCCGCGACCTTCTGGCCGACCGCGTGCCGCTCGTCCTGAAGTCCGAAGTTAACGCGTCGGCAGCTGCCCTGGGCGCGATCGCTATTTGGATTGCCGAGCCGGTGTCAGTCGGCGGCGCAGCCCTGCTTGGGGTCGCGGTAACTGCGCTGGTGAAGGTGGCCGGGCAGGCGTTCAATCTCCACCTCCCGGCGCCCGGGCGCGGCGAAGGGCAGCAGGGGCGCCTGCTTTAGCGCTTCGAAATGCTTTGACGCCTGTCAAGCCCCGGGGGTAGGATTTCGGGGTCATACACGGTGCATTCGTGCCCAACGGTGCGTGAAACGTGGCATCCTTCTTGACACCTTCGGAGAAAATCCATGTCGGCGATACTCATCGTTATCGTCGGCCTCGCATGCTTGTTGATCGGGGCGGCAGTGGGCTTCATAGCCCGCCGGCGTTCCGATGGGACTTCCCTTCAGCAGGCGGAGGAGCAGGCCAGCCGGCTCCTCGCCGAGGCCGAAACACGTCAGAAAGAGCTGCTCCTGGCAGCCAAAGACGAACAACTCTCGCTCCGCAATCAGCTTGAGGTAGAGCTGAAGGATCGGAGGGCCGAGGCTGCCCGCGTCGAACAGCGCCTCGCCCAGAAAGAAGAGAACCTCGATCGAAAGGTCGAGTCCTTCGAACGGCGCGAACAGGGCCTTCGCGACCGCGAGGCGTCAATCGAGACGCTTCGATCCGAAGCCGAAGAGATCCGCCAACGCCAGGCCACCGAACTCGAGCGCGTGAGCAACCTCACCGTCGATGAGGCCCGTGCCCAACTCCTGACCGCCATCGAGGTAGAGGTCCGCGACGAGGGCAGCCGCCGAGTCCGGGAGATGGAAAAGGAAGTCGAAGCGACTGCCGGCATCCGCGCCCGGAAGATCCTTGCGACAGCAATCCAGCGGTATACGTCGGAAGTTACGGCGGAGAACACTGTTTCCGTCGTCCAGATTCCGAGTGACGACATGAAAGGCCGCATCATCGGCCGCGAAGGTCGCAACATCCGTGCCATCGAAGCGGCCACGGGCGTCGACCTCATCATCGACGACACGCCCGATGCAGTGACCGTGAGCGCATTCGACCCCGTCCGGCGAGAGATCGCCCGGCAGGCGCTTTCCACCCTGGTCCACGACGGCCGCATCCATCCCACCCGGATCGAGGAAGCCGTGAACAAGGCTCGCCGCGATGTCGAAGCGACGATGCAGGACGCAGCGGACGCAGCCGCCGTCGAAGCCGGCGTCCTTAACCTCCATCCGGAAGTCCTAAAGGTATTCGGCCGGCTGCGGTATCGAACCAGCTACGGCCAGAACGTGATGCGCCATTGCATCGAAACCGGCCACATCGCCGCGATGATCGCGCGCGAAATCGGCGCCGACGTCGACGTTGCGCGCGCAGGCGGCTTCCTCCACGACCTGGGCAAGGCTGTAGACCACGAAGTGGAGGGCACTCACGCCATCATCGGCGCCGATATCGCCCGGCGGTTCAAGGTGAAGGACGCGATTGCCCACTGCATCGAAGCGCACCACGAAGAGGTGGAGCCACGGACTGTCGAGGCGGTCATCGTCATGATGGCCGACGCCATCTCGGGGGGAAGGCCGGGCGCGCGGCGTGAATCACTCGAGGCGTATATCAAGCGACTCGAGACGCTCGAGAACATCGCGAAGGGCCATAAGGGCGTGGAGAGCGCGTTCGCCATCCAGGCCGGCCGCGAAGTGCGCATCATTGTGAAGCCGGAGCAGATCGATGACCTCGAGGCGATGCGCATTGCCCGTGATGTCAGCCAGCAGATCGAAGAGACGATGGAATACCCCGGCCAGATCAAGGTGACCGTGGTTCGCGAAACCCGGGCAACCGAGTACGCTCGCTAGCCATGCGCCTCCTCTTTCTCGGTGACATCGTCGGCTCATGCGGTCGCGAGGCGGTCGTGCGGACGGTCCCCGAACTTCGCCGGGAACTTCGTCTCGATTATGTCGTGGCCAATGCGGAGAACTGCACGAATGGCCGCGGGCTCATCCCCCGCCACGCAGACGAACTGTTCGACTGCGGTATCGACATCCTTACGGGCGGAAACCATACGTTCCAGTCCCGGGACCTGTACCCCTATCTCGAGTCGACCTCCGGCATCACACGCCCCATCAACTACCCGCCGGGGGCGCCAGGCCGGGGCATCGCCGAAGCCGGCGACCTCGTGGTCCTCAACCTGATTGGGCGTGTCTTCATGGGTTCGGATTATGACGATCCTTTCAGGGCAGCGGACGAAGCCCTCGCCACCATCAACCCGAACCGTTTTATCCTCGTTGACCTCCATGCCGAAGCGACAAGCGAGAAACAGGCGCTCGGCTGGTACCTGGACGGGCGTGTCACGGCGCTTTTCGGGACACACACGCACGTGCCCACAGCCGACCACCGGCTGCTCAACCACGGCACGGCCTATTGCAGCGACGCCGGCATGTGCGGCGCGCGCGACTCGGTCATCGGCGATGACATCCAGTCGGTAATCGCCCGCTTCCGCACCCAGTTGCCAACGAGGCTCCCGCCCGCCGACGGGACCGCCGTCCTCAACGGACTGCTCATCGAAGCTGATGACCGCACAAAACGCGCGACCAGCATCGAACGCTGCGACCGGGTGGTCTGCTGATGGCGACCGGCGACTTCCACCTCCACAGTACAGCCTCCGACGGTGTGCATTCGCCTACCTGGGTAATGGAAACGGCTGCGAAGAACGGCGTGCGGGTCCTCTCGCTGACGGACCACGACACGACCGACGGCCTCGCCGAAGCGCGGCGTGCTGCGGACAGGCTGGGCCTGCGGCTCATCCCCGGGATGGAGATTTCGACGGACGTGGGGAAGGTGGACGCCCACCTCCTCGCCTTCGGGTTCGACGCGTCCGCACGAGAACTGCAGGAGTTCATGCGGTCGATGCGTGAGGGTCGCAAGGAACGGCTTCGGGCCATCATCCGCATCCTGGGCGATCACGGCATGCCTATAACCGAGGCCAGGGTGCTGGAGATAGCCGGTGAAGCCTCGGTCGGTCGGCCGCACGTCGCCCGCGCGCTCGTCGAGCAGGGCTACGTCCGCAGCGTCCAGGAGGCCTTCGACCTCTGGCTCGGAAACGGAAAACCCGCCGATGTGAACCGTGAACGCCTGGATCCCGCCGACTCGATTGACCTGATCCATCGCCATGGCGGCGTCGTCTTCATCGCTCACGCCGTATACATGGGCGAAGACTACGCGGAGCCGGTGAAGCAACTCGTCGCCGCGGGCGCCGACGGGATCGAGACCTACTACAAGAACTACTCGCCCGAGACGGTCGCCTACCACGAGAAACTCGCGGCGAAGCACGGGCTGGCACGCTCCGGCGGGAGCGACTACCACGGCCTGGGGAACCCGGACGACCGTGAGATCGGCGACATTCCGTTCGAGGACAGCCATGTCACCGCGTTCCTCCGCTTCATCGAAGAGAATTGCGCAGACAGCGGAAAGAAGGCCCCGTGATGCTCGAAATCGGCGACATCGAAAAGATCATCCCGCACCGCTACCCGTTCCTCCTCGTCGACCGCATGCTCGAGATTGAGGACGGCAAGCGCGGCGTGGGCATCAAAAATGTCACTGCGAACGAGTGGTTCTTCGAAGGCCACTTCCCGGGGAACCGGGTCATGCCGGGCGTCCTCATCGTCGAGGCGATGGCCCAGGTCGCCGCCGTCACCCTCCTTCGCGATGGCGGCGCGGGCGGAAAGACGCCGATGTTTGGCGGCATCGAGGACATGCGCTTCCGCAAGCCGGTTGTCCCCGGGGATCAACTGGTGATGGAGTTCACCCTCGAGAAACTGCGGGGGCCGGTCGGCAAGGGGCACGTGAAGGCCACCGTTGATGGAAAAGTCGCTGCCGAGGGCACCATTATGTTCGCCCTCGTCGACCTGCCCTGACAGCGAATCCCTGTGCCTTTACCGCCTGCCCGGTAGGATGGTAAAGGCACGATGAGCGCACCAGATCCTACCGTCGACTACTACGAGGCACTCGAGGTCGCGCCGTCGGCGAGTCCCGAGGTTGTCGAAGCGGCGTACCGCGGGCTGATGAAGAAGTACGGCAGCGACCCGGATCCTGCTGTGCGTGAGCGCCGGCGATCCGTCGAGCAGGCCTATGAAGTGCTCTCCCATCGCGACCGGCGGGCAGCGTACGACGATGCCCGCCGCGGATTCACCGTGGCCAGGGATCAGCCTGCACCAGTGCGACTGGGCGGGGCAACCGTTGTGGCCTGCGCCCGGCACCCGAACGTCGAGACAGCGCTCCGCTGCAGCCGCTGCGAGACGCCGATCTGCCCGAAGTGCCTGATCCAGACGCCGGTCGGAGCACGTTGCCGTGATTGCGCCCAGTTGGCGAAGAGCCCGATCTACACCGTTTCGGGGCAATACCTTGCCCGGGCCATCGCAGCGGGCGTGATCGGTGGGGTGGCGATGGGGCTGATCTGGGGGTTCGCCTCACGAGCAGTCCCCGGAATCGCCGTCGGGGGTATCTTCGTCTCGCTCATCCTTGGGGCGGGTCTCGGCTTTGGCTTTACGCGCATCATGGAGTTGGCCGTCAACCGGAAACGCGGACCCGTCATCGTGGCGTGCGCGATGGGCGGGATCATCGTCGCAACCGGCATCCAGATGCTCTTCGTGGGTGGCACACTCTTCGTTGGTTCGATCCTGGCCGCAGCGGCAGGCCTCTACTTCGCCTACCAGAACCTCAGGTAAAGGGGAGCGACGGCGCCGGAACGCCCCCGGGGACAGGTTGGTCCGGCTCAGGAAACGACGAACGACATGCCGACAATGAAGGCGATCACTGCCACGCCGACAACCGCGACCGTGACCAGGTCCTTGTGGATATGGCTGTAGTCCCTGGTCACGTGGTGGGTGCGGTGATGAAGCGATGGGGCCGCTCCACGCGCCTGAGTGCGGCCAGCTGCCGCATCTTCCGCGGTCATCGGGCGAGGGAGGCTGGAAGCGGGCGCTACCCGGCGGCGGGCGCGGCGAGTCTGGCGTTCGGTCATTGGCCTCATGCTAGCGCGGCGCCCGGCAGCGGTACAGCGCTCTGGGCTGAAATGCCGATCGCGAACGGGCAACCCCGGCAACGGCAGATGACTGTGTTCAGCGTGTGAGAACGCCGCCCCGGGGGTCCTCTCCCCGGGGCGGCGTAGACGGTGTGGCGGGATGGCGGCGTTACGCTCGCTTTCCCTCGAAGGTGACGATGGCGCCCTGGAGCGACTCCGCCAGCCGCTTCATCTGGCTCGCCGTCGCGGCCAGTTCTTCGGACTGAGCGCTGAGTTCCTCGGTCGAAGCCGAGACTTCTTCGGCGGAGGCGCTGGTCTGCTCGCTCGTCGCGGATACCTGCATGATGGCGTCGGTCACGCGGCCGGTGCTGTTGGCCATCTGGGATGCTCCGCTCGCCGACTCGGCGGCGTGGGTGGCGATGAGTTCCGCGCTGGCGACGATGCGGTCGGCGCCCTCTGCCAGCCGTCCCACTTCGCCTGCAATCCGCTGCATCTGCTGCGAAGACTGCTGGACCGAGGCGATGATGCTTTCGAGTGCCGCGCCCGCCTCGGCTGTAATCGTGCGTCCAGCATCGACGTCTTTGACGCCGGCAGCCATCACTTCGACGGCTTCAGTGGTGGAAGCCTGGACCCGGGCGATCAGTCCTGCGATCTCCTTGGTCGAGTCACTGGAGCGTTCAGCAAGGCTGCGGACGTTCTCGGCCACGACCGCGAAACCCCTACCCTGTTCGCCGGCGCGGGCGGCCTCGATTGCGGCATTCAGTGCCAGCAGGTTGGTCTGGGCGGCAATCTCGTCGATGGCCTTCACGATGTCGCCGATCTGCTGGCCGTACTGGCCCAGCTGGTCAACCGTGCCGCTGGCCCGGCCCACGGCCTCAGCGATGGACTCCATCGCGTTCACGGCCTGGACAACCGCCTGCTGACCGCGGAGCGCGGCATCACGCGATTCCTCGGCGACTGCGGCAAGCTGCGTGGAGCTGCGGGCGACGTCCTGGATCTGGGATCCGATATTCGAGGCTTCCAGCCGGGCTTCATCGGCGGCTGTGGCGGACGAAGAAGCCGAGGCGGACATCTCCACCGACGCAGACGCGAGTTGCTCGACATCCCGGGCGGAACCCTGCGAGAGCGCGGCCAGGGTGGTCGCCGAGCGGGTCACTTCGTTGATCGCGTCCGCGATCTGCCCCGTTGCCGATGCCATCTGGTTCGAGGAGTCGGAGAGCATCTCGGAGACGCTGGCAACGCTGCGCGCGTCTTCAGCAATGCTTGCCACGAGCTGCGACATGTCGGCCATCAGGCGCGCATTCTCTGTCGCCTGGGTGCGGTTGTCGGCCATGAGGCCGTTGAAAGCGCCCGCAAGTTGCTGCAGTTCGACCGTCCCGGCGGGCTCGAGGGCGAACTCGTCGGTGGCGTTGCCGCGGGCCGCGAGCCGGTTGGTGTAGCTGGTCACCGGGCGGCTCACCTTGACGTGGAAGGTCCAGAGGACGGCGAAAGCAATCGCCGGCACGGCGAAGGCGAGCAGCACAAGCGCCATGATGGCAGTCCTGGTCGAGCTGCGGGCGGCATCCACGTCCCCGGTCGTACGCGTCTCGAGGAGCTTCTCGAACTCCTGGGTTGGCCGGGCGATGTCGACCTTCGCGCCCTCGTACTTGTCGTCGAACATGATGACCCGCGCGGTCGCCAGTTTCGCCGTCTTGTCCAGCTTCTGGTCGTCGGGAGAGAGCTTGAAGGCGGCGATGGCCGGCGGCATCTGCGCTTCGGCCACGCCCGTCGCTTCGAGGACGAGGCGCATCGAGCGGGACTCGGTGGCGACGAGCGAGTCGGAGTTCTTCTTCGCGGCCTCAATCAGGCCCAGTTCCTGGTCCGTGGCGCCCAACTCGTCGAGGCGAGCGACCACCTTGTCACGCGTCTTCGTGATATTGATCTCGTTCCAGTACTCATCGAGGTACTGCTTGTCCTCGGTGACGGCGTACTGGCGGGCCTTGTTGGTGAGGAAGTCAGATGCGTTGTTCAGTTCGATGGACAGGGCCGTGAACTCAGCCCGTTCTTCCCGGGCGGATCGTTCCTTGCCAATTGCGCTGTTGGCGTAATAGACGCTGACGCCCAGCCCTAATGCAGCAAGGAGGAAAAGTGCCGCACCGGCGAGGCTCAGGGTGGTCTGCTTGATCTTCATCGTTGGAGGTACTCCTGGTTGTCCTTCTTGAGGGATCGTCGAGACACCCGTTGCGGTGGCATATCCGGCAATACCCTCAGCGTGCGCGGCAGGATCATTAGTTGCGCTTCGTTTTCCTGGAACGAACGATTAGGATTTGCGCCTCCTCCGTGATAGCTCCTCGGTTGTGGACAGACATGCAACAGCGCACCCGGCATCCACCTTGCCTGGTGCGAGCGGCGAACCAATCAGCGCGTCAGACTTCCTTGATTGCGATGTCGATGGTGAACTGGCCGAACGAGACGACGAGCGGTACGACAAGCCGCGTGAGGTTCAGGGTCGCGATCGAGGTGCCCTTCCCGATGAGGAGGACGGGTGGTGACATATCGCTCGGGAAGCCGTTCCGTTCGAGGGCGATGCCAGCCTGGCCCGTGATCATGTTGGCCAGTTCTGCGATGGCACTCTGCGCAAGTGCGTCCAGTTCGGTCACCGGTTCGCCTATCATCCGGGATGCAAAGCCGAGCGCGGTTTCGCCGGAGAGCGAGTAGATAACGAGGCCCGCGACCCCGCCGGTGATCGCGATGAGCGCCGAGATGTCGTTATTGGTCTGGGGGGAGCGAACACGGTGGAGTTGGCCGCGCGTGACCGCCTCGCCGCACTCCTGGCTGATGACCCGGGCTGCCGCTTCGACGAATGGCCCGACCAGTTCGATGCGCGCCTGGTCGGGCGCTTCGGCGGCGTGCTTCGCGGCTTCTGCAACAGAGATCTTGGCCAGCATCAATTCCTCCCACCGCCGATGGCGGACATTCGCAAGAGTAGGAAACAGGGCGCCTAGCCGACCTGGAGCGTTCTCCCCAGGTCGCTGGCATAAGCGCCGAAGTCGTCAATATCGCGGGCCGTGATGGTCACGGTGCCCGGGAGCACACCCTTTTCGGAGTACCGGAGGGCGATCTCCCAGCGCGCCCAGGTCTTCAGCAGGGCAGACTTCTCGACTGGCTGGAAGCGCGCACGGCTCATCTGGGTGACGAGCTTGCGGTGGGCATCCTGGGAGATCATGACCGTGACGCTCGACATCCCCATGCGCCCGCCATCGACTTTGAAAACTAACCGGTGAAAGCCGGTTCCGCCGTTCATGATCTCGGAAGACATGAGGACGGCGCGGATTGGTATGGCGCTACTCACTGGCAGCCTCCTCGAAGCTCCTCACCCATCCATCATCGTCAACGAGTCCGGAAACCTGTAGCGCCAACTTGCGCCCCTTCGTGCCGGCGAAGCCGGCGTACCGCTCGCAGTTCCCAACCATGATCCGCAGCGGGTCCTGCGCGAGGTGATCCAGGGTGATGATGTCGCCGGGGGCCAGTTGGGCCAGGTCTCGCGCATCGACGCGAGCATCACCGAGCATGGCCCGGAGTTGGACTGAGACGGGCAGCAATTGCTCGTCATGCACTTTCGCATCGTCGCGCCCGCCGCTCCGTGGCCGGTTATCGAAGATGCTCTGCCCGGTGAGCTTCGGGAGGATTTGTTCAAGCACCGTCAGCGGGAAACAGAGCGAGATGCCGCCGGTCTGTTCGGCAAACCGCACTTCGTACCAGGCAGTAATGACGAATTCGCTCGGGGGGATGGCGTGCATGACCTGTGGGCCGAGCGCCAACTCGGAGACATCGGGGGTGAGTTCGACCACCCGGGTCCACGGCTCGATGAGGGACCGCGCGATATCCATCCCAATGTGGCGGATCAGGGCGACCTCGATGTCGGTCAGGTCGCGATTGAGGACTCGCGCGTTCCGCTTTCCCTTGCCGCCGAGCAGCCGGTCAATGAAGCCGAACGCCACGTCGAGGCCAAAGGCCGCCACGGCGTACCCCTGGAGCGGCGACATATCGATGATGATGACGACGGAAGTGGACCCGGTCTGGGCCACATACTCTTCGTAGATGCCGCGCTCGAGGGCGCTGAGGCGCGCCTCAACGGCGGCCCTGAGCCGGGCGCTGAAGCTCGCCGCCACAGCACCGGCCACACCCTGCTGGATGATCTGCAGGCCGCGGAGCTGCTCCTTCGAAAGTTTTTCCGGATGGCGGAAGTCGTACGGCTTGATCCGCCGGCCAGACTCCTTGCGGGCAGGCGGCGGCATCGTCACGACTGTTTCCGCATCAATCTCGCTGATGTCGGCGTTCAGCAGTGCATCGATCTCGCGTTGGCTGAGGACAGCGTTTTCGGAGGCCACACCTTACTCCCGCGGTCAGTCTCTCTAACTGGAGTATCGGCACGGTATGAGTGGACTCCCTAGATCCTCCGCGAAAGGCCCCGTTGTCCCTCGCGGCTGATGAGGGAGATCCCCATGCCTTTTTGGGGGCTGTGCCCGATGACGAGGGAACACAATCGATACGTACTCTTTAGGCAGTGGCGGGCTCGACCTGCCCCGCAAACCAGGAGGGTTCCGGAGTGGCGACGAAAATCGACTCTGTAGCAGATGTGGCCGGGCAGCCGGCAGCCGAAGAGCACGTTGTGATCTTTCAACTGGCCGACGAGTTCTATGCCCTGGACATCCAGGCCGTGCAGGAAATCGTGCGCATGCAGACCATCACCTCGATCCCCGGCTCCGACTTCTGGGTAGAAGGCATCACGAACCTTCGCGGGCGCGTGGTCCCGGTGATCGACCTTCGCAAGCGCTGCAGCGTGAATGCCGGCGAGTACACCGCCGAGACGCGCATCGTGGTGGTGAGCAGCGCCGGTGGAATGGTCGGCCTGATTGTTGATGCGGTCACCGAAGTGATGCGCATCCCCGGCGACCAGGTCGAACTGCCGAGTTCGATTGTGTCGGTCCCGGAGAACACGTACCTCCGCGGGGTTGCAAAGCTCGACGACCGGCTGGTCTCGCTGATGGACCTGGAAGGCGTCCTGCCGGCCTCCGCTGACGGCGAATTCGACTTCGCCGCCGCCGCGGCCTGACATCCTTTCCGCAGTCCGGGATTTTCAAACCTCTCATTCGCGAGGAGCGCCACCGCATGGTGACCAGCAAAGGCCAACGCCTGCAATTCGAACTCGATGACGACGACCTGAAGCTCTTTTGCGAAGAGACGGACGAGCAGATCGAGTTACTTGACACCTGCCTCGTCCAGCTCGAAGGCGAACCCGAGCCGGAGTTGCTCCAACAGATATTCAGGGCGGCGCACACCCTTAAGGGTTCCAGCGCCACCATCGGCCATAAGAAAATGGCCAACCTCACCCACGCGATGGAGACTGTCCTCGACGCCGTCCGCCAGGGCAAGCGGGCGCCAACCTCGGACGTGGTCGATGCGCTGCTTGCCGGTCTCGATGCGCTCCGCATCCTCGCCAACGAAGTGGTGACGCGGGTCGATTCCGGGATCGAAACGGGCGGGCTGGAAGCCGACCTGCACGCCGTGCTCGAATCGCCAGCTCCCGAAAAGGACAGCGATGCAGCCACTGGCAAAGGCGGGCTCACCTATGCGCTGAGCGAAGCGGTCCAGTCCGCCGCACACGAGAGCCTCGCACAGGGCGCCGCCTGCTTCCTGGTGGAAGTGCAGATCGCCCTGGAGTGCCAGTTGCCGTCGATTCGCGGCTTCCAGGTGCTTCAAGAGCTGGATGCACTTGGCACTCCGCTCCAGACGTGGCCTGACCGCGAGGTTATCGAGGCGGGCGCCGGCGAACTCTCGCTGGCCGCCGTTCTCATTTCGCGCCAATCAGAAGAGCAGTTGCAGGCTGCGGTTGGTGTCGTGTCCGATGTCTCCCGCGTGAGCGCGAAGGCGCTCTCGGCCGAACAACTCTCGGGGCCGATCGGCGCTGCGGCAGGCAGCCCTGAAGCGCCTGCCGCGCAGGGCCGCCCTCAGCTCTCTGTGGTGGACAACGGGGCCGAGGCAGCGAAAGCGCCGAAGCGCGCGGCCGCCCAGTCCGTCCGCATTGACGTCGAACGCCTCGACGGCCTGATGAACCTGGTCGGCGAACTCGTCATCGACCGAACCCGGTTGCAGCAGATCCGGGAGCAACTGGCGGCCGTGCTGAAGGATGCGAACCTCACCGAGCTCACCGAGAACTTCGAAGAGACCACCGCGCATCTCGCACGCGTCACGGATGAACTGCAGGAGCAGATCATGCGCAGCCGCATGCTGCCCGTGCGGTCGGTGCTCACACGATTGCCCCGTCTCGTTCGTGACGTCGCAACCAAGTGCGGCAAGAAAGTCGACCTCCTCACGGCCGGCGAAGAGACCGAACTCGACCGTTCCGTCATCGAGGAGATCTCGGACCCGCTGGTCCACATCTTGCGCAACGCTGTCGATCACGGCATCGAGCCGCCGGAGGAACGGCGCGCCCTCGGCAAGCCCGAAACCGGCACGGTGACCGTGACCGCCTGGAACCAGGAAACCTACATCTACCTCTCGGTCAAAGACGACGGCAAGGGCATCGACACCCGCCGCCTTCGCCAGAAGGTGGTCGAGAAGGGGCTGATGTCCCGCGAAGCCGCAGAGGCCGCCAGCGAGGAGCAGGCCATCCAGTGGATCTTCCTTCCCGGTCTTTCGACGGCAGAGAAGCTCACCGACGTCTCCGGGCGCGGTGTGGGGATGGACATCGTCCGGACGAACATCGAGCGCCTGAACGGCCAGATCACCGTCTACAGCACGCCCGGCGTTGGTTCCGAAGTCGTGGTCCAACTGCCACTCACGCTGGCGACCACCAAGGCGCTGATGGTAATGGCGAGGGGCACGGTTTACGCCATCCCGCTCGTCTCTGTCACCGAAGCCCTGGGCGACCACGAGGCGGATATCCACTCGGTAAACGGGATGAAGATGCTGCGTCTCCGCTCGCGGCTGCTGCCGATGATGGACCTCGCATCGGTCCTCGGCGACACACGGCCGAAGAACATCGATGCCGGCCGCTTCCTCGTGGCCGCGCGCCACGGTGACCGCCACGTGGCGTTCACGGTCGACCGTCTCCTCGGAGAACAGGACGTCGTGGTGAAGTCACTGGGCGACCTGGTCGGTGGGCGGCGCGGGATCACCGGAGCGACCATCCTCGGCGACGGGACACTCGGCCTCATCGTGGACACGCCGAGCCTGGTGAATGAACAAGCGCTGCTGGTCACGGCATGACCACCACTGGCAAGAGGAGCACCCTGTGCAAGATGAACTGATTACCACGCTCTCAGCGGTCGCGCGTGACGGCGCCTTCCGCGCGGGGCGCGGCCTGAGCGGCCTTATGGGCCAGGAAATCCAGATCCACGTCCCGAACGTGCGCTCTGGCACGAAATCCGACGCATGCGACGCTGTGGGTGGCGAGGAAGCGAACGTGCTCGGCGCTTACCTCACCATCTCCGGCGACATTACCGGTCACGTGATGCTGCTCTTCCCGGTCGGCCGCGCCCTCGAGTGCGTGGACCTGATGTGCGGGCAGCCCGTCGGGACGAGCACCGAACCGGATGAGTTGGCTGAGTCTGCCATCGGGGAACTGGGCAACATTGTCGGTTCCGCGTTCATCAACGCGCTTGCCGACTACGCGAACCTGATCCTCCATCCGAGTCCGCCGACAGTCATCAACGACATGGCGATTGCTCTCGTCCAATCCATCTACGCCGAAGTGCTCTCCCAGGGCGGAGACGTCGTGATGATGGACGCCATCTTCGAGGACCACACGGGCCATACTGCCGGACTGCTCGTGGTGGCGCCTGACCCCATCTCACTCGACCGGCTGCGAAAGGTAGCCGCATGACTGCCCCAACACCCGATGCCAGGCGGATTTCCGTTGGCATCGGACAGCTCGCGATTACCCGGGACCCTTCGGACCTGCTGGTCGCGTATGGCCTCGGCTCATGCATCGGCATCAGCTGCTATGACCCGCAGACGAAAGTCTCGGGCCTGGCCCACATCCTGCTTCCAAGCTCGGAGGGCAAGCGCTTCGACGAACGGGAGCCGGCAAGGTTCGCCGACACGGGCATTGACGTGCTCATGACGCGGCTCGCCGAGTCTGGCGCGGTGGCTCGCCGCCTCATTGTGAAGCTCGCAGGGGGGGCAGCCGTTCTCGGCTCCGCCAATGCCGAAAGATTCAAGATCGGCGAGCGAAATGCCGATGCAATTAAGGAACGGTTGAAGCGTCACGGGCTTTCCGCGACTGCGATGGACATTGGCGGCGCGAAAGGCCGCACCCTCGAGTTGCACCCAGCTACCGGGAAGACATTCGTCCGTACCGCGGCTTCACCGGCCAATGAACTGTAGGGAGGCCTTCCATGGCGACAATTCTTGTGGTCGATGACGCTGCGTTCATGCGGATGCGGATGTCGAAAATCCTGGCCGAAGCCGGCTACGAAGTCATCCAGGCCGAAAACGGCCTGGAAGCCGTCGAGAAATACAAGGCTTCGAAGCCCGACGCCGTCCTGATGGACATCACCATGCCGGAGATGGACGGCCTCACTGCGCTCAAAGAGATCCGCGGACACGACCCCCAGGCGCGCGTGGCAATGGTCACGGCGCTCGGGCAGCAGCAGATCGTCCTCGAAGCGGTGAAGAGCGGCGCCAAAGACTTCCTCGTGAAGCCCTGTGAAGGCGACCGTGTCCTTGCTGCTGTCAGCAAGCTCTGCGCTTAGGAGGGCGAAATGGCGCTCCCCGCCACGTCGGCGGCGAAACCCATCCGGGTGCTCGTCGTCGACGACTCAGCCTTCATGCGCCGGGCCGTTGAGCGCATCCTTACCGCCGTCCCCGGGATCACCGTGATCGGCACTGCCGAGAACGGCATCGAAGCCGTTCGCCGCTCCCTGGAACTGCGGCCTGACGTCATCACCATGGACGTCGAGATGCCCCAGATGGACGGCGTCACGGCTGTCGGCGAGATCATGCAGGCGCTCCCGACACCGATCGTGATGGTTTCAACCCTCACCGCCACGGGGACCGATACGGCAATCCGGGCGCTCGAAGCGGGCGCTGTGGATTGCGTCGGGAAGCCGAGTGGCTTGAGCGTGGACCTCGCCAACGTGGGCGCCCAGCTGCAGGAAGCCGTCACGCGGGCCAGCGTCGCGAAGCTGCAGCGGCGGCGCCCCGGGGCCGTGGTTCCCGTCCACCGGCCGGGATTGGCAGCCAACATCCCACTTTCGACGGGCGGCCGGCTGCCGGCGAACAACCTGCTTGTGATCGGCTCTTCCACAGGCGGTCCGCCCGCCCTGACCGAGGTCGTGCCGCACATCCCTGGCGACATCCCGGCCGCCGTCGTCATCGTCCAGCACATGCCGCCAGGGTTCACCAACGCGCTCGCCCGGCGGCTGGACTCGATTTCGCCGCTCCACGTGGTGGAGGCCAAAGAGGGAGATACCCTCGTGAACGGCCAGTGTTATGTCGCTCCCGGCGACTTCCATCTCATCGTCACGAAGGACAAGCGCCTCCACCTCGACCAGGGCCCTGCCATCCACGGCGTCCGGCCCAGCGTTGATATCACGCTCGAGTCGGTGGTGACGGTCTACGGCCGGATGGCGAGTGTCGCGATCCTGACCGGCATGGGTCGTGACGGCGCGGACGGCGCAGCGAAGCTGGAGGCGGCCGGCGGCAAGGTCATTGCCCAGGACGAAGCCAGCTGCGTGGTGTACGGGATGCCCCGGGTGACCATGGAACGCACACAATCAGCGCGGCAGGTGCCGCTCACCGGCGTCGCCGCAGCGCTGGTGGCCACACTCCCACTTCAACGAGGTACGCGGTGACAACCCAGGTCGTAGAAGATCGCGAATGGATTGCCTTTCGCCAGGCCCTCGAGCGCGCCATCGGCGTGCCGCTTGGCCAATACAAGGAGGCGCAGATGAAGCGCCGCCTCGCAAGCATTATGACGCGCCGGATCATCGACGGCTGGCCCTCCTTCCAGAAACTGCTGGCAGCGGACCACAAGCTTCTCGATGAGGTGCGCGACACGCTGACCATCAACGTCAGCGAATTCTGGCGGCAGCCCGACCGGTTCGCCGAGCTTCAGAAGGTCTGGATCCCACGCCTGCTCGAACAGCGGAAGAGCCTGAAGTTCTGGAGCGCCGGCTGTTCCATCGGCTGTGAGCCGTACTCGCTGGCAATGATCCTCAACGAAGTCGACCCGCGCGGTTCGCACAGCATCATCGCCACCGACGTGGACGTGCCGATCCTCAACCGCGCCCGTGAAGGCAAGGGCTACTACCCGGCCGAAGTCCGTTCGGTGCCGCCGGCGCTTCTCAAGAAGTACATGGTGGAGGACCCCGACGGCACCTACCGGGTGACCGAGGAACTGAAGCGCCGCATCACCTTCCGCAAGCAGGACCTCCTGAGCGAAGCCTACCCACAGGATCTCGATGTGATCCTCTGCCGGAACGTGGTGATCTACTTCACGGACGAAGCGAAGTCGCACATCTATCGCGGGTTCGCAGGCGCACTTCGCCCGGGCGGACTGCTGTTCATCGGCGGCAGCGAAATGATCATGCGTTCTTCCGAGATCGGGTTTCGGACTGCCGGGACCAGCATGTATCAGCGGGCTGCCTGAGCGGGCTTCGGTCTTCGGACGTAGCGCAACGTAAGCGCCCAACTCAACCCCGCACAGGCGATCCCGGCCATGAGGTCAAGCAGGTAGTGCTCGCCGAGGTACATGAGGCTCGCCCCCATCAGCGTCGCATACGCGAGCAGCGGCCAGGAGAGCCGGCGCGCGTATGCCCACGCCCACAGGAACATCGCGAACGTCACGCCTTCGTGGATCGAAGGCATCGCCGCGACCGAGTTCGGTTCCCCGAGGGAGGCGTAGAACGACTGGTAGGTGTCCTTGTCGACATGTCCGCCTACGAAGTCCATCACTCGGTACACGCCATCGAGTTGCCCGTGCTGTGCCGCCAGCCAGGGCGGCGTGGTAGGCACGATGAAGAACAGCAGGAGGCCGAGGTACATCGTCCCCACCACCACGGCGACGTACTGGGGAAACAAACCGCGCTTTCGCCAGAAGACAGCCACAGCCATTGCGTACGGCGCGACGAAGAACGACCAGTGCATCCCGACCGCGAACAGGTCGAGGAACGAGACGTCGCTGACTGCGAAGTAGCGGGCCTGGAGCCACTGGATCGGATCCGTCCCGAAGAACATGGCCCGGTCAAAGCGGATGGGGTACGAGGTGCGGATAGGGATCTCCGTCTCGTCGGCCAGTGAGCGAAGGAGCGTGTAGGCGAAGATCCCGGCGACGAAGGCGAACCACCAGATGCGTTCGCGGCGCAGTCGCACCTCAGGCGCCCAGGCAACCGCTGCCAGTCCGACCAGCACGAAGCCGAACCACGCGTGATCCTGCCAGACGCGTGTTGCGACGGTGGCCGCCATCGCGAGGAGGGTCGCCACCTGGACGGTGAGAACCGCGGATTCTGGCATCACATGAAGTGGAAGCAGCGAACCGGTGGGCCTGTGGGCCGGGAGTTCGGTGCGGCCCCGGGGCTGGCGCATTACTCCGAGCGTACGGACTATTGCCCGCTGACGGAAGCGCGAGAGTATGAGATCCTTACCGTATTGGGCCGATTATCGAAGCACATGAGATCCATCGGACGATTCCTTCTTGGCCTCGCCATCACCGCAGCCTGTGCGGGACTGCTCTTTCGGCTCATCCCCTGGTCCAGCACGCAGGCGGCTCTCAAGTCCGCTGACCCGCTCTTCATCGGGCTTGCCGTCACCTGCCTCGTGGCCTCGCTCATCGCCAAGACAGTGCGCTGGCGTCTCCTCCTGCCCGATGGGTCAGGCGTCACGACTCCGCGGCTCTACCGGATCCTCCACATCAGCTTCCTCTTGAACAACGTGCTCCCGGCCCGACTCGGCGACGTCGCGCGCGTGGCCATGACCACCCGCCAGCCTGGGGTTCGCTTTGGGCACGTCCTTTCGTCACTTCTGACGGAACGCGTAACCGACACCGTCACGCTGCTCGCAGGGTTCCTGATCGTCAGCCCGTTCTTGCCAGTGCCGGCCGCTTACAAGGACATCCTCGAGTTCGCATGGCTGGTCGTAGCCATGGTGGTGCTGCTGGCGCTGGTGGCCACGCTTTTCCGGCGGCACCTCGGCAGGCTCGCGCACCGGGGCCACCTCGACGCACTCGTGCCGGGCAACGGCCGCCTTCGAGAGGAAGCGGCCTCGTTTTCCGAAGGCTTCCGCCAACTGTTCTCGCGCCGCCATGTCGTCTCCATCTGGGGCTGGTCCTGGGGCGCGTGGATTGGCGCGTTCGCAATCAACTACCTGCTGATGCGGGCCTGCCACATCGACGCGCCAATCGCCGTCGCCGTGCTGCTGACCTGCACAACGAACCTCGCGATGCTCATCCCGTCATCACCGGGGTACGTGGGCGTATTCCACGCCGCGGCAACACTCTCGCTTCTCCCGTTCCACGTCGCGAGCGGAACAGCACTGAGCTTCGCCATCCTCGCCCACCTTGTGAACGTGGTCCCGGTGAGCCTGATTGGCGCAGCGTTCCTTCTGTTCGGCCGGGAGCAACTTAGCTTCAACCTCGGCGCGCTCCGGCGAGAGCCAGAAACGGCTGAGGCTGACCTGACAAACGCGGGCGCCTAACCCCAGAGTTCCGTCGCCTCTTTCCGCAGTTCGGCCCGGAAGTCAGGATGCGCGACGGCGATGAGTTCCTCAGCGCGCTGGCGATGGTTCTTGTCCAGCAACCGCGCGACACCCCACTCGGTGATTATCGTGTCGGCGAGGTACCGCGGAATCGTGACGAGCGTGCCCGCGTCGTGCTTTGCGACCACCTTGGAGATCGACCCTTCAAGGGCCGTCGAACGCATGACGGTGACCGCCCGGCCGTCCTTGCAGAGCGCGGCGGAGATGTGGGTGTCCGGCTGGCCGCCGGTGCCGTTGACCATGTGCCCGCCAAAGCGGTCCTCGCTGGCGATCTGGCCGAGCAGGTCGACCGCGATCGCGCTGTTGATCGAGGTCATCTGGTGGTTCTGCGACATGAACGCCGGGTTCAGGATGTTTTCGGGCTGATGCAGTTCGAACGCCGGGTTGTTGGCGATGATCTTGAAGTCCTCGCCGTCACAGCCGGACCAGGCGACAGCGACGGACTTGCCAGGGAACAGCGTCTTCCGCGAGCCGTCGACGATGCCGCGCGCCCAGAGCTTCGCGAGCCCGGGCGACCCCAGCTCCGTGTGAATCCCGAGGTGCTTTGCGTCGTCAAAGGCGCCCGCCTTGAACATGAGCGAACTCGGCTGCCCAACGCCGACCTGGATCGTGTCGCCGTCACGAATAATCTGCCGGAGATGGTCGGCGATGCTCTGCGCCGCAGGGTCGATGGGCACCATACCGAGCGACGTCTTCAGCATGTCGGGCGGGAACGCGTGGAACATCTGCTCCACAAGGCTGAGCTGTTCGGGCGTGGTCTTCCCGAGCAGGTCCAGAAGCTCCTCCCGGAACGGTTCTGGCGAGAGCGTTCGAATCCGTTCTTCGACGGCGGCGAAATCGACGCGCGCGATGGCGCCTTCGATGAAGGTGTCGATCTCGCTGACGTGCATCCAGACATCGCCGTGAACCATCGACATGTTCGGATCGACGATGGCAATCGTCTTCTTGCAGCGCTGGGCATAGGACTTCCGCTGCCACATGTGTGGGCCGAAGTGGACGTAGCCCTGCTCGTTCGGCGGACTGCATGGCGTGAGAAACACGTCGGGCATCCGTGCCTCGCTGCGTCCGGCATCGAAGGCCTTCATGCCGAGCATGAACGTGTTTGGCAGGTAGGTCGCGACTTTCGCGTCATGCGCCGGGCGCAGCGCATCGCCGATGAAGATCTCGATCTCTTTCTCGCCGTTGAAAGCTGCTGGATTGAAGAGGTCCGGGTTTCCCGGCGCCAGTGTGCGGAAATCGACCCGCGACACCTTCTGGGCCCGGGCAATGAACGCGGTCAGCAGCGGCGCCGGGCAAAGGATGGTGATCGAGACCAGGTCGCCTTCGTTGATGAGTTCCACGGCCTGGTCAGCTGTCTTCAGGCGCGACTGGTAGTCATCGCGCCAGTCCTGGTAACGGACGGTCATAGGAGGGCCTCCGGGGATAGCTGAGGCCGGATTCTACGGGTGGCCGGCGAAACACGCCGGGATGCGCCCGGTTCGCCGCCTCTGATAGAGTGCGGCCGACCACCACGGTCAGCCAATCACCTTTCGGAGGCGCTCGTGCAGGCACTCGACAATGTGCGCGTCCTGGACCTCACCCACCACATCGCCGGACCGTATGCCACCCGGCTGTTCGCGGACTTCGGCGCCGATGTCATCAAGATCGAACGCCCCGGCGGCGACATCGCTCGCGGGTTGCCCCCGTTCCAGGGCGGAATCGAGAACCCGGAGCGTTCCGGGACGTTTTTCTACCTCAACTGCAACAAGCGGTCAGTCGTGCTGGACCTCAAGCGCCCGGAAGGCATCGAAGCGCTCGCGGCCCTGGCGAAGACAGCGGACGTCGTCATCGAGAGCTTCGCGCCGGGGAAGCTGGAGGCGCTCGGAGCGGGCTATGGCTTCTTCCGCGACATCAACCCGTCGCTGCCCTTCATCTCGGTCTCGAACTTCGGGCAGACCGGACCCTACCGTGACTACCTTCTTTCTGACCTGGTGCTTTACGCCTTCGCAGGCGAGATGTACTCGATGGGCGAAACCGACCGCGAACCCGTGAAAATGGCCGGCACCGCGGCACTCTTCGAGTCCGGCTCAGCGATTGCCGTTGGCATGATGGGCGCGCTCTTCGCCTCGAAGCGGCACGGCATCGGCCAGCACGTCGACATATCCCTGGCCGAGACGCACTTCGGCGGCGTGGACCGCCGGCATGCGACAGCGATCGCCTTCCAGTTCAGCGGCCGCAAGACCCTCCGTCTGGCCAGCCACGGCGGCGGGATGCCCCAGGGCATCTACCCCTGCGCCGACGGCTACGTCGACTTCACCAACGCGGGCCTCCGTCCTGACCGCATCGCAGCAATGCTCGGCAACGCCGAATGGCTGGCCGATCCGCGCTACAGCGACCCGGTTCAGCGTATGAATCCGGCGGTCATCGAGGACTGGAACGGCAACTTCATCGCCTGGTGCATCGAGCGGACCAAACGGGAGATCTGGGAAGCGGCTCGCGCCGCCAAAGTCATGTGCGGCCCGATGTTCACGATGGAGGACATGTTCACCGACGAGGCGTTCCGGGCGCGTGGCTTCTGGTCGAAGACCGAGCACACCGAACTGGGCGAGGTGACCATTCCCGGACGGCCGCTGCGCATGGAGAAGGGCGGCTGGCAACTCCGGCGGGCAGCGCCGCTGCTCGGCCAGCACACCGCGGAAGTCCTTGGGGAAGCCGGGCTCTCCCCATCTGCCATCACCGCCGCCTCAGGAGGAACCGCGTGACGACACCGAAGCCACTCGAAGGCATCCGCGTCATCGACCTCTGCGTCGTCTGGGCTGGGCCTTACGCCACGATGATGCTCGGCGACCTCGGCGCAGAGGTTATCAAGCCGGAGAACCCGTTCGTCTTCCAGCCGATGACCCGCGGCGCCATCGCCCGGCCGCCGCAGATTCTCCTCACGAACGGCATCGCCTGGGCTGGCGGGCTTCCGAACAACGTCCCTGGCGAACGCCCCTGGGACTACAACCCGACCTTCGTCAGTCTCTACCGGAACAAGAAGAGCTTCACCGTCGACCTGCGCAGGCCCGAGGGTCTCGACATCTTGAAACGGCTCGTCGCCGAGTCGGACGTCGTCTACGAGAACAACGCGACGGGCACGATGGAAGGCCTGGGCATCACGTACGAGTGGCTGAAAGAAGCCAACCCGAGGATCATTTTCGTCCGTGTGCCCGCGTATGGAAGTGATGGCCCGTACGCCCGGGCCCGGGCTCTCGGCGTCCATCTCGAGGCGGTGATGGGTCACAGCCTGCTCCGCGGCTACGCCGACGCCGACCCGTCGTCGAACACCGCGATCTACTCCGGCGACTACCTCGCCGGCGCGCAGGGCGCCTTCGCAGTGATGACCGCGATCTGGCACCGGGATCGTACCGGCGAGGGCCAACTCATCGAAATCGCCCAGGCCGAGAACGCCGCCGCGATGTTTACCCAGGCGATCATGGACTACAGCCTCAACGGAGTCGTCCAGGGCGCCAACGGCAACCGCGACGTCCATGGGCGCGCACCCGCGGGAGTCTACCCAACCGTCAGCCCCGGCGACGCCTCGACGATGGATGACCGCTGGATCGCCATCAGTATCGAGACGGACGCCCAATGGCAGGCCTTCGGGAAGGCTATCGGCAGCCCGGCGTGGGCGAATGACCCGAGGTTCGCCACCAATGCGGGCCGTCTCGAACACCACGATGAACTGGACGGCCTCATCGGCGCCTATACGGCGACGCAGGATGACTACGAACTGATGCACCGGCTGCAGGCCGCTGGTGTCCCGGCAGCGCCCGTTCTCGAAGCATCCCGGATGTTCGACGAGCCACACCTTCGAGCGCGCGACTTCTTCAAATCGCAGACACAGCCGGCGTCGGGAACCTACGAGTACGTTGGACCTTTGTGGAAAATGCCCGCCACGCCAATCGAGTACTACCAGCCGCCGGTCATGTTCGGGGAGCACAACGACTATGTGTACCGCGAACTCCTCAAAGTTTCCGATGAGGAGTTCGAAGCGCTGAAGGCCGGCGGGCACATCGCCACCGAGTACGACCCGAGCGTGCCATGACCAGTGCCGGACCGCGGATGTACCACGAGTTCGCGGACTGGTTCCACCTGCTCACCGCGCCCGAAGAGTACGCGGAGGAGGCGGCGTTCTACTTCCACGCGGCCGCGGGCGCGCTCGGTCGCACACCGCGCTCGTGGCTCGAACTCGGCTCGGGCGGCGGCAATAACGCGTCGCACTATGCTCAGTGGGTCGAAGGCGACGTGGTGCTTTCGGACCGCTCGGAGCAGATGCTCGCGCTCAGCAAACGCATCAACCCCGAACTGGAGCACGTTGGGGGAGACATGCTGGAACTGCGGCTCGGCCGCACCTTCGAGGTGGTCTTCGTCCACGACGCAGCCAGCTACGTCGTCAGCGAGGATGAGGTTCAGCGACTCGCGGCGACCCTCCGTGCTCACTGCGACCCTGGCGGGGTTGTTGTCGTCTGCCCTGACGCCACGGCGGAGACACTGACGTTCGAGACCGACCACGGCGGTCACGACGGCGAAGGCCGGGCGATGCGTTACCTCGAATGGACAACGCCGGGCCCGCCGGGCAGCCACACGTACTTCGCGGACTACGCCTACCTCTACCACATCGATGGCCAGCCGCCCCGGGTGGAGTTCGACCGCCACGTAAACGGGGCCCTGCCCCAGGCGGTCTGGTTACGCGCGCTCAGGGAGGCCGGTTTCGAAGCGTGGACCGCGCCCTTCGTGCACAGCGAAGTCCCCGACGGCGGCGTCATCTTCGTCGGCCGGTTGCCTACCTGAGAGTTCCCGGTCCACTCGCTACAATGCGGCCGTAACAGCACACCATCCTTCGGCAGAAGGACTCAGGAGGGACCAGAGATGGCTGATGTTGGCCTGCCCGTCGACGAGAAGTATGCGCCGCCGGCGCGAGTTCGGGAGGGCGCGCTCGTCGCCTCCCAGGCGGAGTACGAACGCCTCTACCGCCGCAGCATCGAGGATCGCGACGGGTTCTGGTCCGAAATGGCGAACCAGTTCATCACCTGGGACGAACCGTTCCACACGGTCTGCGAGGAGGACCTCCCGGCCGGGAAGATCGCCTGGTTCCTCGGGGGCAAGCTCAACGTGAGCGTGAACTGCCTCGACCGCCACCTCGCGACGAAAGGCGACAAAGTCGCCCTCCTGATGGAAGGCGACGAGCCGGGGAACGTCCGCTCGATGACCTACCGCCAGGTGTACGAGGAGACCTGCCGGCTCGCCAATGCCTTACGCAAGCGTGGCATCAAGCGTGGCGATCGCGTCGCTATCTACATGGGCATGGTGCCGGAACTCGCCGTAGCTATGCTCGCCTGCGCACGCATCGGGGCCGTGCACTCGGTCATCTTCGGCGGCTTCAGCCCGCGCTCCATTCGCGACCGCGTGGACGACTCCCTCTGCCGCGCGATCATCACCCAGGACGAGGGCAAGCGAGGCGGCCGTCCAGTCGCCCTCAAAGCGAACGTCGACGAGGCGCTCCGAGAACCGGGCCACAGCATCGAGTTCACCATTGTTTTCCGGCACACCGGCGGCGCAGTAGAGATGACTCCGGGCCGAGACAGCTGGTGGCACGACGTCGTTCCGGGCGAGCCGGCTGAGGCGGCGCCGGAATCGATGGATAGCGAGGACCCGCTCTACATCCTCTACACCAGCGGTTCGACCGGGAAGCCGAAGGGCGTGCTGCACACCCAGGCCGGCTACCTCCTCCACTGCATGGTCAGCCACAAGTACGTGTTCGACCTTCGCGAGGACGACATCTACTGCTGCGCCGCTGATGTGGGCTGGGTCACGGGCCACAGCTACATCGTTTATGGACCGCTCGGCAACGGCGCCACCAGCGTTATGTTCGAATCCATCCCGACCTATCCGGATGCGGGGCGGTACTGGGATATGGTTGACCGGCTCGGTATCACCATCCTCTACACGGCGCCGACCGCCATCCGCGCCATTGCCCGTGAGGGTGACCAGTTCGTCACGCCCTACAAGCGCACGAGCCTTCGCGTGCTTGGCAGTGTGGGTGAACCGATCAACCCGGAGGCCTGGCGCTGGTATTTCAACGTCGTCGGCGAGCGGCGCTGCAGTATCGTCGATACGTATTGGCAGACCGAAACCGGCGGGCACGTCATCACCGGCTTCGCCGGGGCGACCGAGATGAAGCCCGGATCGGGCTCTCTCCCGTTCTTCGGCATCGAACCGTGCATCGTTGACGAAAGCGGCGCGGAGGTCGAGGGCAACAACGTGAGCGGCCGCCTCTGTCTGAAGCGTTCGTGGCCGGGGATGATGCGCACGGTTTATGGCGACCACCAGCGCTTCCTCTTCACTTACCTCGCAACGTATCCGGGCAAGTACTTCACCGGGGACGGCTGCTTCCGAGATAAGGATGGGTATTACTGGATCACAGGCCGGGTGGACGACGTCCTCAACGTCGCCGGGCACCGTCTCGGCACCGCGGAGATCGAAGGCGCCCTCGTCGGCCACGAAGCCTGCGCCGAAGCCGCCGTCGTCGGTTATCCGCACGATGTGAAGGGCACCGGCATCTACGCCTACGTGCTCCTGAACGCGGGGCACAAGGGTTCGCCCGAGCTGGCGAAAGCGCTTCGTGATGCAGTCCGCAAGGACATCAGCCCCATTGCCACGCCGGACAAGATCCAGTTCGTCGAAGGGCTGCCCAAAACGCGCTCGGGCAAGATCATGCGGCGCATCCTCCGCAAGATCGCCGAGGGCGAACCGGAGAACGTGGGAGACGTCACAACACTGGCGGATCCGGCGGTCGTCCAGGACATCATCGTGGGTTCGGCGAAGGCTGACTGATGTTCACGCGAAAAAGCGAGCGTCGTTCGCACCCCGCGAAATATCCTGTTACAATCCCGCCCGCATAGCCGTCGGCCCGTGCAAGCGGGTTGGCTCATTCGCGCCCCGAGCGCGGTTCACACTCGAAAGGGACACGTAACGCATGGATCTTGGCCTCAGTGAAGAACAAGAACTTCTGAAGAACTCCGCCCGTGAGTTCCTCGAAAAGGAGTGCCCGGAAGAGCACGTCCGCGCCATGGAAGAAGATGAGAAGGGCTACAGCCCGGCTCTGTGGAAGAAGATGGCCGACCTCGGCTGGCAGGGCCTCATGATCCCTGAGGATCAGGGCGGCGCCGGCTTCTCCTTCCTCGACCTCTGCGTGCTCGTCGAAGAGTTCGGCCGCGCACTCGTCCCCGGCCCGTTCATCCCGAACGCCGTCTGCGCCGCGGAACTCATCGCTGCCGGCAGCGCCGATCAGAAGGCAAAATACCTGCCGAAGATCGCCGATGGCACCGCCATCCACACCTACGCCATCACCGAACCGAGCGGCCGCTGGGACCGTGAAGGCATCGAGATGAAGGCCGCCGCCAGCGGTTCCGACTTCGTCCTCAACGGCACCAAGCTCTTCGTCCCTGACGCCCACGTCGCGGACTACCTGCACGTGGTGGCGTGGAAGCCGGATGGCCGCCTGAGCACCTGCATCGTCCCGCGCGACCAGGCCGGCATCTCGGTGACGGTCCTCAAGACCATCGCCAGCGACAAGCAGGCCGAAGTCGTCTTCAAGGACGTGAAGGTCGCTGCCGCCGACGTCATCGACATGAGCGAGGACCAGGCTCGCGCGCTGCGCAACCAGGCCACCTGTCTCGAATGCGCCTATCTCGTCGGTCTCGCCCAGCGCGACTTCGA
>JADYYG010000029.1 GCA_020853755.1 Dehalococcoidia bacterium | reverse complement strand
GACGCGATCCGCGCCTATCTCGCCCACCGCAACGAGCAGCCGCACCCCTTCACCTGGACAGCCTCTGTCGAGGCCATCATCGCGAAGATCGGCCGAGCTAAAGCAATGTTGGAGACACTACACTAGAACAGCGGGTCGCGCCAGAACGTGGCAGCCCAGAGACACCCCGCAAACAGCATCCAGCAGGCCGCAGCGACGAGCCCAACTGGCACGAGCTTCGGAAGCTTCCGCCCGTCGAATTCGTGGAAGACGAAGCCCGCAGCCGCGCCCGCGATGAGGCCCCCGACATGCCCGCCGATCGAGATGCCGGGGATCGCAAAGCTGAGCACGAGGTTGATGACGATGAGGAACCCGACTGACGACCGGTAGCCGCCGAAGACGCCCTTCCGTTCGGCCACGAAGAGCGCGCCCATCAGCCCGAAGACCGCGCCGGAAGCGCCGACAGTGAGGGTGTTGGGGGCCATCAGGAGTGCGCCGAACGCCCCGCCGAGCAGCGAGACGAGGTAAAGCAGGGCGAAGCGCGGCCGCCCGAGCGCCGGTTCGAGCAGCGACCCGGTCTGCCAGAGGAGCACCATGTTGAAAAAGATGTGGAGCGGCCCCGCGTGGATGAACGCGCCCGTGAAGATTCGGTACCACTCGCCCTGGGAGACCCCGGCAAGTACGGGCACGCCGTCACGGAGGATGCGTCCGCCGCCGAGCAGCGCGCCCTCACGGCCGATGGCGCCGAGGTTGCCCTGCGTCCAGCCCGGCTCGGTGAGCCCGGCCAGGGCGACAGCGGCGTTGGCCGCGATGAGTGCATACGTAACGTACGGCCGCCCGAACTGGCTCAACGCGCGAAACCCGGCCGGGACCGTTGCGGCTGCGGCCCGCACGCACTCGGGACAGTGGAAGCCGACGGGCGCAGCGGCCATGCACTCCGGGCAGATGGGCCGCCCGCACCGCTGGCAGCGGATGCCGGCTTCCCTCCCGGGATGGCGGTAGCAGCCGGCTGGCCAGCGCTCGCCGGCGCCCTCCGGCCACTCCGCCGCGCGGTCATCGATTGTCACAGGCAGAGGGTAGAGCCTCGGCGGCTTACGGCGCGTCTGTGGTTCTATGCCACCCTACTCAAAAACCCGCGCCACTGGCAGTTGGAAACCGTCCACCGGGAATCCGGCATCGTCGCTCGTGAGGGTATCGCCCACAACGAACCGGTGCGCATTGCCATCCGGCCGATAGACCGTGATCGTCCGTTGCCGTGGTCGCACCACCCAGACGCGTTCACACCCGGCAGAGAGGTAATCAGCAACTTTCTCGTCGATGTCCATCTCGCGGTCATGGCTCGACATCACTTCGATAGCGAGGTTCGGCGCGGCATCTGGATAGTCATCCTCGGGGAACGCCCCTCCGGGGATGCGGTCGAACGCGATCCATGCTGCATCGGGCGCCCGGACAGTGTCAGGGTCTCTTCGCAGCCGGTAACCGCCCTCGCCACTGGTTAGCCCCAGCCTGTGGCGGCGCACGAAGTCCCTCACCGCTACGCCAATCTCAAAGGCCCGTTCGCCGTGGCCTGCGGTCGGTGGAGGCGTCATGACAACCACTCCCTGCACCAGCTCCATCCGCTCGCCACCGGCAGGCTCCGGCAGGCGCTGGAACTCCTCGGAGGTCATGAGTTTCGGAACTGTTGTCATAGGCTCAGCATAACAAACCGAAGGGTGGCCAGTGCCCGGATCCTCTCGGGTGCCCGTCTCGCGCGATTCCCTTGCGTGGTGTCGGGTATCCACTGTGCGGTGGGCCACCGACGCCCTTGCTGACGCGCGAGCCTTTGCGGAAGTGGGAGTACTCGCCTTACGCCTGGGCGACCGGGGCGAACCCCGGGAGCGGGAGGCTGGGAGCCGGGGACCGGTGCGGACGGCGCGGCATTCGCCGGGCCTGCCGCTTGAGCAGCTTCGCCTTGTAGAAGGCCTGCTCAACGCTCAGGGAACAGCTCGCGCAGATCCCGTGAGAGACCGGCCCGGCTCCGGTGGACTCGGAAAGCACCACCCCACACCACGCACACACAACACGCATTTCCGATGACCCTCCATTGAGTTTCGAGGCGCACATGGATCGTCCTACGTGGGCGGAGGCCCGCCAATCAGGGGATACCCTGAGAGGGTGTAACGTTTCTGTAAGTTCCGGGAAAAACCGTGTCCCTGGGCGCGTAGATAGGCGCGGAAGCGATGAGAAACGCCACCCGCCGGCGCTTCCGGTAGGCTTGGCCCATGACCAACCCCCAACCCATCGAGATCCCCCCTCCTTCGCCCGACGATGTGCTCTACGAACGGCGCGAGAACTTCGCCGTCATTACCCTGAACCGCCCGGTCGTCCTCAACGCCATCAACTGGTCGATCTCGCGGCGCCTCGCGTGGGCGCTCGACCAGGCCGCCAGGGACGACGAGGTGAAGGCCATCATCCTCACCGGCGCCGGGCGGGCCTTCTCCGCCGGCGGCGATATCCAGTCGACGCCGCCACCGGACAACGACCCGACGCCCTCGGGCATGGAACTGAGCATGACCATCTGGCGGATGCCGAAGCCGGTCATTGCCGCCGTGCGCGGCTATGCCGTCGGCCAGGGGCACGAACTCGCGGGCATCTGCGACATGACCATCGCGGCCGAGGATGCCGTCTTCGGCGAACTGCAGATCCGGCACAGCTTCGGGCCGCCCATCCTCATCACGCCGTTCCTCACCGGTCCGAAGCAGGCCAAGGAAACCCTCATGCTCGGCGAACGCATCCCCGCGCAGGAGGCGTTGCGCCTCGGATTTGTGAACCGCGTGGTCCCGGCCGACCAGGTGATGGCAACCGCCGAAGAGGTGGCGCGCAAGCTGGCCGCGCTCCCCCAGAGGACCGTGCGTTCGAACAAGCTGCTGGTGAACCGCGTCTTCGAACTGGCGGGCTTCCGCGAGGCTCTGGATTACCGGGCCGACCCGGCCATCGCCGAGGCGCTGGGCACGGACGCCGAAGAGCCGGACCCGCACCTCAAGGTGCTGCGCGAGCAGGGCTGGGAGGCGTTCCGCAGTTCACGCGACGCCCTCTACCAGGCGAACGACCAGAGCGGCCAGCGATAGGTTCGCCCTGCGGCGCTACAGCACTTTGACCATGAGGACCCGCCCGGCGACGCCCGTCGCTGCTTCGAACTCGGGGTCCGTACGGGTCTCCGTCACACGGAACCCGGCGCGCTCGTAGAGGCGGCGGGCCGGGTTGTTCGTCGCCGTCGTCAGCGAAAGCGCTCGGGCGCCCTGTGCGCGCGCTTCCCGTTCAACCTGTTCGAGGAGCGCCGCGCCGATGCCCTGCCCGCGCGCATCCGCGGCGACGTGGATCTCCGCGATGTGGAACGTGTTCGCGGGCGCCGGGATGGCAACCTTCGCCCGGAGCCTGTCCCTGCGAAGGAACCCCCGGACGCCGAGGGGCCCGAAGGTGCGGAGCACACCCCAGGCGAGGGGAACGGTGATGCGCTCGCCGGCTTCGCTGCCCCACTGGGCGAAGCCAACCACGGCGCCGGCCTCATCGGCCGCGACGACCGTGCGGGCGAGGGCAGCCTGCGTGACCAGCACCCGGGCGACCACCGACCGGTACCGCTGGGCCTTTGCGCGGTCGCCCGCGGCGGCGGCAAGTTGCTCCTCGGTGGGTTCGTCCCCGAACGCCCGGAGGATGCCCTCGCGGTCTGGAGGGCCGGGTACGCGAAAGGTCAGGTTCATGGCAGGACTCGGGCCACGGATTTCCGGGGCAATCTTCCCCGCCGGCTATCGCGCTGGTCTATAGTTCGGCTCACACACTACCCCATCTGGAGCCACACCCGATGCGCTATAGCTACGAACCCGACGTCGAAGCCTTCCGCCAGGAAGTCCGCCAGTTCATCAAGGACAACCTCCCGCCGGAGGAGGAGCGCCTGAAGCGGGGTTACGAGGGCGGCTTCAAGACGAACCAGGAAGAGTACGACTACACGATGGGCTTCCAGAAAAAGCTCGCCGAGCGCGACTGGCTGGCGATGGCCTGGCCTAAGGAGTACGGCGGCGGCGGCGCGAGCCACATGCGCCAGCTCGTCTACAACGAGGAGATGGCCTACAACGGTGCACCCTCCGGGAACATGGGCATCGCCTGGGTCGGCCCGTCGCTCATGCTCTACGGCACCGAAGAGCAGAAGGCGAAATTCATCCCCCACATCACTAACGCCGACGACTGGTGGTGCACGCTCTATTCCGAACCCGGCGCCGGCTCCGACCTCGCCGCCCTGCAGACCCGTGCCGTCCGCGACGGCGACGAATTCGTCATCAATGGCCAGAAGATCTGGACCTCCGGCGGCCACCTCGCCGACTGGGGCTGGCTCGCTGCCCGGACCGACCCTGACGCCCCGAAGCACAAGGGCATCACGATGTTCATGGTCGACATGAAGTCGCCCGGCGTCACGGTCCGGCCGCTCATCAACATGTCGGACCGGCACGGCTTCAACGAGGTGTTCTTCGAGGATGTGCGCATCCCCGCGAACCAGCTCGTAGGAGAACTGAACCGCGGCTGGTATCACATGGCTGTCGCCCTCGACTTCGAACGGTCGGGCATCGCCGCCTTCGCCGGTGGCCGGAGGAGCGTCGAGCGGCTCGGTGAGAGTGCCCGGCGCAACCCGGAACTCATCGAACGGCGGCCGAGCGTGCGCTACGAACTGGCCGACCGCGCCGTCGAAGTGACGGTAGGGACGATCCTCTCCTACCGCGTGGCGACGATGCAGGCGAAGGGCCTCGTGCCGAACTACGAAGCCTCGACCTCGAAACTGTTCGGCTCGGAGATGGGCCAGCGCATCTCGCTGACGGGCATGCACCTGCTCGGCACGCTCGGCCAGCTGCGCGACGGCACGAAGCACCAGGTGTTCGACCAGGCGACGAGCTATCTCGGTTCGGTCAGCGGCACGATTGCCGCGGGCACGAGCGAGATCCAGCGCGGCATCATCGCCACGCGCGGCCTGGGCCTCCCGCGGGGCTAACCGCTACTTCGCGGTCAGCCGGTAGACGGCGCCACCGTCATCGACGGTGAAGTAGACCTCGCCCGCCTCGTCTTCGCCGAAGGAACTGATGCCCTCGGGCACGGTTCCCAGTTCGCTTGTGGCGAACTCGCCGCTGGCGCTGCGCGTCGTTCCCCAGAGGGTCGACGCACAGTAATCGGCGAAGAGGTAGCGGCCGGTGAGCGCCGGGATGGCCTTCCCCCGGTACACGTACCCGCCGGTGACCGAGCAGCCCTCGTCATGGGTGTACTCGAAGACGGGGAGGACGAGCCCCTCCTGCGAGCAGCCATTCGAAGGCCGGTAGCAGTGCGCGCCCTCCATCGTCCGCCAGCCGTAGTTCTCGCCGCCCTTGCTGGCGGCAGGCTGGAAGTCGATCTCTTCGTACTTGTTCTGGCCGACATCGGCGATCCAGAGGTCACCCGTGCTGCGATCGAAGCTGTAGCGCCAGGGGTTGCGCAGCCCGTACGCCCAGATTTCGGGGCGCGTGCCGCTGCGGTTCGCGAACGGGTTGCTGGCCGGGATGGCGTACGGCGCCGCGCCGTTCACATCGACGCGGAGAATCTTGCCAAGGAGGGCGTTGAGGTTCTGCCCGTTGCCGTCCGGGTCGCCGCCACTGCCGCCATCGCCGGTAGAGATGTAGAGGTACCCGTCCGGGCCGAAGGCGAGCATGCCGCCGTTGTGGTTCGAGTACTCATCCGGGATGGAGAAGAGGACGCGCACCGGCGTGGGGTCGGCGGTATCGCTGCCGGGGCTGGCAACGCGGTATTCGGCGACTGTGTTGGCGCCGTCCTTTGCGGTATAGGCGACGAAGAACCGCCCGTTCGTTTCGAAGTCAGGGTGGAAGGCGAGGCCGAGCAGGCCCTGCTCGTTGCCGTTCGCCTCCACAACCTTCGTCATGTCGAGGAACGGTTCGGCGAGCAGCAGGCCGGCCTTGATGATGCGGATGCGGCCCGGCTTTTCGATGACGAACAGCCGGTTCGAGTTGTCTCCGGCGTTCGTGACGAACACCGGGCGCTTCAGCCCTTTGGCGACCTGCGTGAAGGCGTAGCTGCCCTCAGCCGGCGGGGTCCCCGGCCCGGCGGTCGGCGATGCTGCAGGACTCGAAACAGGCGTCGGCGTCGGCTCAGCCGGGCTGCCGCCGTCGCAGGCGAGGCCCGGGATGACCACCGGCGCGGCCACGAGGAACGCGACGACCCGAAACCAGAGCGCATCGAGCCAATCGAAGGACATGAGGCTCACGACGACACCGGCCGGCGCGTGGTGACAAACTCCCGGACGGCCGACAGGTAGGCCTCGGGGTCAACATTCCACGAGCGTACATGGGCCGCCCCAGGCACACGGACGTAGGTCACGATGTCCGGCCGCAGTTCAGCGACACGGTCGCTCAGCTCGACGGGGATCGTCTCGTCCACGTCACCGTGGAAGAGGAGCACCGGCACATCGAGCTTCTGAACCGTCTCCGTGTAGTCGAAGTCGGCCCAGCGGAAGCGGTACATGCGGGCGGCCAGCCGGTTGGAGAAGGCGAGGAACGGCACGGGCAGGTGCGCCTGGCGGGCGCCGTGGGCCACCGTTTCGGTGAGGTTCGTCATCGGGGAATCGAGAATGAGCGCGGAGACGCGGCCGGCGTGCGACGACTTCGCCATCGCCCCCAGGGCAACCGCCCCGCCCATGCTGAAGCCCACAAGGACGATGTCGTTCGCGCCATGCCCGAGGGCGTAGGCGATGGCCGCATCGAGGTCTTCCCACTCGTCCCGGCCGTAGCTGTACTGGCCTCGCGGCGCGGCCGGCTGGTCGGCATCGTTCCGGTAGGTAATGGCAAGGCAGTGGAAACCGGCATCGAGCAGGGCCGGGAGGATGCGCAGCGCCTCGCGGCGGGATGCGCCCTTGCCATGCACGAGGATGGCCCAGGTGCGGTTGGCCCCCGGCACGTACCACGCATCGAAGGCGCCGAGCGGCGATTCGAACTGAACGTCTTCGAAGGCGTACCCGTGGGCCTGGAACGGGTCGCCGGGGAAGGCGAAGCCGTCGAGCCGGGCATAGTCGCCGGCGCGGAGGTCACCGCCGCCGGGACGGAACTCGCGCACCGCGAGGATGGCGTTCGATTCGATGACGCGGCCCGCGTAGCCCCAGCCGCGCGCGCCCTCGACGAGGTAGGTCCCCGGCGCAGTGGGCGCGGTCGCGGGCGCTTTCGCCGCCGTGCGCAGGGTCACCGTCTGGTCGCTGACCGAGGTGACCTGGAGGTCGAGCGGGTCAGGCTGGCGGTCAAGAGAGGGATCGAAGCCTTCGCGATGGAGGCGTTGGGCCAGGTAGAGGCCCGGCGCCATGAGGAGAGCGCTGCCCACACCGGCAGCCACGCCTGCAACGGTTCGAATCCGCACCCCACTCCTCCCGGGCAGTTGCGCCCCGTTCATCCTAGGCCGTGGCGGCGGAACATGCCTCAGCGAAGTCACCAAACGGTTAACCGGGGAAGCCCGCATTTCCCTACAATCCGCGCGTGAACCCGGTCATCACCGAACCTGAACGCACCACGCCCGTCATCGCCGAGACCGATGTCCTCGTTATCGGCGGGGGCGCTGCCGGTATCGCAGCGGCCGTCGCTGCCAGCCGGGCCGGCGCGCGAGCGATGCTGGTCGAGCGCTACGGTTCACTCGGCGGACTCGCCACCAACGGGCTCATCATCCTCCTCCTCACCCTCGACGATGGCCGCGGCAAGCAGGTCATCGCCGGGCTCTGCCAGGAGATGGTCGACCGCCTGGCCGCGCGCAACGCCTGCCTCTTTCCCCCGCGCGACGAATGGGGCCTCGGCGACCCCGCACTCGTCGAGAAGTACCAGCGGCTCGGGCTCGTCTGGGGCAGCGCGCCACACGTCGTGCGGTACTCCGTCGCCTATGACCCCGAGGAGTTCAAATGCGAAGCCGACCAGATCGTGGCCGAGGCCGGCGTTGACCTGCGGTTCCACCGCTGGGCCGTGGGCGTCGTCAAAGACGGCCCGCGCATCACCCACGTCATCTTCGAATCGAAGGCCGGCCGCGAAGCCATCGCCTGCAGCGCGGTCATCGACTGCACCGGCGACGCCGACATCGCGGTGCTCGCGGGCGAACCGGTGGAGAACGAACTCGTGCACCCGTGGCTCTGGTTCCGCACGGCGAACGTGGACATGGACGCCGCCGAGGGTTCGAGGCTGCGCCCCGGCTACTACCGGACCATCTGGCCGGGCGGCTACCTCCACCCCTGGGGCGCGGCCGAACGCATTTCGCGCCAGGTCGACGCCACAAACCCCGACGACCTGACCTTCGCCGAGGTCGAATGCCGGCGGCTCGTCCGCGCTGAAGTCGACCGGCTGCGAGGCAAGGCGCCGGGCTTCGAACAGGCGTACCTCTCCGGCTTTGCCGCGAGCCTCGGCATCACCGAGTCACGGCGGCTGGTCGGCCGCCACGTCCTCAGCCGCGAGGAGATGGACCAGCCGCGCAGTGACGCCGTCGCCGTCACCGGCCACTGGACCAAGTACGGCTCGACGTATCACATCCCCTGGGATTCGCTGCTCGCCAGCGGAACTTCGAACCTCGCCTGCGCGGGGCGCTGCATCTCGGTGGACCATCGCACCCACCATGCGACCAAGGAGATCCCTGCCTGCTTCGCCACCGGTGAGGCTGCCGGGCTCGGCGCGGCGATGGCGCTCCAGGCCGGGCTGCCGCTCGCCGGGGTGCCGGTCGAATCCCTCCGCGCGCGGCTGACGGCGGCAGGCGCGCTGCTGGGCTGAGCGCTTCGGGCCGTCTGGCCGCGAAAGTTCGCCCGCGCGGTGCTGCGCCAGCCACGAACGCGCCGTACCCTCTCATGGCAACCATGTCGATGCCGCAATCCCTGCCCGAGCCACTCGCCCGCCTGGCCGATGACTACCACGCCTGGTGGATCGACCTCCTCGGCGAGCACAACCATATCGGCGGCATCGAAGCCACCCACTGGCTGCTCGAACGTGCCGACCTGGGCGCCGGGAAGCGGATGCTCGATACCGGCGCGTTCGTCGGCGCGGCGGCTCGGCTGGCCGCCGGGACCACCGGCTGCGAAGCCTTCGCGACCGACCTGAACCTGGATTTCCTCGCCACCGGGCAGCACATGGAACACGGCAGCCTCGTCCGCTGGGTTGCCGCCGACAGCGGCCGCCTCCCCTTCCGCGACGGCTACTTTCAGAGCGCCTGGGCGATGGACACCTACATCAGCCCGCGCGAACTGAGCCGCGTGGCTGCCCCCACCGGCGCGACCCTCTGCCTCTGCTGCGATGTCCCCGTCGACGGCCGCGGCGGCGTCGAAGCCTTCATCGAGGAGTGGGGCGAATTCGGCTGGTCGCTGGCGGCCCACCGCGAACTGAGCAACGACGCCACCGTGACCTGGCGCACCGCCGAGGCGGAGATGGTCCGCAACCGGCCGCACTTCGAGGCGCGCTACGGCACGCGCCCCTACCTCGGCCAGCTCGACATGCTGATGAGCATGGTCCAGAGCTACGAACGGCACGAGCAGGGCCACGGGCTCTTCGTCTTCAGGCGCTGAAGGGAGCGCGGGCGGCAACCGCACCCGAGTGGCGTTCGCCCCCAACCTGCCTCTCCGGTAGGATTCGCCTCACCCGGGCTAACCGTGGCTTAACGCTGCGCGCGCGCCCCCTCAATTTCACGCCGGGACTCGAAAGCTTATGACCTCGATACCGCAAAACGGGCCAACCCCAGAGCAGCCGAAGGGGACGCGTCTGCGCGTCAGCTGGGGAGGGATCGCCATCCCCGTGGCCATCATCGGCGCCATCTCCGCCTTCGAGACGGCCCGCACCACGTCGGCCTCGCGCGAAGTGTTCTTCAACATCAAGACGCCGTGGCTGATGTACTTCGTGTTTGCCCTTTCGATGGGGATCATCATCGGGGCGTTCGTGCAGCGCTCGCGCATCTGGCGGCTCGGCCGCCCGCATAAGGTGAACCGCAGCCTCGGCGCCCGCATCACCCAGGCCCTCACCCTCGGCGCGGGCACCAGCCGGGTGAAGAACGACCGTTACGCCGGCATCATGCACGGCTGCATTTACACCAGCTTCGTCGTCCTCACGATCGTCACCGTCCTCCTCGCAATCGACGACTACCTGCCGATCATCTTCCGGGCGGACACCGAGCACGCCTTCCTCAAGGGCTGGGTGTACCTCGTCTACAGCCTCGTCGGCGACCTGTTCGGCGTCATCGGCCTGATCGGTATCGCTATGGCGGTCTACCGCCGCTACATCTCTCCGCCCGCGAAGACCGGCTGGGACCGCCGCGGCACGGAAGACGCGATCATCGTCGGCCTGCTCGGCTTCGTTCTCTTCACCGGCATCCTCGTCGAAGGCCTCCGCCTCGCCGGCGACGAGATCCCGCGCGGCCACGAAAGCTGGTCGAAGTGGTCGCCGGCCGGTTACGTCGTCGCCAAGATCATTGGCGGCTCGGCCAGCGATGCGAAGCTGCTCGACATCCACGTCTGGTGGTGGTGGTTCCACGTCGTCGCCGCCTTCAGCCTGCTCACACTGATGGCGCTCACGAAGTTCCGCCACATCGTCTTCGCGCCCATCAACGCCTTCTTCCGCCGCCCGGCGACGCCGCTCTACCTCGCTCCCATGGGCGACATCGAAGCGCTCATCGAATCGGGCGCGGGCCTCGGCGCAGGCAAGCTCGAGGACTTCACCTGGAAGCAACTCTTCGATGCCGACACCTGCGTGCGCTGCGGCCGCTGCACCGATGTCTGCCCGGCCTACGCCGCCGGCCAGCCGCTCTCGCCGATGGCCTTCATCCAGGACATCAAGAGCTACATGAACCACGCGGGCCCGCTGCTCATCGCGGGGAAGGACCCGAACGAGAAGCTCGAGCCGCTGGTTGGCGGTTACGTGAAGGACGAGACCCTCTGGGCCTGCCGCACCTGCGGCGCCTGCATGCAGGAGTGCCCGGTCCTCGTCGAGCACGTGCCGAGCATCGTCGACATGCGGCGCTACCTCGTGATGGAGCAGGCGCGCGTCCCGGCAACGGCCCAGGCGGCCCTCCAGAACATTGAACAGCGCGGCCACCCGTGGCGCGGCACCCAGCTCACCCGCACCACCTGGATCGAACAGCTCCAGGAGCAGGGCATCGAAGTGCCGATCTATGACGGCACCCAGGAGTACCTCTACTGGGTCGGCTGCTCCGGCGCGCTCGTCGAACGGAACGTGCCCATCACCCAGTCCGTCGTGAAGCTGCTGATGGAATCCGGCACAAGCTTCGGCGTCCTCGGCCAGGTCGAAACCTGCAATGGCGACCCGGCCCGCCGCCTCGGCAACGAGTTCCTCTACGCCACGCTGGCCCAGACCAACGCGGAAACGATGAACGAGATGGGCGTGAAGCGCGTCATCACCTCGTGCCCGCACTGCTTCAACACCTTCAAGAACGAGTACCCCGACTTCGGCGGGCAGTACGAAGTGACCCACCACGCCGACTTCCTCCAGTTCCTCCTCTCGAAGGGCGACCTGAAGCCGAAGGAGACGAACGGCGCGACCATCACCTTCCACGACAGTTGCTACCTCGGCCGCGGCAACGGCATCTACGATTCGCCTCGCCAGGTGCTCGAAGCCATCCCGGGCGCGAAGCTCGTCGAGATGCCCCGCAACCGCGAACGGGGCCTCTGCTGCGGCGCGGGCGGCGGCAACATGTGGCAGGAAGAGGCCGGGACGCGCGTCAACCACCTGCGCGCTGCCGAAGCGGCAAACACCGGCGCGAGCATCGTCGCGACGGCCTGCCCGTTCTGCATCCAGATGTTCGAAGACGGCATCCCCGGCGTTCAGCCGGACGAAGAGAAGCGCACCATCCGCGCCTTCGACATCGCCGAACTGCTCGAAGTAAGCGTGAAGCCCGCCGCCATGGCGATGGCCGACGGCTCGGTCGAGGTCCCGCCGGGCGTCGGGTAGACCGCCCAAACCCGCAACGCATCTCCCAGCGCCCCGGCAGAGTCCGGGGCGTTGGCGTTCACCCCCGGTTCGCAAAGGCCCGACCGTTAGGGAGGGCTCGATCACTCCGGCACAACGCCCGGCGGCAGCGCACGATTTCGTTCGGCCCGCCGGGCGGCGATGGTGGCGGTTCGGAACAAGCCCTTGCTGACGCGCGGGCCTTTGCGGAAGTTCCGGCGCGGCGCTCGGCATGTCCCGCCCTTTGCGGGTTGGGCCCCCTTGTGTACCGTTCGAACCATGAACCCCCGCATGCGCTCCGCGCTGCTGCTTGCGCTCGTCATTGGCCTCCTCCTCGCCGGGTACCTGCTCTCGAAGCTAGAGACCGGCGATTCGGCGCCCGCGCTGCCCGACGCCGACCTCACGCCGGCCGCGACGGCCACGCCCGCCGCCATCCGAACGGCCGGCAGCACTCCCGCCGCGACAACTGCCACACCGGCCACGGCGAGAACGCCCACCGCCGCGCCGTCGTCCGGAGCGGTCCGGGACCTTGCGGCTGACGAAGCGCGCGGCGGCCATACGCTCGCCCGGCACGTGGGCAAAAGCGACGACGAACTCGCCGCCCGCCTGAAGTCCGACCGCGACATCTCGGCGGCGTCGACCTACACCGACCGCGACACCGCTGAACGGGCGGTCGGCACGGCGCTCGCAAAGAAAGCCAGCGACGTCACGAAGTGGGAGCAGAAAACGGGCAGCCGCGCGAACCTCGCCGTGCGCGTGACGCTTGATTCGACTGTTGGCCGCTCCTGGAAGCGCGGCGCGAAAAGCGCGGTCGATGTGCGCAGCGTGGTCGTCGTGCTCAGGTGGGACGGCGACGGCTGGTACGTGCTGACGAGTTACCCGGAGGACCGTTGATGACCGGGACACCGGCCTTCGAAGGCCTCGCGACGCTCCTCGACGGCTACTTCCACGAGGACTTCCGAGCCGAACACGGGAGCCACGAGGGCGCTGCGCGCGCCTTCGTCCGGGACGCCTCGCCGGAGGAGCGCGAGGAAGCGCGTACGGCGCTGGCGACGTTCATCGAGTGGGCCGAAGGCGTCACGCGGGCCCGTTGGCAAGACGCGCTCGGCGCAGCCGGGGGAAGCTGGCGGCCGCGCAGCCTCGGGCCGCTGCACGAGGTGCTCGCCCTGCTCCGCGACGGGGACGAAGGCTAAGGGACCGGGTTGCGGTCGAGGACAGCCTGCAGCGGCGCGGCCAGCGCGGCGGTCGCCGCCAGCACGTAGCCCTCTTCGAAGGTGTGGCCGTGGAAGCCCGTAGTCAGTCCCCCAGCCTCGCGCACGATGAGTCCGCCGGCCGCGATGTCCCACGGGTTCAGCTGGAACTCGAAGTAGCCGTCGAGTTGCCCGCAGGCCACGCGGCAGAGGTCAAGCGCAGCCGACCCCATCCGCCGGACATCGCGGATGTCAATCATCACGCGGTCGTAGAAGTGGGCCTGGGCATCGCGGCGAGCCGGGTCGTACGCGAACCCGATCCCCATCAGCGCGGTCGAGAGGTCCGTCTTGCCCGAAGTCTGGATAGCCCTCCCGTTGACATGAGCACCGCCGCCAAGAGCCGCCGTGTAAGCCTGCCCGAGAGCAACGTCGTGAACCACACCGGCGATCACACGGCCCTCGCGCTCCACGCCAATCGAAACGCTGTAGGCCGGGATTCCGTAGACGAAGTTCGTCGTGCCGTCGATGGGGTCGATCACCCAGCGGATGCCACTGGCCGAATCGCGGTTCGCACCCTCTTCGCCGAGCAGGCCGTCGCCGGGGCGGGCGCCGAGGATGCGGCGGACGATGAGCGCTTCGGTCTCGCGGTCCGCTTCGGTCACCAGGTCGGTCGGCGTCGACTTGGTTTCGACGACGTAGGTGCGTTCGGCGGCGTACTTCGCGACGACCGCGGCTGCATCGGCGGCGATCTCCGTGGCGAGGGCGAGGAGGTCCGCGGCCTGCGAGTCGGCACTCATACCAGCTGCCGCCCGCCGTCGATAACGACGACGCTGCCGGTCACGTAAGAGGAAGCGTCGCTGGCCAGCCAGACGGCCGCCCCGGCGACATCGCCCGGTGTGGCCAGTCGCCCGAGGGGGATGTCAGCGCGCAGCCCCTCACCGTGGCGGCTGGCGAACAACCCGCCGACGAGGTCGGTGTCGACCCAGCCGGGAGCGATGGCGTTCACGCGCGTGCCCTTTTCGGCCCACTCGAGGGCCATCACCTTCGTGAGCTGGTGGACGGCCGCCTTCGTCGCCGCGTAAACCCCCTGGCGGACCACCGGGACGACGCCGGTTACTGAAGTCACGTTGATGATCGACCCGGCCATGCCGGCCTCATGCTGGCGGCGCGCCACCTCAACCGAGCAGAAGTAGGTCCCGCGCATGTTCACATCGACCACGGCGTCCCATTCGGCGACCGTCACGTGCTCGGACTTCTTGTAGTAGGGGCTGATGCCCGCGTTGTTGACCAGGATGTCGATGGGAGCGAGTGCCCACGCACTTTCGACCATGGCGGCGATGTCAGCGGGGTCCGCGTTGTCGCAGCGGCGAGCGATGCAGTTCGGTCCGAGGCTCGCGGCCGCCTCGTTCAACTGCGCTTCGTTGCGGGCGGTGATGACGACGCGGGCGCCGGCTTCGATGAACGCGCGGGCGATGCCGTAACCGATGCCGCGCGAGCCGCCGGTGACGATGGCGGTCTTCCCTTCGAGCGAAAACGGGTTGGCGGGCACGGTTGCATGCTACGGGAGAAGGCTCGCTGCAGGCCATCCGCGTTACCGCGGCGGGCGCGGCGCGTTATCGTTCGAACCAGCATGGTCCAGCGAATCGACGTCCCGGCCGCCATCGCCCACCTCCGCCAGGACGCGGTGATGGCGCGGATCATCGGCGACGTCGGCGACTTCCGCGGCTGGCCGCCGAGCGCGAACCCGTTCCGGGCGCTCAGCCGGAGCATCGTCTTCCAGCAACTCTCGGGGGCCGCCGCGGGCACGATTTTTGGGCGATTCATCGGTCTCTGGGGTCTCGAAGGCGACCAGTTCCCGGAGCCAGCCCAGGTGCTCGCAGCCAGCGACGAAGCGCTCCGCGGCGCAGGCCTTTCACGCCAGAAAATGCTCTCTGTGCGCAGCATCGCCGAGCACTTCGCCAGCGGTGAACTCTCCCTCGACAACCTCGACCACTGGGACGACGAAGAGGTGATCGCCCACCTCACCGGTGTGCGCGGCGTCGGCCGCTGGACCGCCGAGATGTTCCTGATGTTCCATCTCGGGCGGCCCAACGTGCTGCCCGTGAACGACGTGGGCATCAACCGCGCGATGATGAAGCAGTACGGCCTCGAAGCGCTCCCGAAGCCGGCCGATGTGCTGCGCATCGGCGAGGCATGGCGGCCGTGGGCCACCGTCGCCTGCTGGTACCTCTGGCGCAGCGAGGATGTGCGCCAGTAGCACCAGTTACGCGAACGACCCCTGCTCCGCGTACGCCACGATCTCGTCGTCGCTCATCCCCAATAGGTCGCGCAGGACGTACTCGGTGTGTTCGCCGAGGCATGGTGCGGCGGTGTACTGCGGCGGAGTGGCGCTGAACAGCGAGACCGGCCCGTCATACGGCGTCGGGCCCATGACCGTGTGGTCGAGCCACTTAAAGAAGTCGCGATGGGCGAGCTGGGCGTCTTCGTACAGCTCCGATGGGCGCAGGACAACGGACGCGGGCACTCCGGCGGCCTTCAGCTTCGCCGCCAGGGCGTGGGCTTCGAACCCGGCGCACCAGCGTTCGAGGACGGCGTCGATCGCGCCGTCGTGGGCCATCCGCACGGCGAGGTTGTCGAACTCCGGCCCTGCGAAGTCGCCCAGCGGGGCCACGGCGAGGAGCGCCCGCCACTGCTCCGGCGTCTCACAGGAGAGCGCGACGTACTCTTCGAGGCCGTCCGTGTGGTAGACGCCGTAGGGGCTGGCGTAGGGCGATTCGTGCCCGGCGGCAGGGGCCACCCGGCCGTTGACCGTGTAGTCGAGGACGACCGGCTCGATGAAGTGCATGGCCGCCTCGACCTGGGCGAGGTCGATGTGCTGACCGCGCCCGGTGAGCGCCCGGTGACGGACCGCTGAGGCCATCGCGGCGACCCCGTAGCGCGGCGCGACGAAGTCGGTATACGCGCCCCATTGGCCGTGCGGGGGCCGGTCGGGCCAGCCGGTGATCGCGTAGATGCCGGCCAGCGCGGAACCCTGCCCGCCGTAGCCGCCGAATGACCGCTGGGGGCCGGTCTGGCCGCGCAGGCAGGTGCTGAACATCAGGAGATCCGGCCGGTCCTTCGAAAGTTCGTCGTAGCCGAAGCCGAGCCGTTCGAACGCCCCGGCGGTGAAGCTCTCGGTGACGACGTCGCTCCAGTCGATGAGCCGCTTCGCGATTTCGCGGCCGCCGGGCGAGGCGAGGTCGATATTCAGGCCGAGCTTCGAGGTGTTGTAGTCAGCCATGAACTGCGAGCGATCGAGCCCGGGGATGTTGTCCTTGAACGGCGGCACCGTGCGCAAGAGGTCCGGGCGCGAGGCCGACTCGACATGGACGACCGTGGCGCCGTGGTCGGCGAGCGCTTTCGAAACCATGGGCCCAACGCCGATCCAGGCGAAGTCGGCCACCTTCAGCCCTTCGAACGGTCGGCCGCGCGTCCCCGAACCGTGGATGACCGGCTGGCGGACCGTGAAGCGCGCCAGTTCGGCCTGGTGTTCGCCGAGCCGCGGCGGGCGTTGCGGGTGCAGCATGGGCGTCCCCGAAAGGCGCACCGGTATCCCGGGGTGGACTCGCCCGAGGACGGTCTCCCAGTACTCGCGGGCCCGAAGCTGGGGGTCGGCGAGCAGCCCCTCCACCGTGAGGATCGGCGCGAGGAGGAGGCCGCCTTCGCAGCCCAGTTGCATCAGTTCGTGCTGGGTGTGGCGCTTGAAGAACTCGCCCACAATCGCGATGGCTTCCTGGGCCTCGGTGAGCGGGAGCGCCCCGGCGACGAGGTCCATCACCCACGCGCTCCAGTCGCGCTCGGCGATATGCGGCGGTACGAGGCCATCCCTGGCCGCCCATTCGAGCGCGGTCTGGAGCGGGGTTTTGCCCACGCGGCCGCCCGCGAGTTGCACCGTCAGGTAGCCGTCGGAGCACTCCCACTGGCGCGGGAAGTGGATCCCCGGCGCAACCGACGGCACGGGCAGGAGCCGGTTCGGGCCGCTCGTGGGCGGGTCATTCCCGGTGTTTTTCGGGTACCCGGTGGCGTTCATCAGGGTCCAGACGATGGCTGCCTGCATCGAAATATCGAGATGCTGGCCCAGCCCGGACCGTTCGCGTTCGTTGAGGGCAATGATGGCGTCAGCCGCGGCCTGGACGCCGCCGTGGAAGGATGCCTGGGGATAGCCCACCGGCACCGGCGGCCGGTCCGGGTCACCCTGAAGGCCGAGGAGGCCGCCGGCCGCTTCGAGCGAGAGGTCGGTCGCCGGCGAAAGCGCGTCCGGGCCGTCCTGGCCGTAGGGCGTGACCGAGCAGTAGATGATCCCGGGGTTCGTCGCTGCCACGTCCGGGTAGGAAAGGCCGAGGCGCGCCATCTCGCCGGGGTCGAAGCTCTCGATCAGGATGTCGGCCCGGGAGAGCAGCCCGCGCAGCGACTCGCGCGCCGCCGGGTCTTCGAGGTCAGCCACCACGCTCTTCTTGCCTCCGCCGACCGACGCCCAGTAGAGGGAGCGGTCCGGGTCGTCTTCGGCCTTCGATTGGTCGAACGGGAGCATCGTGCGCGCCTCCGCGCCCGCAGTCGGTTCGACCTTGAACACTTCGGCGCCGAGTTCGGCAAGAACCCGCCCGGCAAGCTCCGCGCGAGTGGTCGAAAAATCGACAACGAGGAGACCATCGAGTGGTGGCCTGGCGTCAGGCATGCTGCCTCCCTGGAGACGCCGCGATGTGGCTGTGCCGGCGTCCCAACGGCACCCGGACTATACCGCGGCCAGCGAGGCCCGGGTGGGAACGCGTTGCTCCCGCGCACGGTGACTACGCTTGATTGAAATCGCCAATAAATAGCGTGTGAGAGATTTCACAGATAGGTGCTCTGTGATACCCTGCTGCGGGTTCACCCACCGACCCGCCAGGATATTCCCCGGACTCACTCCGAATCTCTCGTCCGGGTTACGCGCAGGAGGCAGAATAGCCGCGTGAACATCATTGTCTGTGTGAAGCAAATTCCAGACCCGGAGACCCCGGCCGCTTCGTTCAAGGTGGATGAGGCAGCGAAAAAGGTTATCCCGGCCCAGGGTATCGCCCCCGTGGTGAACCCGTACGACCCCCAGGCAACAGAAGCCGCGCTGCGCCTGAACGAAGCCGATGGCGGCGGGAAAGTCACCGTCATCTCCCTCGGCCCCGATACGGCCCGCGACGCCATCAAGCACGCCCTCGCCATGGGCGCCGATGAAGGCATCCTCATCACCGGCCCCGAATTCGACGGCATCGATAACTTCCAGACGGCCAAGGCCCTCGGCGCGGCCATCCAGAAGCTCGGCGGCGCCGACCTCGTCCTCATGGGCCGCGCTGCTGCCGACTGGGACATGGGCGTTGTGCCCACGGGCGTGGCCAGCATCCTCGGCGTGCCCGTCGTCACTCTTGCCAAGGCGATCGAGAAGACCGGCGGCGCCCTCAAGGTCGAGCGCGTGCTCGATGACGGCTTCCAGTCGGTCGAGGTAAACACCCCGGCGGTCGTTTCCATTTCGAACGAGTTCGGCGAGCCGCGCTACCCGCAGCTCCGCCAGATCATGCTCGCCGCCAAGAAGACCGTGCAGGTCTGGGGCGCGGGCGACCTCGGCATCGCCGACCAGCTCGGCGCGGGCAACCGCGACCTCACGCTGGAAGCGCTCTATGTGCCGAAGGTCGAAAGCAACGTCGAGATCATCGAGGGCGATTCGCCCGAAGAGAAGGCTCGCAACCTGGCGCAGAAACTGCGCGCCGCGAAGCTGATCTAAGGGAGGCAACGAATGGCTGGAATCCTCGTAATCGCAGAAGCAGCAGATGGCGCTCTCGCTCCTATTTCGGGCGAACTGATCGGCGCCGCACGGAAGCTCTCGGCTGAGGGCGCAGGCAGCGTCACCGCGCTCGTCGCCGGCGATGCCGCGCTCGCCCAGGGCCTCATCGCCGCCGGCGCCGACAACGCCATCGCGGCCACCAGCGCCAACCTCGCCACCGGCACGGCCGACGCCTACGTCCCGGCGGTCGAAGCGGCCCTCGCCCAGAGCGGCGCCGACGTCATCCTCCTCGGCCAGACGAGCCTCGGGCGTGACCTTGGCCCCGCGCTCGCCTTCAAGCTCGGCACCGCGGTCGCCATGGACTGCGTTGAGCTGAAGGTCGACGGCGGCAAGCTTCGCGCCACCCGCTCGGCCTACGGCGGCAACGCCCGCGCCGAAGTCGGCTTCAAGAACTCGCCCGCCATCGCGACCGTGAAGGCGAAGTCGTTCGACGCCCCCGAGGGCGCCGCCGGCAGCGGGTCGGTTTCAAGCATCGACGCCGCCGGTGAGCCGCGTGTGAAGGTGACCGGCACCAGCCGCGCCGAGAGCACCGGCATCCGCATCGAAGACGCCCCCGTGGTTGTGGCCGGCGGCCGCGGCCTCGGCGACGAAGGCGGCTTCCGCATGCTCGAAGAGCTCTCGGGCCTGCTCAAGGGCGCGACCGGCGCCAGCCGCGCCGCCTGCGACCTCGGCTGGTACCCGCCGTCCCAGCAGGTCGGCCTGACCGGCAAGACGGTCTCCCCGAACCTCTACATCGCCGTAGCCATCTCCGGCGCCAGCCAGCACATGGCGGGCATGGCCGGTTCGAAGAACATCGTCGCCATCAACAAGGACGCCGATGCGAACATGGTGAAGGTGAGCAAGTTCGCCATCGTCGATGACTACAAGAAGATCGTCCCGGCGCTGATCGAGGAGATCAAGAAGCTGGGGTAGCCTGCAGCGGTCAGCTATCGGCTATCAGCGAGAGGCCGGGCAGCATTGCCCGGCCTTTCTGTGTGTGCCGGGAGACTGTCCGCCAAGGCCCGCGCGTCAGCAAGGGCTTGTTCCGCGTCGGGGGAATGTTCCCGTGTGAGCGTGGATGCATCGCACCCTGCCGGGCGGCTGTCTCGCGCGCGCCGCGATCCGCTCGCTGCCGCGCGCGGTTCCCTTTGAGTACTCGCTTCCGCCAAGGCCCGCGCGTCCGCAAGGGCATGTTCCGCACTGGACCAACGTTCCGGGTGAGCGTGGATGCGTCGCGCCCTGCCGAGATGGCTGTCTCGCGCGCGCCACGATCCGCTCGCGGTTCCCCTTGCCGTGGTGGTTCGCGCGGCGTGGTGAAACACCAACCGGATTGTGGTTCGGAGCATGCCCTTGCTGACACGCGGGCCTTTGCGGAATGTTCCGCCGTGAGCGGGATGCGTCGCGCCCTGCCGGAGGGCTGTCTCGCGCGTATCACGATCCGCTCGCTGCCGCGCGCGGTTCCCTTGCCGTGGTGGTTCGAACCGCGCCCTTGCCTGCGCGCGGTTCCTTGTTCGTGAGTGTCCGGGCGTTTCTCACGCTTTCTTACCGTCATCGTGTACCCTCGTTTGCGATGACTGGCGCCTACATCGTCGATGGCACGCGCACACCGTGGGGCAAGTTCGGCGGGTCGCTCAAAGAGCACACCGCGGCCGATCTCGGCGCGCTCCTCATCGCCCGCCTGATCGAACGGAACAACCTCGACCCCGAACTCGTCGACAACGTGGTAATCGGGCAGGTGCTGCAGGCCGGCGCCGGCCAGTTGCCCAGCCGCCAGGCCCTCATTGCGGGCGGGCTGCCGGTCACAACGCCGAGCACGCTCGTCAACAAGGTCTGCGGGAGCGGTATGCGCGCCGTCGTGATGGCGGACCAGCAGATTCGCCTCGGCGAGGCCAGCATCGCCATCGCCGGCGGCATGGAATCGATGAGCAACGCGCCCTACTACGACACGACGACGCGCTGGGGCGCGCGCATGGGCAACCAGACACTCGTCGACGGCATGATCCACGACGGCCTCTGGTGCGCCTTCGATGACGTGCACATGGCCAACCAGGCCGACGTGATGTCGGCTAACCGCGAAGTTTCGCGCACGGAAATGGACGCCTGGAGTGTGACCAGCCAGAAGCGCTGGGGCGCCGCCCAGGCCGCGGGCTACTTCGAACGCGAGCTGACCCCGGTGCCGAACAAGCGCGACCCCAACCACGTGGCCCTCGCGAAAGACGAAGGTCCGCACCCGAACTCGACCGTCGAGCGGCTGGCGCGCATCCCCACCGTCTGGGGGACGAAGGCCATCACCGCGGGCAACGCGCCGGGCGTCACGGACGGCGCCGCGATGCTCATCGTCGCCAGCGAGGCGGGCGCCGCGAAGGCCAACGCTCAGCCGCTCGCGCGGATTGTCGCGACGGCAGAATCGGCCACGCGCCCCGGGGACTTCCCGGTCGCTTCGGCCCATGCGATCAAGAAACTGCTGGCGAAGACCGGCCTCACCATCGACGACATCGGCGTCATCGAGGTGAACGAGGCGTTCGCCTGCGTGCCGCTCATCTGCTCGCAAGAGTTGAACTGGGACCCGGAGCGAGTCAACCGCAAGGGTGGATCGGTTGCCATCGGCCATCCGATTGGCGCGAGCGGGGCGCGGCTCGTGATGACCGCCGCCTACCAGCTGCAGGAGACCGGCGACCGGTACGCTGTGGCCGCCATCTGCTCGGGCACCGGCCAGGGCGATGCGGTGCTGCTCGAACGGGTGTAGCTGACCCGGGCGCCCGCCGGGTGCGGTAAGCTTCGCGGCCGGAGGTTCGCCGCCATGCCCACGCCCGATATTTCCCCGTTTGCCCGCGCCGTCGACATGATGGCCGCTCTCGATGCCGGCCGGGTTTCGTCAGCCGAGCTCGTCGAGATGCACATCGCCCGTATCGCCCGGCTGAACCCGGCGCTGAACGCCGTCATCATCGAGACGTTCGACCGCGCCCGCGCGATGGCGGCTGAAGCCGATGCCCGCCGCGCCCGGGGGGAACGGACGCCGCTCCTCGGCCTGCCGCACACCACCAAGGAGTCGAACGCGGTCGCGGGGATGCTTCAGAGCGCGGGCATCCCGGAACTGGCGGGGTTCCGCGCGAGTGAGGACGGCCCGGTGCCGGCCGCGGTCTTCGCCGCAGGGGCGCCGCTCCTCGGCAAGACGAACATCCCGGTCGCGCTCGGCGACTGGCAGGCCGACAGCCCGAATTACGGCCGCACGAACAACCCCTGGGACCTCGGGCGCTCGCCCGGAGGGAGCACCGGCGGCGGTTCGGCTGCCCTCGCTGCGGGGCTCACTCCGCTCGAGTTCGGCAGCGACATCGGCGGCTCCACCCGCGTCCCGGCGGCGTTCTGCGGCGTCTACGGCCTTCGCCCATCGGAGACGGCATGGCCGCGCTTCGGCGCTTTCCCGTTTTCGACAGCGCCGAACCCGTCGGCCGTACTGGCGGTGCAGGGGCCGCTCGCTCGCAGCGCCCATGACCTCGAACTTGCCTTCCGCCTGTGCGCGGGGCCAGACCCCGGCGAAGACGCGGCATGGCGGCTCGAACTGCCTCCGTCGCGCCACCAGGACCTGCGCGGCTTCCGTGTGGCGGTTCTCCCGGACCAGCCATGGGTCCCCGTTTCGAGCGAAATGCGCGCCCGCCGCGACGAGCTAGCCGGCTGGCTTGCGGCCCAGGGCGCGACGGTCGCCCAGGCGTCGCCGCAGTTCGATTGGCGTCAGCACTTCCTCGACTACATGAAGGTGCTGACGGCGCGGACCTCGGGCGGACAGCCCATCGAGCAACGCCAGGAGCTCGCGCGCAACCTTCGCGCTACCGGCGACGACTCTGCGAACGCGGTCGCCGACGGTTTGCTGCTCTCGGCCATCGACTACGCACTGCTGCTGGACGCGCGGGAGCGGTACCGCGCAGCCTACCGCCAGTTCTTCCGCGACTGGGACGTGCTGCTCACGCCGATGGCCCTTGGCGAGGCCTTCCCACACCAGACGGCGCCCTTCACGCAGCGCACCCTGGAGATCGACGGCGCGATGGTCGAATACCGCCTCGAAGTCTTCTACCCGCAGGTCGCGACGATGGCGGGACAGCCCGCGGTGGCCTTCCCCGGCGGATTCACGGCAAGCGGGTTGCCGCTCGGCCTGCAGGCGGTCGGGCCGTATCTCGAAGACCTGACGGTGCTGCGCTTCGTCCAGCTGATCGAAGATGCGCGCGGCGGGTTCGTTGCTCCGCCCGGGTACGAATAACCGTGGCCGCCTCCAGCGAGCTCTGCTTCCTTACCGCAACCGAACTGGCGGCGCGCATTCGCCGGCGCGAACTCTCCGCCCGCGAGGTGCTGGAGGCCCACCTCGCGCAGATCGAACGGGTGAACCCGGCGGTCAACGCCATCGTCACGCTGACCGCCGAACAGGCGATGCGGGACGCCGCCGCGGCCGATAACGCCCTCGCCCGCGGCGCGACGCCCGCCCCGCTGCACGGTCTCCCGGTGGCCCACAAGGACCTCTTCGAAACCGCTGGGGTGCGCACCACCTACGGCTCGCCCATCTACCGCGACTTCGTGCCGGCGGTCGACGCGCTGCCGGTGCGGCGTCTCAAGGCTGCCGGCTCGATCAGCATCGGGAAATCGAACACGCCCGAGTTCGGGCTTGGTTCGCAGACGTTCAACCCTGTCTTCGGGGCGACCCGCAACCCCTGGGACCTGGCGAAGACGTGCGGCGGCAGCTCCGGCGGCGCGGCCGTGGCCCTCGCCTGCGGCATGGTCCCCATCGCCGATGGTT
>JADYYG010000028.1 GCA_020853755.1 Dehalococcoidia bacterium | reverse complement strand
GTCACCCCGGACCTCCACGATCGTCATCTTGCCTAACGTGTATTTCGCGTAGTCGGGCAAGGGTTCGATCGGAAGAAGGATATGGGGCCGATCGCCCCGGCGGTATCGGGGTGCGGCCAGGAGCCAGCCGGGGCTGACCGCGGCCAGATAGCGCGCGAACTTCTCGTTGTCGCAATCGAGATCGATGAGGCCGCCGGAGATAGCGCCGGTGCGGACACCGATGTTGCCCTCTCCGTCCCCGAACCATGTCACTAGTTGTGCATCATCCGGGGGTGGGGCGCTCTGCCATCCCTTGGTTGTTGGGCGCTTGTCCCGTGCTCTGACCTTGGTCACAGCGATGCCCAAAGCACGTAGCCGTCTGGCTTCCTCGAGGACTGTGGTTGGGGTTGGGATTTGGTCAGTCATAGCGGACTCCTTCGTGAAGTAGGTCCGCAGGCTCTCAACTTCCGGTGCACTTGAGCGGCCGTTTGTTGCGCAGATTCGCCCGCCCAAAAATCCGATCCCCATGGTTCAAGCAAACGGATCTGCGCACTAGACGGCCGTTCGTTGGGGGCCGCGCGAGCGAACATCCGGCCATGCACGGCTTCCGGTCCCGAGCTCCGCCCGAAACGTTCTCCACCAACGTTCCGTGCATCCGACTCTTGAGGAGAAAACAGTGGGTCAACCAATCTTTGGAAAAAGGCCGCGTTCGGGCCGCCGACGAAAGCCCCTCGCTCCGATGCCGGTGGAGAGCCTCGAGGCCCTCGACAAGCTCTGGACGGACGGCGTCGATGGGGACACCGTGTTTGTGGACGTCATCCCGGGCGCCGGCAACTTCCATGACCACCTTAAGCGGCAGATCCGCGACCTCGCCGACTTCGGCGAGCGGGAGTTTGTCCTCGCTGTGAAAGGCCGATGGGCTCCCAAGGCCTTCCGGGTGTTCCCAGCGCTGCAAGTACGGGAGGGAGTGTTCGTCTCGGCCTGGGGTGCCTACAAAGAGGCCACGCACGCGGGAGTCGATCTGGTAGTGGACTCGGGGGGAGCCGCGGCAGCTGCTCAATCGGTTCGAGCGCCAGACCAAGACGGAGGCGCTAATGAAGCCGAAACGGCGGCAACAGCCGGCGCCTTTGAGTGGGACCCAATGGCGGCCCGGACCGCGGACCGACGCATGGGACGAACTCTGGCGGCGCCTTTTGATAGGCAAAGCAAGCGAAGAGCGGTACGAGTAGCGGTAGTCACGCGGGTCCCCGTCGAAATCGGCGGGGATCCGTTTGTTCAGGACTGCGCATGAAGGCCGCTATCTACGCCCGCGTTTCCACCGACTTGCAGGAGCAGGACGGGACCTCGCTGGGTACCCAGGCCGAGGCGTGCCGCAACTACGCTGCCCAGAACGGGCACATCGTCGTCGTGGAGGAGAGCGACACAGCCAGCGGGTTCGACCTCGACCGGCCCGGCCTTGGCCGGCTGCGGGAGTTGGCGCGGAGACGGCAGGTCGACCTGGTGGTCGGCTACGCACTCGACAGGCTGTCTCGGAAGCAAACGCACGTCGCCATCCTGTTTGACGAGATGGAACGCTACGGGGTCAAAGTCGAGTTCGTCACCGAAACCTTCGAAGATACGTCCGTGGGGCAGTTCCTCCGTTCTGCAAAGGCGTTCGCGGCGGAACTGGAACGGGAGAAGATCCGGGAGCGGACGGTCCGCGGAAAGATCGCCCGTGCGAGGGAAGGCAGGCTGCCTCAGGGCCAGGGCGCAGGAGCTTACGGATACCGGTTGATACTCAAATCCGACGGCCCGGACGTTGCATATGGCCGACGTGAGGTCATCGCCGGCGAAGCGCGCATCGTGAAACGCATCTTCAGCGAGTTCGTCTCCGGCGGGAGTTGCGCCGGCATAGCCGCCGGGCTCAACAGGGATGGCGTGCCCACCAAGTCTAACAAGACATGGCATCCACTCACGGTCCGGCGGATCCTGATGAACGAGGCCTACGCTGGCCGGACCTTTTTCGGCCAGACCCGTACCGAAGTCGTCCGGGACCCTGACACCGGCAGGAAGAAGCAACGCAAGATTGCGCGGGACACGGCTGAGCACATCTTGCTCCCGGAAGCATCGCCGCGAATCATCACGGACGCGATGTTCCAGCGGGCGCAGGAAATCTTCGCCGACCCCGAACGTGCCAGCCGTGGGGTTCGCAAAAGCGACTACGAACTCACCGGACGGCTGCGTTGTAGTTCGTGCCGCACGCCGATGGTTGGTCAGGCACTCGGTAGGGGTCGCTACCACTACTACAGGTGCCGAAAGGCATTCAGTGGTGAGTTCGAGCGCGATGTCTTCAAGAGCCGGTACATCCGCTGCGACGTGCTGGAACCGGCCGTGCGAAGGGCGGTCGCCTCGGTCATCGCCGACCCTGAGCGCATCGCGCGGGAGATTCGCCGGCTGCGGTGCGAAGCTGCTGCTGGGTCCGAGACGATCCGGCTGGAGAACGAGCTGGAGCAGGTCCGCGCTCGCCAGCGGCGGCTCGTCGATGCCCTTGCCGACGGCAACCTCCCTGCGGATTTAGTACAGCAGCGGGCCGCCCAGTTTGCGAAGGATGCCGCTCGCGTCGAAGCGGCGCTGGCCCGTGTCCGTCACGACGACGCTGCCGAAGCCCGGCTGGAAGCGATGCTCGACCGGCTGCCTCAGATTGCGCGCGCGCTCGGACGGTGGGTCGCCTCGGCGGAGGCCGACGAGCACAAGCTGCTCATGGAAGCGCTCGATATCCGCGTCCACGCATCCACCGAAAAGGTCCAGATCAGCGGAACAATCCCGGATCTGGAAACTGATCAGTGTGATGATCTTTTAGTCACCACTGAACAAACATCGGAAACTGCCTCACCCGGCGCGAAACCCGAGTCGACGCTCGGCAGCGAGCCCTCGATGACCGCGCCGGCGCTGTCGGCGTGAACGTTCACCCGTAGCGCTTCTAGGATCGTCTCACGCATCTCGGGCTCGGCGCCGGCCAACCGGTTCAGGACGTGCCGGCATGCCGCCTCCAGCCCGACCACATCCACCCGGACGGTTTCCGCAGGGGCCGCGTGGCGCCGGCGTTCCCGCTCCAACGCTGCGATCTCGGCCCGGACACCGCGGAGCTGCTCGCGGACGATCTGCTCATCGACCTCTCCCAACGAGAACAGGTGTACCAGCCGACGCTCGCGCTCCTGGAGCTTCGTCAGCGCAGCGCGCGACCCGTCGTCGTGCTCCACCGGCGCCGCGCAGGCGGCACGGGCTCCGTCGGCGAGGACCCGAGACGGCTCGGACAGAACTGCGCGCACCGCATCCCAGAGGTGTGCCTCCATCTGCTCGGCTGAGATGTAGCGCGCCTCGCACTGTCGACCCGAGTTCTTGTCATAGCTGTGTCGGCAGCGGTAGTAGCGATACGGTTTGCCCTTGGACATCAGGGTCTGGCCGATCATGGCGGACTTGCAGACACGACTCCGGGCCCGCCCGCTGAGGAGGTAGTGCCTGCTCTCCGGGCGCCGGCTGATGCGTTCCGGGTCCTTGATGATCGTCTCCACTCGCTGCCAGAGGTCGAGCGGGACGATCGGCGGGGTGGCGCCTTCGACCTCGATCCAATCGGACTCGGGGCGTTCGACGACGCGCGTCGTTCGCTTCTGTGTTCGGACCGACCGCGTCTTCACGCGCTGCGTCCGGCGATACCGTTCGCCCCGTGTAGGACTCGTTGGTCAGCACGTTTCGGATCGTCAGCGGATGCCAGCGTCCCCCAGAAAACGCCGGTACGCCGGCATCGTTCAGTTCGTTTGCGACCGCGGAGAAGCTGCGCGTTGCCGCGTAGTGTTCGTAGATGCGGCGAACGACGGCAGCCTGCGTTGGCTCGACTTCGCGTTGTCCGCTTTCACGGTTGTAGGTGTAGCCGTACAGGCCCTTGCCCGTCGATTGTGGGAGCTTCCCGGCCCGCGCGCGTTCGGCCTTCCCGCGCATAGTCCGCTCAGCGATCTTCTCGCGCTCAACCTCGGCCATGAAGGCACGGGCGGCGAGGATGAATCGGCCCATGGCGGTGTCTTCGAAACGTTCGGTGACGAACTCAAACTGCACGCCCCAGCCATCGGCCTCATCGAAAAGCACGCCGATGTGGTTCTGGTGTCGCGAGAGGCGGTCGACCGCGTAAGCGAGGACCACATCGCACGCCTTCGAGCGCATCGCCGCGCGGATCGTCTCGATCCCCGGTCGCTCCAGGGAGAACCCGCTGGCCGCGTCACGGACGAGGTCGACCACGGTCCAGCCCGCCGCCCGGGCGTAGTCGAGGCACGCCTGCTGCTGCGTGTCGAGGGACGTGCCGTCCCGCTCCTGGGCGTCCGTGGAGACCCGGACGTAGACGATCGCGCGCATGGTCACCTCCCGGGGCGCCGACGCCCCACCACGAATCTACTCGCTCACGGGCGGGGTGAGTCGGCCGGCGGGCCGATAGCGGTGCCGCGCAAGTCCTGGTCGTGCTGCGCGCAGGTCGCGCCAGCGGCGACGATTTGGATGCACCCCGGGGCGGGGCAGTAGGTCAGCATTTCTGGCCCGGCCGTATCCCATAGGTGATCAGGTCCGTCATAGGTGGTCCTGTCTGAAGGGTGATCATCTATGGGGTTCCCGTGAGCACCTATGGCGGGGAGAGCCCAGGAGTACGCCCCGGCATCTCCGAACCCGTGCCGGATCACTTTCACCCCGAGCTTGGCCTTCGCCCGCCTCAGCGTGGCTTCCGAGATGCCGAGCTTTCGAGCTGCCGCGAGGATCTTCGTCGCCCTAGCCTCCCCTCCGGACAGCTCGCCCTCAAGGAATTGCACAGCCTCCCCGAGGGCCCCGCCGTCGGCGTCGCCGCGCGAGTCCGTGACGATTGTGTCGGCGGTATGCTCGGTCGGCCCGTCCCACACCACCCGGCACGAGTCCCCGGCGCTCTCGATGTGATACGCCACGGCGGCCGCCTTCAGCGAAAGGTTGTTCTTCGTCGTCGCCAGGATGCGCCGGCTGCCGGTGGCGTCATCAGGGTCGGCGCCGACCAGGAGGCCGGTGCGGGCCGCGCCGATGATCCCGATGCTGCCGCCACCTCGATAGAGGGCGCTCTGACCGGTCGCCTTATTGAGGTGGCGGACAACGACGATCGCCGCGTCCGTTTCTTCCGCCAGACGCTTCACGGGCACGAGCGCGCGACGGATGTCCTGGTCCCGGTAACTGTTGGTGCTGGGGGAGAGGTAGGCCATCAGCGGGTCGATGACGACCAGAGCGGCGTTGACTCGCACGATCGCCAACCGCAGGGCATCGATGTCACCGGGCAGCACGATGGGCTGTTCCTCACCCTGCTGGTCGAAGACGCTCTCCAGCGCATCTACCCGGGACAGGTCGGCGCCGGCTGCCTCGAGCCGAGGGCGAATGGTGTCGCCGAGACCGTCCTCCGCGTTGAGGAGGAAGACCCCGGCTGGGCCGGTGAGGTCACTCCGAGAGCCGTCCGGCATGCACAGCCCGCGACTCACCCGGGCGGCCAGGTCGAGAGTCAGGTTCGACTTGCCGAGCGCCGGGTCGCCGTCGAGCAAGGTCACCTTTGCGAGCGGGATGTACCCGCGCCACAGCCAGGTCACTTTTTCCGGCCGGACATCAGCCAGGCGGACGATCCGCGGCGGGAACACCGGCGGTGGGTCGGCGTCGATCGTCATGAAGGGGTGTCGCCGCTCAACGGGTGCCAGGAGGGGCGCTGGCGGTCGGCTTGCTCCGGTAGGGTGGGACGAGGCGTTGCGGCTGGCCGCGGTGGGGTCGGCGACTGCCGCGGCTGTTTTGGCCCACCGCCCCGGCTGGCGATCTCGCGCCGCAATACTGCGCGCCGCTCCAACAGCCAGGGCGAGGGCTTGGGGTCGTAGAGGAGACGCAACGTGATCCGATTCAGCTCCGCCCGGAGTGCGTCGTCGGATCTTCCGGGCACGTCCAGGTGCCGCCACCGTTCCACCTGCTCGAACGTGGCAAGCGGGTCAGGGAGCGGGTAGTAGCGCCGAACCCAGATTGGGGCGGCGTCGTGCAACGGTGGCACGTAAGAGCCCATCAGCGGCGGCCTCGGGGCAGGATGTCGGGCCGGCCGGGGTCGCCATCGAGGAGCGGTCCGCGCATGAGCCACCGCCAGATGGCGTCGTACTCGGCGGTCCGCGGCCCCGGCTGCCAGCGGACTTCGACCGGATAGGGCGGACGTGGGGTACGACGCGTCATCCGAGCAGTCCGCCGTGTTCGCTGCCGACGACGCGCAGAATCCGCTCGACCTCGCTTGCCGGGATGCGGCGCTCCCCGGTTGGGAGTCGGACGAACTTCACGCCCGTGCCCGGCTCACGTTCCTCGCGGGCGAGCCAGTTCTTGACGGTCGTCTCGGAGACCCCGATTGCCCTGGCGAACTGCGCCCGCCGGTACAGGACTTCTTGCATGCGGCCCTCTCCATTGGTGGACTTGGGCCGAACCTAACACCCCGCATTTGGAGTGCTTCAAGGGAGATTCGGGGCATTCGCGAACATCGAACGAAAAATGGTGCAGCGGCCGGTGCACATGAGCAGCGGTAGCCGCGTCGAGTCCACGGCTGCGCTATCGAGTCAAGCTGCGAGCCGCTCTGCGAGCGTGGCGATCGCCTCAGATCCGGGGAGGAGAAGGGTTTCCTCGGGCCTCGCCGCGAGGAATCGATCTCGCAGCTCGGTGGCGGCCGCCGGCGAGTCCTCGTCGTAGACTCCGACGAGGAGGCCCGGGTAGAGGCCGCGTCTCAGTACGTGGAAGTTCGTGACCGCATGATCGATCGACTGAGCCGCGCTTTGGCGGCTACGGCCCCCGAGTATCTCAACAGCGGCTTCTGACGAGTTGCGCACGACCCTGTAGTCCACGCGGACTCTTTGCCCGTCCAATTCGATGCGGGCGCCGCCCTCCACCTTCAGCCCGGCCTCGCGAAGACCATCCCGGAGCCGAGCGGCAAGCGGGGCCAATCCACGGGATGCACGGGAGTGGAGAAGCGTCAGCGAACGGTCAACCGCTCGTGCCAAGTCGGACATGCGCTCCACGGCGGACTGAAGGTCTGTCGCCGTGTAGGCGAACTCCGTGTCCCATTCAATGCCAGCCTCGCGCCCGATACGCTTGAGCTCGTCAATTCGGGCGTTGCGCACGGCGACGGTCCTGGCAAAGAGTTCGATCTGTTCGCTTGCCCATCCCCCGTCGCTAACCACCACCTGCCCAGGCCGGTCGCCGGCGGAGATGAAGGCACGGAAGAGGTGGCCGTCCTGGAGTACGAAGGGCGTGTCCACCGCGAGCAGGTCGCCGTCTCGCACGCATTCGATCCACGACGCGGTCAGCTCCCGGAGGAGTGTCGCAACCTTCGTCGGTTCGGGCAGAACGTTCACGGTCATCACCTCCTCTTCCGATTCGCCCGAGCCTTGCGCATCGCGCGGGTCTGTTTGGTACCCGCCATCGGCGGCTGGGTTGGCGGATCCTGCCAACGGAAGCGCCATTCTATCCCACACCAGTCGAGGAACCATCGTAACGCGTCACCAAGGCTTTCGATGCCTTCAGCCCCGAGGTCCACGGCCTCGGGGCGCGGCTCGCCGTTAGCGGTGAAGAACTGCCGGTGAGGCGTCGCGACTTTCTTGCCGCGATAAGGGTGGGCTGGCCCATAGAGGTCGAACCCGCGAACGCGCACACCCTTCCAGATCAGCGAGATTTGGCCCGACGGCCACGGCCGGTCGGGTGCTGACATCACCAGGCGGCAATCTTCAGGCGCACCGACGAGTTCCACCTGCACGCGGTGTCCCGTCTCCGCTGGGCTCCAATGGATGTCCGCATCCTCGATCCAGAGATTGCCACACAGGCTTTCGAACTCCTCATGCGGCTCCATGGTCGGCTACGGTACGGGTTCGGGCAGACGCGCGTCAGCGCCAGCGCTCGCCGACGTAGGCGACCGCCTCCTCCGTCGTCAGCGGACGCGTGCTGTTCCCCGTACGCACGTATAGGCGACGCTCGGCGCCGTCCGTCACGTATGCCGGCTTCGGACTGGGCGAGACACGCACCATGCAGATGTCGGCATCCTCTACCTTGTGAAAGGAGACAGCCATGTCAGGACAGCGTTCAACCCCGATCGCCTTCGCGACGAGGTTCGTGAGGAACTGCTCGTATCCGTCCCGATCCTTCCGGGTGAGCGTGTCGAGGTCGCTCTGAATGCCAACCGGAAGCCCAGAGTCATTGACTCCAATGAGCAGGGTGCCACCGTCGGCGTTCATAAAGCCGGAGATTGTTTTAGCGATGACGGCCTCCAGCTTCGGATCCGCTCCGCCCGTGTGAGCGTTGAACCGAGCGGAGGACTTGAATTCGAGGCCTCCGCTCTCGCCTGCTTCAATCAGGTCGTGCACGTCCGCGGCGACGCTCCTGTCCGCGGCGATTCCCTCGAAGAATCCGTTCAACGTCCTGGCGAGCGCTGAGCGCCGGGTCTCCAGGAACGCCCGGTAGTTGGCGACCTCCCAAAGTGCTGGATCGAGGGGAATGTGCTGGCCGTACAGTGCCTCCGGCCCTCGCTTCTCAATCACGCCAGGAAAGTACTCGTTGGGCTCTTTGTTGCTCAGCGCACGGTTGAGACTGCCGCTGATGAACGCCATGTTCGCGATTTCGTTGATTTCGCTGGTCTCATAGCCCTCCGAAGCCAACCTCGACTTCGGGAAGATGTGGTGGAAGTTGATGTAATGCCACTTCCCGCTGTGGGTCAGCGACAGGTTCAGGCCGCTTTGCCAGTCCTGCGCACCGCCCTGCTTCAGGGCGAGGTACACGACCGGGAACATCGGGTTCCGTGGGCTTCGTCCGACGAAGTCGCTCGGCTCGAAGGTTGTCCGGCCCACCTGCTGCCTGAGGGCGTCGAGGAGGTCGGAGGGTGTCCCGCCGCGGAAAAGAATGCGCAGGTCGTTGTCGAGCGTCGTCTCGGCTGACCCCGAGAAGTGACCTTTGGCATTCGCCATCAGCAGCCAGTACAGCAGCCCGCGTTCTTCGGCATGAGTCAGTTGCCGGTTCTTGAGCACGGCGAACACAGCGACCGGGATCACGAGCAGCGGCGATGAGAGCAGCGATTCGTCCTCAATCCCCGCGTTCGCCCGAAGGAAGTTCACCGCAAACCGGAGCCCGTCTTTCGCCTTCTCCCACGATTCCTTTAGCATCGGCACAGGGATCGTCGCGGCCGTCCGGAATCGGCTTTGCTTCGTGGCAAACGCGACGAGTGTGCGGACGAGAAGACCGGTGTCGAAGGTGAACCAAACCTTCTCGCATTCCTCGGCGAAGTCCTCAAACATCTGGAGCGAGTTCGGCCAGCGGGCCGTGATCTGTGCCAGCGCGAGGTCCGACCCGCGCAGCTTCATCCCCAGCGAGTTCACGCGTACGAAAATCTCTGCGACCTCTTCGTAAGGGAGGCTGCGCTCCAGGACGTGCATGACGTACGGATACTCGCGAATGCGCCGAACTCGCTGGAGCCGCTTTGCGTACAGGTCGTACTTCGGGTCGTCTGGCGAATCGACGAGCCCTTTGAGCAACTGCCAGTCCGTCTTCTCGCCCTTGAAGATGTCGGACACGCGCACCCAACGGGGATCCGCGAAGAGAGCGTTCGATCCCACGACGAAGGTACGGCTGCGGAGCCGCTCCTGGAGCGACTTGGCCTCAGCCGGCTCCTCCCCTTCTTCCTCCACCTGCTCGAACGCTGGCGGCTGTTCGTCATCCTCGACTTCCATCACTTCGACCGGCGGCCCCTCGGGGTGGTCGAGGTTGAAGGCGATGTGGATGGGCCGAACGCGTCCCTTGAGCCGGATCGGCTCGCCGCGAATCACGGCTGAGAGTGACGTCAGCCGTTGTTGCCCGTCGAGAAGGAGCTTCGGCGTGAAGGCCGAAGAGGTCTGCTGCACGACGAGGTCCCGGCTCGGCACCTCCTGGTCCGTCTCCCAGACCAGGATCGTCCCCGATGGGTAGCCGCGGTACAACGAATCAAGCAGGTCGCGGACCCGTGTCGCCGGCCAGACGTAGCGGCGCTGAAGCTCGGGAAGCCGAAGCTCGCCCCGCTCGATCATGTCGACCAGGTGGCCGACGCTCGTGTCAATCTTCGCCATTTCGTTCTCGGCCTCCCGGTCGTTAAGAAGGGGTCGAAGGCGCCCGGCGACTCCTCACCGTCTCTCGTTGGCCATGCTGCGCGCCATCGTGCGGCGCGCCTACCTTGAAGGCCGGGAGGGTGAACGGCACCCACCCGAACCGGCCGAGCGTCGTGTGCACGAACTCGCGAAAGAACGGCCAGGTGTTGACCGGCAAATTCACCTCACTGAATGGCTCGAAGAGTTGGTTCGTCATCGGCTCTTCAGAGCGGAAACGAACGCCAAGACTGGCCATGATCTCCGCAACGGGGGACCCGTCCGAGTGAATCTGGAGACCGTACTCGTGGTAGCACTCAAACCCGCCCTCAATCAGATCAAACTCGGCTTCGAGCGGCTCGAAGACGATGCGGGCTTCTTCTGGCATCTCCGGTCCCAGCTCGTTTCGGACCGTCGCCTCGGCGAGCCAGATGGACTCGAGTTCAAGCTGTTGGATGAACGCGGCGTACTGGTCTTGCGGGATTTCTACGGTTTTGCGCCTCCGTGTCCCGGTTCGAGTAGTCACCATCAGGCGGCCTTGGCCTTGAGCGTGTAGAGCGTCGCCCGCCTGCGAGAGACCGCCGGCGCATCGGAGACGCGGTAACGCAACTGGGCGTCAATAGCCGTCAGGCGAAGCTCAAGCTCCCCCAGGCGGCGTTCGACGCGGGCCAGCGCGTCGCCCTTATCAAGCAGTGACATGGCGTACTGGTTGAGGCTCACCCCTTCGCGCTCCGCCGATTCGACGAGTCGCCGGTGCAGCGACTTCGCGATGCGCAGGTTGAACTTGCCGCTGTGCTCCTCGGGGTACGACGGCGGCGGGATATCGTGGCCGTCTTCATACTCGGTTTCGATCCAAAGCTTCCGGATCTCCGTCGCCGCCTCCGCGATTTCAGAGATGTCCTCCACCTGTGTCATGCATCCGGGGAGATCAGGATAGATAATGACGTAACCGCCATCCGGATCCGCGATGATGTTGAACGGGTATTGGACGGCGAGATGCTCGGCCAACGTGCTTCGAGTCGTCTTCATGGGGTTATGCATCCAGTCCGAGGCGTTCGCAGATCTGATCGACATAGAAACGTTTCACACGGGTACTGTCCTTCAAGGGGACCGTAATCGAACGTTCACCGGGCTTTCTGAAGGTCACATGGCTTCCTTCCTGGCGCGCCTGCTGCCAGCCCCTGCCTTCGAGGACGCGCCTCACATCCTCGAAGTTGGCCTCGGAAGGCCGAGCTTTGAGCCGGGCGATGGATTTCTCCACCTGGCTCACGATCGAGCTGACCTAACAGTACTATCGGCGGTACCATTCCGCAAGCGCACGGTTACACGGCGTGACCGCCGCCGCGAGCCCTCCTCTGCGGCCACCTACACCCCCTCCAAATCCGGCATCTCCCCCCGGGCCAGCTGGTCGTAGGCGTGGAGGACGTAGCGCTGGGTGCGGTATTCGCCGAACTGCTTCAGCTCGCTGCGCTTCAGGCCTGCGAAGCACCCGCTGGAGTACCCGCCTTGAGCAATGGCGGCGATCTCCCCATGCACAGAGTAGCGTTCCCGCCCGCGACCCGGTGGCCGACGTGTCGGCGACAAGAGCGGTGCAAGCGCCAAGGGACTCTTGGCGACCCTTCGTGCGCTGGGCCCGTCGCTGATGCCCAGCGGGGCGTGCTGGTCCATCGCTCTCAGTCTCCCAGCGCCTTCAGCAGCGCCTCCCGGGGTTCCGTGTAGTACAACACGGAGACCTTAGTCGCCATCTCATCCGAGAGGTCGTTGAGTTGCCGCCGTGCCGAGATCGGGACGAGCAACGCGCTGGCGCCCTTCTCGATGGCCAACTCGGCGACGCCGACTGCGTTGTGCACCGGGTCGATGCCACCGCCGAGGTTCAACCCGCCGACAGCCACGAGGCCTCCGCGCAGGGACTTGCCCAAGAGCGCACTGCACAACGCAAGGAGCGCCGGCAGACCCAAGAATGCCCCGGTCCGCGAGGCGTCAAACGCCCGCATCTGGACATTGAACTCGTGCTGCCGAGGATCACGATCTCCAACCAGTTCCCTTGCCCGCGCGAGGAGGTTCTGTTCTCCGTACCGGACGCTTTCCCGAAAGGCTGGGGGGATTGGTTGATTAAGGATCTTCACCCCCGAGCCGGCCCCTTCGTTAACGTCGATTCTATAAAGGCCGGCGTTCTCGTCCTGACCGCCCGGACTAATGCACCACACCTGGCCAGGAGGCAGCGGATCGCTGCCGATCATGTCCTCGCTCTGCAGCTCGGGGGTGACCACGAATCGTTCGACGCCGTCATCGCCCATCTGGTAGCTGAAGTGGGTATTGCGGAATTCAGCGCTGCCGATGCGCTTTTGCTGCTCCTTGACTCGCCGGCGGCATTCAAGGGCCAATCGGCCTGCCCACTCGAGGTCCTCGTCGGCGATGGACATCTCGCGATCCGGGTAGAGAAGCTTTAGCAGCCCGTTGACCGTCCGATTCACTGCGGTCGTGTCACGTCCGCTGAGTGCGCCACCATAATGAATACGCCCCTGAATCGCCTGGAGTCGGCCATCATCCCGGAGACGAGTCCATGCCTCGGAGAGGAAATCGCTTACGAGCCCGAAATGCTCGGTGAAGAGTGCCGCTTCTAGCTTCGGGATGTCCCAGCCAGGGATGTAAGCGTGGATCCGGTCCATGAACGCCGTGTCGTTCCGCATTTCGGGAGGAAGGGGGCCAAAGAGGTGACCAACCCGCTGTTGGTGAGCGACATCGACGTCGAAGTTGCCCACCAGCACGATGCCGGCGGTGCCGCGTATGCTCTCTTTGCCGCGGCTGAATTCACCGGACTCCATGTAGCCCTTCATGATGTTCACGCCGTCCTTCTGGTCGAAGGAGACCCCAGCCACTTCGTCGAAACAGACCACGTCGTATTGGCACACGAGGCCTCGCTGCCCGGTTGCGTTGTTCACGAACATCCGCGCGACTGTTGCCTTTCCGCCTGAGACCAGGTGTGAATAGGGCGAAACCTGTTGGAAGAGATGGGACTTGCCGGTGCCACGCGGGCCGAGTTCTACCATGTTGTAGTTCCGCTCCACAAACGGGACCATCCTGAGGAACAGCGCATCCTGCCCCCGGACCGGGAGGCGGGACGGCTCGAAGCCGATGCTCCGCAAGAGGAGATACTTCCACTGTTCGGTCGTAAACGCGCGGCGGCCGCGGGCGAAGTCATCCAGCACGCCCCGCTTACTCAGCTGGATGGGACGGAGGTTCGCGATCCCGACGGGGCGGCCGTCCTTCTGCTGGGCAATCGCTGCGTCGTACTCCAGTTCCACTTCGGCGTAGAAGCCTCCGGTCAGCATCCGCTCGTTCTCCGACACGAGTTGGTCGTCGATTCGGACCGTCGTCAGCCTGAGGCTCGGGAGAGTGGCTACGTAGGTGTCAGTCGTCGAATCGAGCCGTGCAGTGATGAGGTCGATCAGTTTCACGGTGCCCTGCTCTCGAGCGCGTGACTTGAACAACTCTTCCTCTCCAGCCCGAACGGCGCGCTCGCGAAGCTGCCGCTCGACGATCTTGAGTCCCTCGGCAATCTCGCCTTCGTCTGTGCTTGCGCAGTAACGCCCGAGGAGAAATTCTCCGACGTACGTGGGCACGGGGTACTGCCCCTTGAACCGTAGTGCGAGGTCCTTTCGCACGACATAGCCCTCGAACACCGAAGCGGCGAGGCGATCGAGTTCGTCGAGTTCCATCAGCCAGCTCCTCCGACGATGGTCATGGTCTGCGCCAGAACTTCCCCGGCGGCTGACAAGACGACGACGACCACAGCTCGTCCGAGCGAGTCCTCGTCGCTAACAAGCACGCTTATCGTTCCGTCCGGTGGAATCGGACGGGCCTCGGTCGCGAGCGAAGTGGAAGGATCGTTTGCCTTCACCCGTACATCGGCGAAGGCTCCGCCCGGCGCACCGGCGCTCTTTGCACGGCAGCGGTACTGAACCCAGCGGACGTCCTCGATGCTCACAGGCGTACCAGTGTCTCGTGGCCTGGTCACGTTCACCACCGGCGTGATGCACTCCTGGGGACTCACACCGCCATGCTCGTATTCCTTGTTGGCCTCGAAGCAAGAGATTCCAGGTGCCAGGCCTACTCGGACTGCTGGATCCCAATGCCAGGCAGCCGTGAGGCCCGTCGCGGTCGCCGAGTCCTTGAACCGTGCACAGCGCCCTTTGCGCACGTCCGTCAGGTGCTCCGGGAGATCCACCCTGGGCATGCCGCCCGGCAGTAGCAGCCAACCGTGATCGGTCACCACCTGGACCGTCTCCCAGCCGGCTTCGAGCAACTGTTCGCAGCGGGCCGCGAGGCGACTCACCTCGGCGCCCAGTTGGTTTGCGAGCCGCCATCCATAGTCGTGGCCGTACTTGTCGATGTCGCCGGACTCCGTCCAGCCGATACCGCCGGGAGCGCCAACTTCGTCCCGCGAGAGAATCTGGACGCCGGCGCCAAGCAGCAGCTTTCGGAATCCGTCAGCGACGAGCACCGGGCCACCGGCTGAGGTCGCCACGTCGAATCCCCTGGTGGGGCACAGTGGCAGAGGCGGCGCCGCCAGCGGCTTGCCGGATGCGGTGACGGTGGGAATGGGTGCGAGGCGTGAGGCGACAGCCACAGACAGTCCCCGCTCAGTCAACTGTGCCTCGAGGCGGCGAGCGACGTCGAATCGCAACCCGTCGACGAAGACCATGCACGTACCGCCAGCTGGGAGGGGCTGCTGTTCCCCTCGGTACGACGGCGTGAGAGCTTGCATCGAACGGGCGCTCGCGTCAGCCCACGGCTCGTAGAGCGCCCGCGAAGTGTCCTTCACAACAGCACTATCCTCGGAGGACGACGCTGAGGCGAGGGCATCCAGCAGGGCGGCGTCTGCGCGCCACCCGCGCTCGGCATAGGCAGCGGCAATCGCCTCGACGCTTGCGCCGCCGAGAGCTTGCTCCGTCTCGGCCGCCAAATTGGCGAGATGGCCTATCGCGGTCGCTAGCGGCGCCCGGCCGAGTCGAGCCCAAACCCAATCGCGCCGGCGACCGTGAGCCGACTCGAGTTCTCGCACGAGCTTCCGCAGTTCGGAGGCCACCATGGCGCCGGCCCCAGCGAGCCGCTCCCGCAGGAGGGTCTCCAGGGCCTCATTGTCTTGTGGCCAGGACTCGGGGCGCATGAAGAGCCCCAGATCCTTGGTCGGGCGGCCGCGACGCAACAAGTCCGGCAGGTTCGGGTAGGAGGCCGGCGCCTCCTCAAAGCGACGCCATACGACGCCCCACGCGCCGTTGCGCTGGCCGAGCAAGCCTGCGGCCGTCACGGGTCCGTCCTGCTCGGGATGGAACTCATACTTCGACTGGCATAGGGACACAAACGCCGCCCACTCTTCGGCTGTCCTACGTTCTCGCCAGGCGTCAGGCTCATCGAGCCACTGGAGGATGGTTCGCGCCTCATCGGGATGCAGGAGTCCCTGGAAGAACGGCGCGCGAAGAGGAGCCTCCTGCTTCAACCGACCCACGGGCTCACCCGCGAGGCGGACGAGCGCCTGCGCCACCGCCTCTCTCGTGGAGTGGTCGGCTCCTACCTCGATCCCAAGGCCGCCGTCGCCACTCTGAAGGAAGGCGAGCAGTGTCCAGTCACGGCCATTTCGCTGCCTCCAGAACATCCCGCGATACTGGAGTTCAGCCAGCGGCTGAAGCTCCCTTGGGCAAGTTTCAACCGCCCGCAGCTCCTGCGCGCTGAAGCCGGGCAGGTACACAATCGGCGTGGCGTCTGCAGGCAACTGGTCGTCCTCCAGGACGCCGTTGAGCATGCAGCGGACCCAGTATGCCGGGCCCTGTCGGAGACCCGCCTGGTACGGGCCGACGGTCATGAGCGGCAGCCGCGCCCGCAGCTCCGGCAGCAGGGGCTCCCACTGCCGTTCCTTGTCGGGCCAGAGCACCGCCGCCGGCGCCGACTGGTCGTTCCTGTTGTAGCTCCCGGCGCGCGTGAGCGCAGCCGCCACCGCTTCGAGGAACGTGCCAGCTTCATTACTCGCCTGAGACGTCATTGAGCGCCGCCAGCGGGCCAGTGTCCTCGGATATACGAGACCGCATCGCTCATCTTCAGATTCAGCCGGCGGTTTCCCTGGCGGACGTGAAACTCCTCCATGCCGCCGTCGATCTTGCGGAAGACCGGCGCATTCGCCGGCGCCACAGCCACGACACAGACCTCAGCTTCGCCGATGCGGTGGAAACCGAAGCTGACATAGGCCCCTGCAACGTGCCCAAGCTCTGTCGAGACTCGGTCTCGGAGCTTCAACTGGTACCGATCACGGGTCCGTTCGACGGGCTGAAGCGCTTTCCAATCGTGGTCGAGGCCGAGGACGCTGCCATCGTCATCGACGCCGATGAGGAGCGTCCCGCCATCGCCGTTAAGGAATCCGGCGATGGCACAAACGATGACTCCGGTCATCTCTTTGTTCCTGGCGCCCTTCCCCTTGACGTCGTAGAACGCGGTGGACTTGAACTCGACTCGTTCCGATTCGCCGCCGGCGATCAGCGCTTCGATCGACACAGCCCCCGCCGGTGATTCGGGCAACAGCAGCGCCTGGAAGTCACGAACCTTCCAGGGCGCATTGTCGGTCAGTTCTTCCACCGAGAGGTGCGCCAACCGCGGCAGCGCGGCGCGGCAGGCTTCCCGCGTCGCATCGTCCCCGCGCAGTTCGACCCCGAGCCCAACGTCGCTGTCTTCCAGGAAGGTCGGTGGTGACCAGTCGTTGCCATCCGGGCGGGCCCAGGTCTCGCCGCGATACTGGAGTTCTGTCAGGGCTTCGAGGCCCCTGGGACAGTTGTCCATCGCCCGCAACTCTCGGGCGCTGTGACCCGGGAGGTACACGATGGGCGTCCCGCCCGGCAGGGATGGTTCCGGGAGCGTCCGCGCTATCATGCAGCGGAGCCACAGCGCCGGGCCCGTACCCGCCTCCGGGTCGTACGGTCCGAGCGAGAGCAGCGGCAACTCCTGCCGGAGGAGCGGGACAAGCGGCTCCCATTCGCGGCGTTCGTCGGGCCAGAGGACAGCGGCAGGGCGCAGTTCCACGAGTCTGTTGTACTCGCCGGCGCGCCGAAGCGCCTCCGCCAGGGCCTCCACGAACGTGCTCACACGGAAACCCCCGCTGCGCGGCGCGCGGCTTCCTTCTCGGCCCTTGTCAGGTGCACATCGTTGTCGCGCTTCGTGCCGTCGGGGTTTGTGCCGCGGTCTACACCCCACTTGATGTTGGGGTTCTTGCGGAGGACGCCGGCTGTCATCCAGGGGCGGATGTTCAGGCGCACGCCATCGTCCAGGTCCGGGTTCCAGCCGATCGGCTGCTCGTGCAGCTTCTTCCAGCGGACGTAGATGTCGTACGGCGGCTCTCCCTGGCGGATGGCTTCGAGCTTCGCTTTCAGGTCGACTGCGGCCTTCAGCCTGGCATCGGCGCCGGCCGCGCCGGCATCGACCTGCGCCTTCGTTGCGTCGATGTAGGCCTGCAGGTAGCTGTAGATGAGCCGGTCCAGCTTCGCGCCGTCGAGCTTGTGGTAGTTGACCAGCGCCGAGAAGCCCTTGCCCCTCAGCCCGTCGTCGATGTGCCAGGCGAACGGCCGCTGGTGGAAGAGCTTGAAGTGCTGCTCGAAAAAGCCGTCGCGCAGCCAATCCTCCAGCGTCTTGCCGGCATACCCTACCGACGCCAGGAGCTGCTCGATCCACTCGTGCGCCCTCGGCGGGAGCGTGGGCCAGGGCGGAGCGCCCTTTGGCCGCGGGCCGGATGGCGGGTTCGCATGGGCAGCGGCGAGCAGGGCCCGCAGGCGCTCCGCGGCTGGCTGCTCGCCGGCGACTGCCGGGAGGCAGACGATACCGTCATCGTCCACGAGCCCGTCGAGCGGTTCGATACCGGGGTCGCCGGCGGCTGGCTGGTCTGGCCAGCGATAGCCGAGGAGCCGCGCAACCGCCACCTGCAACGGCGCCGCAGAACCGACGTTGTTGCCTTTGAAGAGCCACTGGGTCGGGTCGTCGGAGTGCGGGGCTGGTAGGCCATCCGGGTAGCGACGGGCGGCCTCCTTCTGCCAGTAGTCGCGGTCGAAGGGCACCGAAACGAGATGACTAGGGTCAACACTCAGCTTGCTGTTGCCTTTCCGGACAGCCCGGCCGTAGTCCGGCGAAGAACAGAACGCCCATAGAGCGGGGACAACGTCGGAATCATCGGGAACGATGGCGAAAGTGGAGTTGTCATAGAAGTCCCCGATGTAAAGCGTAGCGGGGAGGTTGCCAACTTGGCTCACAGCCACACCTAGGCGTCGATAGGAGGTGTTAGCCCGGCTGTGCCTCAGCATCCCATCCCCGCCCGATGCCCATGAAACGACCTCCGAACGTCCTGTATATGGCGCGGTAGCGTCAGGTGCGCTCTGTAGCCTCCGCCAGTCGGCCCGAAGAGTCGGGAACTCCCAGAAGGTCCGAAACCAGTAGGCGTTGTCTCCGGAAACAATGCCGCGCGGCGCGCCAGCGAGCCTGCTGAGCAGCTGCCGATTCCCAACTGCTTCCAGCGTGACTTTGGCGTTGGGATTCCGCAACTGGGTGGCCTGTTCGACTGCCGCAACCGGCTGTTCGCGCAACAGCCGCGCCTTTTCAGCGCTGGTGCCCGGAGCGAAGGCGTCGATGCCAGTCATCTCGTGGCCGGTTCCCGGGCGGCTCTGTTCGAGTACGACGAGTGTCACACTGACGACTTCGCCACTAATGGTGTCAAAGGCGCCCGCACCGAGGCGCGCTACGTGGCCCCACGTTTGCTCGCGAAGCAACCGTTCGCGCAGCTTCTTGTAACTGCCAAGGAAGAGCCAGTTCTGGGGCGTCACCATGGTGTAGCCGCCGCTATCCCGCATGAAGGCGCGGCAGCGTTCGACGAACATGGTCGACAGGTCGGCTTTCGCTTGGGGATGGGCCACCTCGGCGTGCTTCTTCAGCACCTCGCCCTGCTTGCCCCGGGAAAGAAACGGCGGGTTGGTGGCGACCAGCGTGTAGCGCCCGGCCAGCAGCTCCCCCGCCCGCGCCGCGCCTTCCGCCGCCGCACCGAAGACGGCGGCCGCCGGGTCATCGCCGTGCTTCGCGAGGGCGGCGCGCAGGACCGGGGCTACTTCGGCATAGTCCGTCGTAAACATGCGGTCCTGCACCGCCAGCTGCGCAGGGTTGATGAGGCTGCCGAGGTCGGGGGCGTCCTTGAACAGCTCCCAGAGGCGCTCCAGCGTGTAGCGCAAACGGCCGTCATCGCCGGCAAGGTCCATCCATTCTTTCGCGCTCCCGCCCACGGCCACGCCGGAACAGGCGATGTTGGGGAGCGGCAGGTCGCGCCAGCCGGCCGCCTTCCAGGCGTCGAAGGCGAGCGCGAAGGCGGCGATCTGGGTGCAGCGCGGGTCCAGTTCGAGCCCGAAGAGGTTGTCGCGCAGCACGGCGACCGCGGTGTCGGCGGCGGCGAGGCCTTCTTCTTCCATGCGCATCTTCCGCAGCATGTCCGCCGCGGCCACGAGGAAATGCCCCGAGCCACAGCACGGGTCCATGACGGTCACGTCCTTGGCCTGCTCGGGCCAACCGGGGAACGTGCCGGCGGCGGGCGTTCCGTCGTCGCGGAAGCGGAGGTACTCCCACTCCTTCAGCAGGGGGCTTCCCGGGTGGCGCGCCGCCCACCAGGCGCCGAGCGAGTTTTCGAGCAGGAAGCGAACCATGTAGTGCTCGGTGAAGAGCTGGGTGACGGGCGCGATGTCCTCGCCGCCGATCTTGCGACCGGATTTGTTGACCTCGTCCTTCTTCCTGGCCTGCCAGAACTGGTAGACCCAGCCCAGCGCATCGTCGGCCGTGAACAGGTCCGGCGGGAGCGCGGCGAGGATGGCTTCGAGCTTTGCCCGGCCTTCGGGCGCGAGCCGCAGCTGCACGGCGGGGTCCTCGGCCCGGAAGATGCCGGGAAGCATCTCGCTGGCGAAGCTCGCGGCCAGCAGCCACGGGTCGTCGATACCCTCTTCCTGGGCCAACTCCTCGCAATCCTTCAGCGACACCGGTTGCCCGGACCCCGGCTCTATGAGGAGCCGGTTCTCCGCCAGGAAGCGAGCGAAGAGCATCCGGTGCCACTGTTCGTAGGCGACCTCTTCGATGAGTGCGGGCAAGCCGTCCTTGAGGCTGCCCTTACCGAGTGTCCTCCCGCGGGCCCGAAGGGCGAGACGCAGGCCGTTCGTCGCTGCTTCGAGGTGCCCAGGGCGCGCGTCACTCTCAACGCCAATTGCCGTCATGGCGGCGACAGCGGCTGCTTCGGCGGTTTCGCGGGCGTTGCTCACGGCGCTTTCCAGTTGTCGGCGCAGGTTGGTCGCGAGAGGTGGCATGGTCCACTCCTAGAGGCTGACGGGGTTCCCGGCATCGAGGTGTCCGACGATTTCGGCGCGAAGGTCGGTAAGGTAGGCGTCCGCTTCAGCGGGTGTGCGGATAGTGGCGTGCTTCGGCTGCACCGCCACGACCTTCGGCTCGAGCTCGCGGATCGCTTCCTGGCGGGCGCGGTCAAACTTGCTTGGCAGAGCCTCGGTGCGGTTCTGCCAGTCGGCCAGCGAGGTGCGGGTGACGGCACGGAGGAGCGCATCGTCGTCGACAACCGAGAGCTCTTCGACGGCGGCGATGCCTGCATCGTGGAGAATACGGTGACGAGCCTCGGACGCGAGCTGCTGCCATTCCGCCGTGGCTTCCAGCTGGCCCTGGAGGGCCGCTTGCGTGTCTGCCATCCGTTGTCGTGCGCCGAGTAGCGCGGCCCGAAGGCTGTCGGCAAGCTTGAGCGCGAGGGGGGTCAGCGGATCAGGATCCGCGAGGAGCGTCCGTTCGCTCTCGATCGAGGCCGCCTGGTTCGCCACGTCCTGGTACTCCGGCAGCGTCCCGCCATGGCGCAAAAGCGCCTGGAGCCGGTCCCATCGCGGCCCACGTTCAGCCACCTTCGCCTTCGTCGCTGACCACTGAGCGTGGTCCTGCTTCAGTCGTTCGCGCTCGTTGTGGACGCCGACCAGCTGTTCGTTGCCCACGAGCGACTTCAACTCTGCGATATGCGTCGGGGATGGCCGTTCGGGCAGGGGCGCATCGCCTCCGGCGGCGGCGGCAAGCTGCTCGAGCATGTCGAGCACCTTCGGCACGGCCGTTGGCAGTTCCTCGTTCGACACACCCGGAAGACCAAGCTCGGCGCAGAGCCCGCGAAGGTCGAGCTTCTGGCGCGCCGTCACCACCACGCCCTCGCTCTTGAAGTCGAGGGCTGGGACATCGGACTGCGCGATGCTCTGGAGGGTCACGGGCTGGCCGTTCTTTGTGGCGCGTACCAGGCCCGCAGCGATGAGCGCGAGCAAGGCTCCGTCGACGGCATCCTTGGGCCAACCGAACCCGAGGCCGGGCGATGAGAAGTGCTTCAGCACCTCGCTCCCACGTTTGCCGGCGCCACCGATGTGCGTACGGACGCGCTGGCACACAGGGTGCTGATCTACGTCTCCCTGGTGACCGACGTAGTTCAGTGCGTCCCCCGCGCCCTCACGGGCCTTCTTCACGACGTTCGCCCAGCCGGTGTGGTCGGCGAGGGAGAATTCGGGGAACAGCCGGCGTAGCGACGCTTCCGCGGCCTTCTGGACGGAAGAGCGCGCGCTCCCTTCGACGATTTCGCTCCCGCCGCCCTGGAACACGCGTGCATTCTCGATGACTCCTTTCAGCAGGGCGTCCAGGTTATGGCGGGCAGCGGCCTTCCTCGACTCCATCGATGCTCTCGCCTGCACGCCGGCCGCCGTGGCGGGTTGGCCTTTCACCTCAAGCGTCTCGGAGGCTGCACCGTAGCTCGCGAGTGCCTGTCGCAGATCCTCTGTGTCACGCTTCGGGAGAAACACAAAGACGAGAGGACTATCCAGGCCGGCTTCGCGGGCCTCGAGCGTGACGCTCGCCTCGGTCACCGACCACTCATCCCGGATCCAGATCGGGACCTTGCCGGAGTTAGCCGCGGGCCGCTCCGCCGTGAAGTGCAACTCGATGTCGCGTGGTGTCCTGGTGGCGCCGTCAGTCAGCGACAAGCCCTTGAGCGCTCCGCTCATCGCGTTTCGAAGCTCCATAGCCCGGTCCCCGATCAGTCGTGTTTCGTCTGCCAGCAATCGTCGGAGGACCCCGGAATAGTGCTGCTGCCACTCCGCGCTTTCAGGGGTTTGGAGTCGGTATTCGTCGTCCACGAGAAGCAGTTGGCCATCGTCCACGAGAGGCTTGAGAACATCAATCACCCTCTGCCGAAACGGCATGCTATCCGCTCGAAGGTCCTCGACCAGGAGGTCCGCTAAGAAGGCTGCCGTGGCCTTCACGCCGGTCGCTGCGGGGCCGACGGTGGGGAGTTCGTTGATCAGGAAGATGAGGGCGCATAGCCGCGAGCGCAGGACTCCATCGGGGGTACCGTCCCGGAGCTGTTTGATAAAGGCCTGCGTTTCGGGCAGAAGTACGCCGGCCGGGACCATGTGGGATTCCTGCTGCTGATAGATGAGGTCAGCAGGCGCCACCACGCCGAGCGGCTCATTCGCGACAGTCCGGGACATTTCGTGGACGACGCGAATCTGTGTTCGAAGCTGCGCGGCCGTGCCCGCCCGATCTATAGCGACCAGGACCTTTTCCCAGAAGCGGCGACGCGTTGGCAGGAGCGGGTAGTCGGCGACGATGTCCTGTTTGTCACCGGGCTGAGACTTGATGGCGGTCCCCTGGAGGTGGCGGTCGATCTCGCCGCTGGCCGCATCGAGCACTGCACGAAGCTCGCCCTCTTTTCCGGGTTTCTTCCGGAGCACAACCTCGCGGATGACCTTCTCGACGTCAGCGTCCGACAGCTCGACCCTGGTAGTGAAGCGGCCCTGGAGCCGCTGGAGGTTGGGCGGTCCCTGGAGAGCCGACTGCCCGGTGGAAACGAAAAGCAACTGGCTTCCGAATTTCGTGCAGCACGCTTCGACCACGTTCTGCACGTTGATCGAGCGCTGAGAATCTTCGCCAATGAACTGCTGCAACTCGTCGAACACCAAGAGAGTGAAGGGGAGTTTGTCCGGAACTGAGGATTGAAGCTGAAGCACGTCCCCGAGCGTGGTCAGCAGTTCATCGTCGGAGATGTCCTGCACGGGTGGATACTGAGTCTTGAGGGTCGAACGCACGTCGCTGGCGCTCACCCCGAGGTCGGGAACGACGGTCAGGAGGGTCTGCGCGAGTACCGGCGACACGTACATGTTGCGAAGCTCGTGGGCGAAATCCTTGCCTTTCGAGCCGATGTCGGCCAGCACGGGTTCGTAGAAGCCGTTTTGCTTGAGCCAGATGATCAGGCGCGCGGCGGGGTACTGCTCAGGCAGGCCCGCGGCACGGAAAACAACCCCCAGGAGCGCCAGCCTGACGCTGTCACCGGCCCCGGACCCAAGCGTTCCCGCCGCCGACCAGAGGCCCCCGGCCTGCCGGGCTCGGTTCGTGAGCTCCACCAGCAAGTCCGAGATGTCGGTCGGCAGATTCCGGACCAGACTTCGTGAAGACTGGCCGCCTGGTAGGGTTACATCGCGCCACAGGTACTCCAGCACGCGAACAAGGTGCGATTTACCGCTTCCGTAGAATCCGCTGACCCATCCTGCCGGCTGTGTTGGCTTGTCTAGTGTAGTGTCTCCAACATTGCTTTAGCTCGGCCGATCTTCGCGATGATGGCCTCGACAGAGGCTGTCCAGGTGAAGGGGTGCGGCTGCTCGTTGCGGTGGGCGAGATAGGCGCGGATCGCGTC
>JADYYG010000027.1 GCA_020853755.1 Dehalococcoidia bacterium | reverse complement strand
GACGCGATCCGCGCCTATCTCGCCCACCGCAACGAGCAGCCGCACCCCTTCACCTGGACAGCCTCTGTCGAGGCCATCATCGCGAAGATCGGCCGAGCTAAAGCAATGTTGGAGACACTACACTAGGAGGGCTGCGAGCAACGATGCCCGGAAAGCACTGTCGGCACGAGTAAGCCGAGGGAAGTGAAACTCGGCAATATCCGAGGTGAATGTATGGCCGATATCGGCGCTTACGAGTGCACCGGTGCAAGTTCGGCCTGCTGACGGATGGTGATGCCCTCCCCCGGCGGCGCCGCCGATCCGCGCGTATCCGCACGTGTGGCAAATGCGGAAGTGCCGCCCACGAGCGTCGTTCACCACCGCGAGCGAGCCCTGCCGGGAGAACCGGCCCATTACGGTAGGCCCGCTGTCGCCGACAAGAAGCACGTCGCGTGGGGATAGATCACCAAGCTCGTGGAAGAGGACACGCGTCGCGTACAGACGTTGCGGCCGCTCTTCTCCCAGCGGCTTCACGTCCGGATCGCGCGACACAAATCCGAAAAGCGGCTGCACCATCGTGCCTCCGCGGATTGGCTCTTGGCACTGCGGACAACTGGCAAGGTCTGCTGCTCCAAGGTACAGGCGGTTGCACTCGCGGCAGACGGCGTACGCCCGTTCTGGCAGGGCACGATTGGGCAGCAGATGCAGGCCCTCCGAAATCCAAAGGCGCTTTGCGGCGACCACACCGGCCCCGGGCGCGTACTCGGAAATGGCAATCCGGAGGTCGCGATCGAGCGATACGGCCTTGGCCTCCCGGATCGCGACATGTGCCGTGCGCAGAGGCACCACGTCGACGGGGAAGCCGTACTTCGGTAGCACGTTGCGGCCGGCCAACATGCCGAGGAGGTCCGCACTGCGAATTGTGTTGAGGACAGCCTTGAACCGGTTGAGTGCGTGCCCGTCGTGGTGGTCAGCGGCGTCATCAACCAACTGCGTATAAAGCTCGATATCGCTGAGCGTCTCGCTCTCAGCCCTGGCCAGGGCCGACGTGAGAGGATCATCGTCGGCCAGTTCTTCCGCCCAGGACCAGGTGTCGATTCCCAGCTCTTGGTGCAGCTCAGCCGGAACGATGCGGCTCAGCTCGTCGCGAAGTAGGGCATCCTGCACCGCGAGGTAGTCTCGAAACTGCAAACAGGGCGATGTGGCCTGGTCCGGTTCGAAGAACGCGCCGGCCGTACGTGGCCACGGTTGGCCCGAATTAACCAGGCGCCGCAGGAACCGCGAGAGGGCGACCGAGTGGACGTGACGCCGGATGATTCGCGAGTTGCGAGCGGGAATCCGGGGTGCTGGAACGCGGCCGGTGACAAGCTCCAAGGCCCGGTCGAAGGCCTGCGTGTCGTGGGGCCTCAACTGCGCAAACGTCACGATGAACCCTACGCTCGAAGACCGTCGGCCGGCACGACCGGCACGTTGTACATAGTTCGCAGCCGAAGGAGGCACGTTTCGGAGCAGAACCGCCTCCAGCTCGCCAACATCGACTCCGAGCTCAAACGTCGTGGAGCAGCTGAGTACGTTGATGTCGCCGTCGGCGCTTACGAAGCGCCCCTGGACCCGGGCGGCCTCAGCGGGCGACCACTGGGCGGTGTGCTCCTCGGCGACGAGGCGACCGGCTGATGGGGAATCGTAAAGGCTACGATAGTGGTCTTGGGCCAGGGCTTCCTTCAGCGGGACAACCGTACCCTGGCAACGGTACGACGGGCAGACTCCCCGGATCGCGTTGCACTCGATGGCTGCACACACGTCGCACTTGGCGAGCGAACTCGGCGCAGCGAATTCCCAGTACCCGCTGTCAAGCTGGTAGTACGCACCCAGCTTCGGGTGGCTTGTGGCGATCGCGTACCCCGAGAGCGGACCCGTGCCAGCCGAGACCACGCGCCACAGCCCGTTGAGGGCATCGAGGGCCGCAGCACGCCGAGTTTCAGGCGACCATCCGGGTTGCAGCCGGCCGAGCAGGCGGTCGAGGTAGTCGAGCCGCGCGTTTGAGCCTTGCTTCGGGATCCACCCCTGGAGCCTCAGGTCGCGGTGGTTCGCATGGTCGGAAAGCCGGAAACCTACTTCCTTGTTCCTGGGGCTGAAGACCTCGTCTGCAGGATTCACGCCATCGGGAAAGGCGATTGCCTGATCATCGAGCAAGGTCTTCAGCAGCGTTTCGATGAGCAGCCATGCTTCGTCAGTTGTCAGTGACCATGGCGGCTCCAGTAGATTCGTAGGAGCATTCCATCTTTCCGGACGGGCGAGCCGTCGCGCCGCAAGCCCGACCCCGGCCAACGACTGGCGCGAATCCATCGCCGAGAGCTCGGCGAGTATCCACGCCTGGGCGACTGCCGTCTGTTCGAGTGCGCCTGCAGTGGGTGCGAAAAAGCGCTGAGCGGCAGCGGCCCTCCGGATGAGTGGTGCCAGGTCATTGATGCGAAGGCCCTCCCCGTCTACCATCGCCCAAGCTTTGCGTAGCGCTTCCAGCAATAACCTTCGGCGCGCGACGCGGCTGTACGTGCGCTCGAGATACGGTGCAAAGAATGCGGCGTCCTGCCGACTATCGGCGAAGCTCAGGAAACGGGGACGGTCAGGAACTCGCGGAAGGGCGTCGAACAGAGCGCTTGCGACAACCGCAGGCGGAGCATCGCTGCCGAGCCGCAGGCGCCGGGGACCCCGTTGGCTGGCCGGCGCATTGCAGTTCACGCAGCGGATGGAACCTCCACCAGTACGTGAGGCGAGGACCACCGGGAGGACCTGCGCTGCGGCACACGCGCAAGAATCCCTGTCAGATAAGCGCATGCAACCTACGCACAGGCGCAGGCGTTCCTCTTCGCGCTGACCGGGGCCAAAGGGGTTCGCCGATCCTTCATCGTCACCATCGTCCTCGTTGACGACATCGCTAGCGCGAGGGGCCACGTACCGAACGGCAGTGTCGATATCCTCGCGGTCGGCGGCTCGCTGCAACTGTCCGTCAGCGCTGAGCACTCCTCGGAGATGCCACTGGTTGCACCGTCGGCAGGTGGTTAGCTCTGTGACCGGGGCGCCCTCACCACACTCCGGGCAGTGACGCTGGGGCTCGAGGAACGCCCGTAGCCCTCCGTCGGCGTGGATACGAAGGCAGACGTCGACACCGTCTGGTGCACGGACGAACGTATGGAACCGTGCGCGTAAGAAAGGAACGCCCGAGGCCGGGTCCTTCAGGCTGGACAGCCGTCGCACCAGGTCCCCGGCGAGCATCGGATCCGGAAGGTTAGATATGACCTCGGACACCTGCTCAAGAGTCATCGGTCCCTGCCAGAGCGACTGCAACAGTGCCTGGACTCGGCTGTCAGAAAGGAGCGTTAGGGCGGACGCGTCGTCGCTCTCAGCAATAGCCGCGGCAAGGTCGACCGGACCATTTGTCGATGGTATAGCTGGCGCTTCCCGGGTCGCCACGATGACGTCTTGGCGCGCCGGATCGAGGTCATCCCACTCGAACGGCAGGTCGAACAAATCTTGCGCGAACCGCGCGACGATGGGCCGGTCGGTGAGACCCCCGACCGTGGCAGATGTGGCGATGGCCAGCACCTCCCCGGCGGCCCTTCCCACACGGTCGCGTAGCCGACGGAGTAGCATTCCGATCTCCAGCCCCATCGCCCCGTCGTACGAGTGCACTTCGTCGAGAACGATGAAGCGCCAGCCGTCGTCGCCGGACGGCTCGAACAAGGGTGAGTCGGCGGGGCGGAGCAGCAAGTATTCGAGCATGGCGTAGTTGGTAAGGAGGATGTGCGGCGGCGCGTCCTGCATTTCCTCGCGCCCGAGGAGCTCGTTGGGAAGCACCTCGGCATCGGGAAGGGACGCGTGGAGCGCGGCGATACCGTCGGCGCGGGTCTGTGGCGTCTCGCCCGTGTACCGGCCGAAGGTGATCTCCGGTGATCTGGCGAGCAGCATTCGCAGCCGCTTGAGCTGGTCGTTGGCAAGAGCATTCATTGGATACAAGAGGAGTGCCCGGACTCCCGGACCGAGTACGCCCTTCTGCTGCTGCCTGAACAGTTCTTCGATGATCGGGATTAGGAAGCTCTCCGTCTTGCCACTCCCCGTGCCCGTGGCGACGACCAGGTTGCGTCGTCCGGAGACCGCACGGACCACCGCCTGCTCCTGGTGCAGGTACAGAGGACGCTCTGGCACCACCTGACCGCCGAAGTCGCGTTCGAGCCATTGCGATGAGAGCACGCGTTGCTGCACGAGCTCGGCGACAGAAGCGCCGGACCGGTATTGGGGCGACGACTCGATGATCGGCCCGACCACCAGGGGACGATGGACCGCCTCAAACCCCTTGCGGATTGCGTCGTTAATCCTCGGATCGTTCGTGCTCATTGTCGTCAGCAGATAGCGCCGATATGCCGAATCGATCGCCCGGGTCGCGGCGACCGGGTCAAGATGCTCGCTCAAGTCCATTCGGACTCCTTGCAGCACACGAGTTCCGCGAAGCACAGGTCGCGCTCATAGATCCGTGCGAACCGTGCCGCCAACCACGCCGCTAGTTCATCTAGAGCAGCGGCCGCGTCGGCAGGCAGCGAAAGGCGAGATCGGGCCATGAGCCGACGCGCAAAGGCGATCGTCAGCGACATACGGCAGACGTACGCCCAAGGGTACTGTTGAGGGTGGGAGTCACGCTGCATCAAGGCATGTGCCCTTACCCCTTGGGCGATCCGGGCTTCGTGAGGCACTAGGTGCTGGCGATAGGCTTCGACCTGAGCGTCGCGTTCCGACTCCAAGGCTCCTGAGTCGGGAACGGTGAGGAGGCTGTCGAGCGACTCCAGCGATGCGGCGACCCATCCGTCGGGGCCGAATGGCAGAGAGGGGACTGGCAGAAGGACGTCCCGCATAGCGCGGACGAGAGCTGGTTGGGGCCGGAATGCCTGACCCTCGACGGCTCCGCCGTCGGGAAGTGGTCGAGCTTCGAAGACAACGGAGCTTGACCCACAGGCGGCGCAGGGGCCTTCGGCCTCCATCGGATCTCCGCAGCCATCACAGATCATGATCTCCCCCGGCGCCCAGCCTAGTCCATCCTGGCACCGCTCGGCCGAACCCCGATCAACGCGGGCTCCGCCAGCGTCGATGAAAGCACCAAGAGGTGGCCACGCCTCCCATAGGCTGGGCAAAAGGGTCGCCGGGACATCAACGCGCCGTAGAGACGGCCAACGGTCGAGGCCTACGGCGACGCAGAAACGGGCGAGTCCCGGGTTGGGAGGGCACCCGCCAATGGCCTCCAACAGCGGCAGCGGATCGCTCAGTTTGAGATCGGCGAGAGCGGGCGCAACCTCTGTCCAGGGTAGGCCCAGCAATTCGCCGGCACGACCTTGGGCTAGCGCCGCTCGCACTGCGCCGATCACTTCCGCGAGCTGGTGCGGACCGATGCCCGATGCGAGCTCGCGAAGCGCCGGCCGACGATCCTCTTCCCCCCGCAGCAGGATGTCCTCGAGCTTGCCGAGAATCGTGGGAGGGAGCGCAAGGATATGGTTGCGAAGCTCGGTACCCGTACCGACGTGAAACTCCACTGGTGAACCCAGCGGTGCGAGCCCAACCCAGCCGTCATTGAACCAAAGCTCGAGCTGGTACCGGCCAGGAGCAAGCCGTTCAACCTCAGTCTGTGCCTGACCGTCGGAGCTGCCATCCACCACACTGGACTCCAGCGGTGGATCCCACGGACGGCTAAGGCTGGCGACTCTTGCGACGGTGCCGGGAAACGATCTGGGAAGCCGCCAGTGAACGGCACTGCCCTTCTCCGTGTCCTGTACCCGGACCTCCACTGGCTGAATGTCACGGCTGAGATTCCCCACAACCGTTCCGCCTAGGACGTCGCCAGCCATCGAGACCAGCTCCAAGCTGAGGCGTAGCGACGGTGCCGCCACATCGGCGGCCGTCGTGAGGAAGGGTGAGAGCGCGAACACCGCGCCGCGGCCAGGTAACGGACGCTGGACCTCCTCTTGGAGAACCGCACCCGCCGGACCGATCAGGCGTAGGTGGAGTGCGGCCTCGCCTGGATTGCTCGCCAGCAGTCGTGGGGCGCTTCCCGGTGCGAGCGCATCGATCGAGAAGCGCTCGGGCGTATTGGCGCCACCCTGAACGAGGCCAACGCCGGTCCAGCGCCACTGCACCGTACCGAGCTGAATGACCGCGTGGGTCTCGCGGCCGGTCCGGGTGTCCGTCACAGTGAACGGGATCCGTCCGTTACGGTTGCGGTCGTGCAGGACCCATCCGTTCGAAGTCGGAGATGCTGAGTCGGCCTCCTCGGTGACGCGTATCCCATCGCGTGTCGTGACGAACACACTCGACAACGGGAGCTCGGGACCAGCAACACCCTGGGCCTCTTCCACTTTGAAGCCCATGGCGGGAAGCAGTGAGAGGCGGGATGTGAACCCACGTCCGAGAGGTCCGGCCACTTCGACGGTCCACTCCCCGACGTCAACACCAGGAATCAACTCTTCGAGCCGGAGCCGGTAGCTCCCGTCTGGCAGCCTTTCCGGAGAGAGCGCGGAGGCCGGCTGATGCTCCTGGCCCTCAGCGCCGTCATCGGAAGACACACGTGCCGACCACCGCGCAAGATACTCCTCGGCGTCACTCTCCGGGGGCGCGGGCGGGAGGATAACAGTCGGCAGCTCCGATTCGAACGCTAGCACCCCATCGGAGGTCGCCGCGAGAAACGCCGGCAACTCCGGCACTTCCAACCGGGCATTCGGCGGTTGCTCCACCAGGCGAAATCCCACCGAAGAACCGCCGATCCTGACCTCAACGCGCTGAGTGCCCGCCGGCGCCTCGTAGTAGCCCACGACGAGCCCACTCCAGCCGCCAAGGGGCTCCCCCAGATGCTCTCGCGGCGCTAGTGCCTGACCGTCCGCAACAACCTCAGCTCCCACCGGCGCGACGAGATACCAGCGAGCACCACTGAGAAAGCCGGAAGCACCCGTTACCCGTCCGGATGTTCGTTCGAAGAAGAGACACGGGCGTGCAGTGCTGAGCCCATCGAACGTCCGCGTGCCAGCGATCCCGGCTACTGTCTTGAGCATCGCGGTCAGGGCCGCGAAGGGTCGCTCGATCGTCACTGCTACAGTCGGCCCGGTCCGCTGCCACGCTGGTTTCCACGCTTCGCGATGGACCAGTCCCCCCGGCAGCTGCACTTCCCACGCACTGTCGGGTTCTTCGAAGTACGGCAACTCCAACTGCACGCGGTTGTAGACCGGGTCGAACCGCAGGACCGGCGACTTCCAGCGCCTTCGCTGCTCGACACGCGCGCGTATCCGTCGCCCGCGGGACGGGTCTTGGACCCAGGTGACAATGGCTTTGCGCAGCCAATCGGGGAGTCCGGGATCCGAGTCCTCGCCCGCAGCAGCTCCCGCTGCGACGAGGATTGAGCGGTCGATGATGTCGCGCGCGGTGTGACCTCCATGGACGACGAACCGCTGCAAGGGTCGGGCCATCACAGGAGCTTGACGGGCCATCCGTTGCTGGATGTCATCGCCGGTGGCGCCGTTGCCCACCGGGTCTTCCACGCTCGGCCAGACCACGGACTCTAAGAACTTTGGGACGAGCACCCGCGGTATCAACGCATGAGCCAGGATCGGCGTCAGATAGCGGAGCGCACCCTGTTCGACGAGGTGCCGGAATTGAGGGAGTCTATTTCGAGCAAGGTAGACCTCGAACCATTGTCCGATGTCTTGTTGCTCGGGCGCGTGGAGCGAGGTAAACCCAAACGCCTCTTTCAAACGCGGCCAGAAAGCATCCCCGTCATACCGATAGCGCGCGACACCAACCAGAGCACTAGCAAAGCAATGCGGCCACCGCAGCCGGCCTCCTGCTAATCCGACGCGGCCGAGGGCGACACATAGAGCGTCAATCTTCGCCTCGTCGACGGAGACCTCGCCAAGGAGCTCCACCTGAGTAACTTGGCGTGCGATGTCAAATTCCGCTTCGTTAAGGATCTCTAGCGCTGTCAATCGAAGTGCCGCTGGCGGAAGTATAGGTGGCGCGAATGGTCCGTCTCAACCGCGACAACAGTTGTCGCGCGGGCCCACCAGAGCTTCGTTCCTATTTCTGGCTGCATGAGCCGCACGGTCAGTCAGCGTGGGTGTGCTATGCCGACTGGCGTCGCCGCCGCTCCGGGAACACCACCTCGACCCGGAACGGACTCTCGATTCCCGTTCGATTTATCACCATTGAACGAACATCGGCATCACCACGTGCACGTAGCCCGGTTCGGCGATGCCGTTTTCGTCGATGGGGCGGAAGACGCCTTGCGAGCTGGGAGAGGTCATTTCGAGGACCACTGAGCCGCTGAGGACGTTCAGGACGTCCTGCAGGTAGCGGCTGTTGAACGCGATCTTCGAGGCATCGCCTTCAACCCGGCAGTCTACCTTGCCCTCGTTGTCGCCGATTTCGTCGGCGCGGGCGCTGATGGTGAGCTGGCCGGGCTGGCCGCCTTCGCCGGGGGCCATCTGGAGGCGGATGATGCCGCTCCCGTCGCGCGCGAAGATGGCGGCGATGCGCGTCTCGCGCTTGAACTCGTCCACACTCACCGTGACCTTCGTATTGAAGTCAGCCGGGATGAGCTGGTTGTAGTTGGGGAAGGTGCCCTGGATGAGCTGGGCGACCATCTCGACGTCGGTCTTGGCGAACAGGACCTGCGTGCGCTGCGGGTTGATGCGCATCTCGACCTGTTCTTCCGAATCGCTGATGAGCCGCGAGAGTTCGCGGAGGGCGCGCGAGGGGATGATGACTTCGACCGATTCGGACGGGGACTGGGGCAGCGTTATGTCAGCAACTGCGAGGCGGAAGCCGTCGGCGGCGGCGAGGGTGAGGCGTGTGCCGTCGGTCTTGAGGTGGACGCCGGTGAGGACCGGGCGCGAGTCATCGGTGGCGGAGGCGAACTCGACGCGTTCGATGGCGCGGCGCAGGGCGCGGGGGTCGAACTGGAGCGAGACGCCGTCGCGAAGTTCGGGGATGCGCGGGAAGTCCTCGGCGTCCATGGCGTTCACGGTCGATTCGTTGCGGGCGCACTCGAGCCGCAGCTGACGGCCGGAACCCATCAATTCGAGCGAGACGGTTGCGGGAGGCAGCTGGGCCACGAAGTCGCCGATGAGCCGGGACGGGACGGTCGTCGCGCCGTCGGAGTCGATCTTGGCGCCGATCCAGGCGCAAATCGAGATATCGAGGTCGGTCGCAGCGAGCTTGAGCCGGCCCTGGTCCGTCTGGAGCAGGACGTTCGCTGTAATCGGGAGCGTCGAGCGCGTGGCAACAGCACGGCCGACGATGGAGAGGCCGCGCTGGAGGTTTTCCTGGAGGACCTGGACTTTCATAGTGTTCACCCGCCTGATCCAATTCGGGACCGGTGCCGCAAGTATAAGAATTGGGCTCGTGCGGGAAAAGTTTAGTGCTTAGGCAGGTGAGCAATTACCTCGAACTGTGGATTTACCATAATTCGCGTTCGAAGCTTCAGGCCGGGCTATGGCGGCCGTGATTGCGCGCGGACGCCATTCGAATACGGATGCGCTTCGAACCCATGACGGCCAAAAGCGCGAGTCCGCGTAGACTCCGTGCCACACCCTCACCGCGGAGCAGCTGCATGACCTGGCAGGCCGATATCGACGAACTTGCGCGCCGGAAGGCGATGGCGGAGGCCATGGGCGGCCCCGATGCTGTCGCCTTCCACAAGGGGCGCGGGAAGCTGACCGTGCGCGAGCGCATCGACCTGCTGGCGGACCCGGGCACGTTCAGTGAAACGGGCGTCCTTGCCGGGCGGCCAACGTGGGATGGCGACCGCCTCGAATCGCTCACCCCCGCAAACTCCGTGACTGGCATCGTGAACGTGGACGGCCGGAAGGTCGTGGTGCACGGTGGCGACTTCACCATTCGCGGCGGTTCGGCTGATGGCGGCGTCGCCGACAAGTCCGGCTGGGCGGTGAAGCAGGCGTACTCGCTCCGCCTGCCGCTGGTCCGCCTGCTCGATGCCACGGGCGGCAGCGTGCGGACGTTCGAAACGATGGGGCGCACCTACCTGCCAGCGAATGACCGCGTTATCGACATCGAACTGCTGCAGATGGTCCCATGCGTCTCGGCGGTGATGGGCTCAGTCGCCGGTTTGCCCGCTGTACAGGCCGCCATGTGCCACTTCAACGTGATGGTGAAAGGCACGAGCCAGGTCTTCGTCGCCGGGCCGCCGGTGGTCAAGGCCAGCCAGGGCGTCGAGATTTCGAAGGAAGACCTGGGGAACGAGGACATCCAGGTGCGCACAAGCGGCGTCATCGCGAACCTCGCCGAAAACGAAGCCGACGCGCTCGACCAGATCCGCCGCTTCCTTTCGTACCTGCCATCGAGCGTCTGGGATATGGCGCCGCGGACGGAACCCACGGACGACCCGGACCGCCGCGAGGAGGCGCTGCTCGACATCATTCCCCAGAACCCGCGCCGCGTGTACGACTCGCGCAAGATCATCGACATGGTCCTCGACCGGGGTTCGTTCTTCGAAATCCAGCCCGAATTCGCCCGGTCGCGCGTCACCGGGCTGGCCCGCCTCGATGGCTACCCTGTCGGCGTGATGGCGAACAATCCGCGCTACCTCGGCGGTTCGATGGACAAGGCGGCCGGCGAAAAGACGGCGCGGCTGCTCCAACTCTGCGACACCTTCCACCTGCCGCTCGTCTACTTCTGTGACGAACCCGGCTTCATGGTCGGCCTCGAGGAAGAGAAGAAGGGCATCGTGCGGGCGGGGGCGCGCATCGTCTCCCTCCTCTCGCTCTCGCGGATGCCGTACCTCTGCTTCCTCACCCGGCAGGCCTACGGTGTCGCAGGTGGGCTGCACTACCGGGGCGGCACGGCCATGTACCGGCGCTATTCGTGGCCGTCTGGCAACTGGGGGTCGATGCACATCGAAGGCGGCGTGACCGCGGCCTACCGGCGAGAGATCGACGCCGCGCCTGACCCGGAAGCGCGCCGCGCCGAAATCGAAGCGCGCCTGAACGCGCTCAAGTCGCCGTTCCGCACCGCGCACGCGTTCGCCGTCGAGGACATCATCGACCCGCGGGATTCGCGGCGGCTCGCGGTCGACTTCGTCCGCGACGCCCAGCGTGTGCTCCCGAGTCTGCTCGGTGACACCAGCAAGATCGCGTATCTCCCGTAGGCTATCCGGTATGCGCGTCTTCCAGACGGTCGCGGAGATGGTGGGCAACACGCCCCTTGTGGAGTTGCGGACCCTTTCGCCGAACCCGCAGGTGCGGCTGTTCGCCAAGCTCGAAGGGCAGAACCCGACGGGCAGCATCAAGGACCGCATCGTTCTCCGCATCCTCGAATCCGCGCGGACGTCAGGCGCGCTCCAGCCGGGGCAGCGCATTGTCGAAGCGTCGACCGGGAACACGGGCGTCGCGCTGGCGCTCTTCGGGCAGCTGCTCGGCCACCCGGTCGACGTTTGCGTGCCCGAAAGCGTCTACCCGGAGATCGAGGAACTGCTGGCGGCCTACGGGGCAACCATTCACCGGGTGCCGCGACAGGCGGGCATCAAGAGCGCCCGCGAAGTAGCGCTCCAGATGGCCGCGCAGACCGGCGCGTACTACCTCGGGCAGTTCGACACCGCGGTGAACTCGCGGACCCACTACGAGACCACCGCGGCCGAAATCCTCGCCGACCTTGACGGCGAGGGCGGCGCTGACGCCTTCATCGCTGGCATGGGCACAGGCGGCACCATCACCGGCTGCGGGCGGCGGCTCAAGGAAGCGAACCCGGCCTGCCTGGTCTACGGCGTCGAACCGCGGCTCGGCGTCCACGTCCAGGGGCTGCACTCGCTCGCCGACGGCTTCATCCCGCCGGTGCTCGACGAGACGGTTCTCGACGGCAAGTTCATCGTCGGCAACCGGCACGCGTTCTCCCATGCTCGCCGGGCAATGCTGGCCGAAGGGCTCTTCGGAGGCATCAGCAGCGGCGCCGTGCTCCACGCCGGGATGCGCCTGGCCATGCGGATGGAGCGCGGGAACATCGTCCTCGTGTTCGCGGACGGAGGGTGGAAGTACCTCGGCACGGACCTCTGGCGGGACGACGCCGGAGAGGACGAACACGACAAAGCCGAAGACCCGCTCGACGACATCCTCTGGTGGTAGGCCAGTCAGGCCGGTCCGGGGCCGGGCGCCGGTTCATCGTCCACGCCGAGCTTGCGAGCGACCCATGTGGCCACGCCGAAGGCGATGCCGAACGGCGCACCAAGCATGAACGCCGGCACAAAGGTCACCGTGATCGGCGGGCGCTCCTGGAGTGAGATGCCGATGGCCCCGCCGGGGTGGAAGCTGCAGGCGACGTTGCCGCTCTTCTCTTCGGGCGTGACCAGCACCGTGTCGCCGGGGAGGACGAGTGTCCCGGCGATGAGGTGCTCCGCGGTGTCGTGGTTCGAAACCAGCAGCTTGCCCGCCGAGTTCAGCGACAGCACCGACGGGATGCCCGGCGGGACTTCGCCCCGGGCGATAGCGGCCGCCGCCCCGGGGGGGATGTTGATGGTGCGCGGGGTTGAGGGCGCCGTGGGGGTGAGCATCGCCCACCAGATGACGCCCACAATCCAGCCGACCACCGTGCCGCCCGCCATCCAGGCCAGCAGGTAGCGAAACAGCGGCGCGCGGAGAACCGTCATTTCACCAGGTAGAGCGCCGGATAGAAGAACACCCAGACCACGTCGACGAAGTGCCAGTACATCACCGAGCCGCTCACGGGCCAGTGGTTCTTCGAGTTGAACTTGCCGCGCTTCAACTGGATCCAGACGAGGAAGAGGATGCCGATGCCGCTGACCACGTGCGCGGCGTGGATGCCGGTCATCGTGAAGAAGACGCTGCCGAACGCCTCGTGGCGGCTGAACTCGGCCGTCTTCCATTCGAAGCCGACGCCGGCCGCGAAGATGATGCCGAGCACGATGGTCGCCATCAGGAACCAGTTCGCCACGCGCTGGTTGTTGTGCTCGATCGCTGTCTCAGCCGTGAAGGCGGTCAGCGAGCTGAGCAGGAGGATGATGGTGATCGCGAGGCCGAGGTGCTGGTCGACGTGCTCGCGCTCGATACCTTCGAGGAAGAAGCGCGTGGTGAGCAGCAGCCCGAAGAGGATGGACTCGCTGAAGAAGAAGAGCCAGAGCCCGAGCCGGTTGAACCTGACAGGGTTGTGGGTGGCGTGGCCGTGAGCGGCCGATGCGGCAACTGCCATTTAGTGGGCCTCCTCGGCGCGCCAGAGACGGTAGATATGCATGAAGTAGTAGCAGATCAGCGCGGCCTTCCCGATTGCCGTCACCGCCAGGCCGATGAACTGCGTCTCGGTCTGTGTCACCGAGGTGGCAAAGATGTACTCGGCAACAGTCAGGACAGCCAGGATCACGGCCACGATGAGGCCTTTTTGCATTGCTGCGGTCATCGGTCACTCCGGGGATGGATGGAGAAGAGGGTTGTGCTGCTCACTGGCCACCACCGCCGCCAACAACCGGCACACCGCCGAGCTTCTGGCCCGGGAATACGCCATGAACCGAACCCGGCACGCCGTAGTCGTACGGATGGCCCTGGACCACCGGGGGCGTCGGGAAGTTCTCGAGCGGCGGAGGCGAGGACACCTGCCATTCGAGCGTGCGCACCTGCCAGGGGTTATCCCCGGCCAGCGGCCCGCGAATCCACGAGTTGATCATGTTGTAGACGAAGAGGATGAACGACGCGCCGAGGAACAGCCCCGAGAGACTGACGATGAGGTTCACCGTGTCGAGCCCGGACTGGTAGTCGGCGATGCGGCGGTTCATGCCCTGGACGCCTGGCAGGTGCATGGTGAAGAACGTCACGTTGAAGGCGATGAACATCCACCAGAACTGCAACTTGCCGAGCGTCTCGTTGTACATCCGGCCGGTGATCTTCGGGAAGTAGTAGTAGATGCCCGCGAACAGCCCGAAGATTTCGCCGCCGACGATGGTGTAGTGGAAATGGGCCACCACGAAGTAGGTGTCCTGGAGATGGATGTCGGTCGGCACGTCGGCGAGGAAGATGCCGGTCACGCCGCCGCAGCCGAAGTTGAAGATGACAGCCAGCGCGAAGAGCATCGGCGTCTTCAGCCAGAGCTTCCCCATCCAGATGGTGCCAAGCGCGGAGAGGAAGACGAGGCCCGTCGGGACGGAAATGAGCTCGGTCGCGACGAGGAACGGGCCGTGCAGGTAGTTCGGGATGCCCGCCGTGAACATGTGGTGGGCCCAGACCACGCCGCTCAACCCGAGGATGCCGAGGAACGCGCCGACGGCGTACCGGTAGGCGAACAGCGGCTTCCTGGAGAAGTGGGCGATGATTTCGAGCGCCATCCCGAAGCCGGGCAGCACCATGATGTACACAGCCGGGTGGGAGTAGAACCAGAAGACGTGCTGGTAGAGCAACGGGTCGCCGCCCGCTGTCGAGTTGAAGAACGCCATGCCGGCGACGCGGTCGAGGGCGATGAGGAGGAGCGCGACGGCGAAGCCCTGCGTGTAAAGAAGCGCGATCCAGGAGGTGGCGAAGATGGCCCAGACGAAGATGGGCAGCCTCCCCCAGCTGAGGCCGGGAGCGCGCATGAACATGATCGTGACGAGGAAGTTCAGACCGCCGAGGATCGACGTGAGCCCGAACGTGATGATGCCGAGGTCGAACATGATCTGGGCGCTGTTCGTGGTCACCGAAAGCGGCGGGTATGCGGTCCAGCCCGTCTCCATCCCGCCCAGGAAGGGCGTCGAAAGCAGCGCCACCGCCACCGGCGGGACGAGCCAGAAGGTGAGCGCGTTGAGCCGCGGGAAGGCCATGTCTTCGGCGCCGATGAGGAGAGGGATGGCGTAGTTGCCGATACCGCCGATCACCGCCGCGACCGCCACCGCGATCATCAGCGTGCCGTGCAGGCTCATCGTGCCGTTGTACTGGGCGTGGCTCAGGAACTGCATGCCCGAATTCGCCAGTTCGAGCCGCATCATCATCGCCAGCGCTCCCGCGAGGAGGAAGACGATGATGAAGGTGACGGTGTACTGGACGCCGATGACCTTGTGGTCCGTGTTGAACGTGAAGTACCGCTGCCAGCCGGGCGCCTTGCGCGGGTAGGTTCGCTGACCGAACCACTCGCGGCCCCAGATACCCCACATGCCGACGCCCATCAGCCAGCCGATGAGGCCGAAGATGTACCCGCCGATGATGTTGATTTCGCCGCCCCACGGCTCGGGGTAGCCGAGCGTCCAGCGCAGGAGGGCGATGAACCCGAGGCCGAGGTAGAAGCCGATGAGGCCCAGCCCAATGCCCCCGCTAACCGATTTTGCTGCGTACATGGGACTACTTCGCTCCTGTCTTCAGGCTGGCCAGCCACTGGTCGAACTCGGGTTTCTCAACGACCCGGATAGGGAAGTTCATGACCGAATGGTCCAGGCCGCAGAGTTCGGCGCACTGCACGCGGAATGACTGGTCTTCGGCGTACGAGCCTTTGACCGTCGGCTCCACGGTCATGTAGGTCGTGCGCCCCGGGATGGCGTCGATCTTCATGCGGAAAGCCGGGATCCAGAGCGAATGGACGACGTCCACGGAGTCGATGTTGAAGCGCACTTTCTGGTGCACCGGGAGGACGAGTTCCTTGCCCTTGATGATGTTCACTTCGGTGCCGTCGGCGAAGGTGAAGGTCCAGTTGAACTGGGCGCCGGTGGCATGGATGACCACATCCGCTTCCGTGTCGCCCCAGCCATAGGCGGTGCGGTCTGACTGGAGCTTCTGGAGTCCTGTCAGGCCCGGGAAGACCATGACGAACGCTGCAAGCCCGCCGGTGACGATGAGCCAGATGCGCGGGAACCAGCCGTTGCCGCGAATGGTGCTGCCCATTTCGTCACCCTTCGCGCTGCGGAAGGCGTACATGGAGTACACGATCGCGGCGATGACGAAGGCGAAGACGGGGACACCGATGGCGAGGAGGAACCGGAAGATCCAGTCGAAGTCGTCGGCTTCGAGGGAGCCGACGGTGGGGTAGAGGTTCGCGATGACCAAGAGTTCGCCGACGGCGGTGATGATGACCCACAACACCGCCGCCGGTATAAGATGTTTGATGTGCACACGTACTCCCGGAAGGTTCGCCCACGCACCGCGCGGATCTTCGACGAGGGATGCTATGGAGGGCATGGCGCAGCGAGTACGTACGAGTGGGAGAGCAATTTGTCCCGTTCGGACATTCCTTTTTGTTTGGGCCGCGCGGCGGCGGCCATTCGCCGGTAGCGTGCCGGGGCCCTACGCTTCGCGGCCGAGGTTGAGTGAAATGAAGGTCCGCGAACGCATCATCCTCCGCACCGCCGCGGCATAACGGCCGCGCGCCCGCACCGGCCTGGCCGGTCACCCACACCCTCCGGGTGCGGGTTTGTGCGCGATTGACCTTCGCCAGCGGCGCCCCCACGCGCCGTCGGCACGAGTCTTCCCGGGTAACCATCCATGCGTTCGCGATTCTCCAGGGGCCTCTGGGCCCACCCCGACTTTGTCCGCCTGTGGGCGGGCACAACCACCTCCACGTTCGGCTCGCTCATCGGCTACATCGCGCTGAGCTTCACGGCCATCGAGTTCCTCCACGCATCGGCGGCACAGGTCGCGATTCTCGGCGCCTGCCAGCTTGTGCCAGGCTTCCTTGTCAGTCCCGTCGCAGGCGTCTGGGTGGACCGCCTGCCCCGGCGGCCAATTCTCATCGTCAGTGACCTCGGCCGCGCGGCAGCCCTGTTTACCGTGCCACTCGCGGCGGCAGCGGGAGTGCTCGGCATATGGCAGCTCTACGCCGTTTCCGTGGTCACCAGCGTGCTCAGCGTGTTCTTCCAGGCGGCCTACCAGAGCTACCTGCCGACGCTCGTCAGCCGCGATGAACTGCTCGAAGGCAACGCCCGCCTCTCGGCGACAGCATCCGTCGCCGAAGTGGGCAGCTTCGGCATCAGCGGCTGGCTGGTGCAGTTGTTGAAGGCGCCGGGCGCTGTGGCTGTCGACGCCGCCTCGTTCGTGGTCTCAGCCTATTTCATCTGGCGAATCCGCCAGCCCGAACCACCGGTCGAGCGGGACGCGGACACAGAACACTTCTGGCGTGAGGCGCGGGACGGCGCGGGACTCGTCGTTCGCAACCCCATCCTCCGGGCGATGGCGCTGGCCGAGTGCCTCTCGGCTGCTTCCGAGCGCACGATCACGACCGTCTTCCTGCTCTACCTGAACCAGGAACTTGGGTTCGAGGCGGGCGTGCTCGGTCTGATCTTCGCCGTCGGCGGCGTTACCTCGCTCGGAGGAGCGTACCTGGCGAACCGGGGGACGCTCTTCTTCGGCGGCGTCGGCCGGACGCTCGCCGTTTCCTCATTCATGCGCGCAACGGGAATGCTGTTCATGCCGCTGTGCGCCGGCAATAACGCGCTCGGCATCGCCTTCCTGGTCGCGAACCAGGTGGTCACCGACCCGTTCTGGGCGCTCTGGGAGATCCACGACGTGAGCCTGAAGCAGAGCAGCGTGCCGGAGCGCATGCAGGGCCGGCTGTTCGCGAACTTCCGGCTCATCAGCTTCGGATTCGCACTCGTGGGAACGGCCCTTGGGGGCGTCCTCGGCGCGGTCATCGGCTTCCGCGCCACGCTCTTCGTAGGCGTAGGCCTGATGTACGGCGCGTCTGCCGTGCTTGCGTTCTCCCCGCTTGCGAAGGTCAGGCGGGCCAGTGACGCCTCCATCGAGATGGCGGGGGCTTCCTGATTGCGGGGTGCTGCCCCGCCTGCCGATGATGGAGGGAGATGAACCTGCTTCGCCGCAAAGCGCCTCCGTCGCCGGAACCGGCCGTGCCCGGCTTTGGCGAGTGGCTGCTGCGCCAGTTCGCCAACGGCGCGACCACAGCGGATCTGCCGTTCGCCACGGTCGAGCGGCTCTGTGCGAGCGCCGGCTCCTTGCTGTCCGGAGCGGCATTCGCGCGGCCTGAGCAGTTCGCCCGGCCTGCGCCCGGTCCGGTCCACGGGGAGGCAGCGTTGGTCGCTAAGCGGACCGCCGACGGCTTCCGGGCATCGCTCGCCGACCGCCAGAACACGGTGCTCGCGTGGCCGTGGGACCACATCGCGACGGCGGCAGCATGGTCCGCGACACGGGCTGGCGACACATCCGAGCACGCACTGGGCGAAGCCATCGAGGGCGTTTCGGTGGCGTACGCCTGCAATCACCGCGAGCAACTCGGGGCTGTGCTGAATCTCTGGCGGGATGTTGCGGCGGGCGTCCGGCACACGGGCGGCCCGGCAGACCTCGAAGCCATGGGTGGCGAGATGTTCGACGCTTACCGGGCGATCTACCCTGCGGCGGTCAGTTCTCCGGCGGGTTAAGCGGGAACTCGGGGAAGTCGCCGCCCTCGCGGAGCTGTTCAAGGATCTTCTTCGCCATCTCGTCCATCTGGTCTGGGGTGATGCCCATCTTTTCGAGGGTGGTCTTCATCAGCCGCTGGACCTCTTCCATGTCCTGGCGGATGAGCGCGTCGGCCATTTCGAGCTGGGTCTCGATGGCGTGAAACCGCTCGCGGCGCTCCGTCTCGTTCTCGGTGGCGAGGATGGTGGACATCAGGCGGGTGAACAGCGTGGTCGTCCGTGCGATACGGATGCGGTCGTCGTGGTGCGGCGGAAAATCGCCGGTCACGGCGACTTCGAGCCCGGTGCGAGTATCGGTGGCGGCGTACTGTTCGGCCATAGTTCGAGGATACGCGATTCGCGGGCGCGGCGGCGTGGGCGGGTTTACCAGCCGAGCGCGCGTTCGACGCTTTCGACTGAGGCCACGGCCTTCGTGATCTTCGGCGTGTACTGGGACGTTGCGGTGTCCGGGTCCTTCAGGCCGTTGCCGGTGAGGATGGCGACGGCGCGCCCGCCGCGAATGCCGCCGGCGCGGCCCACCTTCAGCAGGCCGGCGACGCTGGCTGCGCTGGCCGGTTCGACGAACAGGCCCTCTTTGCCGGCCAGCAGCCGGTAGGCTTCGAGGATCTCGTCGTCCGTCACGGCGTCGATGCGGCCGCCGCTTTCGTCACGGGCGCCGGTCGCGCCGGCCCAACTGGCCGGTTTGCCGATGCGGATCGCGGTGGCGATCGTCTGCGGTTCGGCTACTGGCTGGCCAGCAACGAGCGGGGCCGCGCCGGCCGCCTGGAAGCCGAACATCTTCGGGTGGAGCGATGCGCGCGCGGTCTCGGCGCACTCCAGGAAGCCCTTCCAGTACGCGGTAATGTTCCCTGCGTTACCGACCGGGATGGCGAGGATGTCCGGCGCATCGCCGAGCGACTCGCAGATCTCGTAGGCGGCGGTCTTTTGGCCCTGGATGCGATCCGGGTTCACCGAGTTCACGAGCGCGACCGGGTGCTTCGCGGTCAGCGCCCGTGCGGCGTTCAGTGCGTCGTCGAAGTTGCCTTCGACTTCGATGATGTGGCTGCCGTAGGCCACCGCCTGGGCCATCTTCCCGGCCGCGACCTTGCCGCCCGGGACGAGGACGAAGCATTCGAGCCCGCACTTCGCGGCATAGGCGGCCGCGCTGGCGCTCGTGTTGCCGGTGCTGGCGCACATCAACGCCCGCGCGCCGCCTTCGATCGCCCGGGCCACCGCGACAACCATCCCGCGATCCTTGAACGAGCCGGTGGGGTTGCAGCTTTCGAGCTTGAACCAGAGTTCGTCGAGGCCGCAGAGCTTCTCGATGGCGGCCGAGCGCACGAGCGGCGTGTCGCCCTCGCCGAGGGTGATGCGGGGGGTGCGTTCCGTAAGCGGCAGGACCGAGGCCCAGCGATAGAGCAGGCCGCGCGGCTGCGGGGCGCCCGTACTCATGGCTCCTCCGGCGGGCGGAAGGCGTGGAACTTCGATTCGCGCAGTTCCTGTTCAAGCACCTGGATCTGCTTGCGGCGCTGTTTTTCCATCATCGCGTTGTACTTCGCGAACTCCTCGCGGACATGGTCCACCACTTCCGAGATATCCTTGCGGATGTTCGAAACGCGCTCGCCGAGGCCGGAGTGGCGGCCCTCGAGAAGCGTCACTTCGCCGTGGACCTTGTCGATCTGGGTGACGACGCGGTCGGTCAGGTCTTCGAGGGCGTTGAGGCGGCCGTCGATGCGCTGGTGTTCTTCGCGCCAGATCGAGACTTCATCGATGAGTTCCTGCCGGAGGCTGCGCTCGTTCGCGACACCGGCGATGACATCCTCGTTCCGCTTCACCATCTCCCCGACGACCTGGAGCCGCTCATAAACGACCTCGAATCGCTCGTCGAGGCCTTCGAAGGTGGCCGTTTTGATGCGTTCCTCGAGGTCGCGGTTGACTTCGATGCTGCGGTCCAGCCGCAGGCCGAACTGTTCGACTTCGGCTTCGACTTCGCGCTGGCGTTCGATGAGCGTCTGGGTGACCTGGCTGACCTGGGCCGCCTGGTGTTGCACCTGGGCCACGTCGGCGAGGATGAGGCCGAGCTGCGAGGTGGCGACGTCGATGCGGCGGAGCGCTTCGCCGCGCTCCTGGCGGTCATAGTCAGCCTCGGCGCGGAGGAGGCGGAGTGCGTTATCGATCTCGGCTTTGTTCGAGGTTATGGCCTGGCGGATGTGCTCCGTACCTTCGTCGAGCGAGCGGATCTTCTCGGGGAGGCCGCGGAAGGGTGCGAGTTTCGGGTCGATTTCGCGGACGGCGCGCTCGGCCTGGTTCATCTCCTCGGCGAGGTCGTGAACCTGGCGGCGGAGCTGGTCGAGCTGGGAGAGCTGGCGGATCTGTTCTTCGCGGTTGGCCCGGATCTGCTGTTCGAGCCAGGTGATGATCTCGCCGATGGCCTCAGCCTGGGAGGATTCGCCGGCCACCTCAGCCCTCCACGCGCAGGAAGCTCGAAACGCCGGAAACCACGGGCAGCGCTTCGATGTCGCGCAGGGCGGCGCGCATAGCGCCTTCGCGGGCGCGGTGGGTCATCACCACCAGTTCGGCGGTCTGCGCCGAGGCGTCGGCTTCCTTCTGGCTGACCGCGGCGATGCTGACGTCGTGGTTGCCGAGCGTCTGGGCGATCTGGGCGAGCACCCCGGGCTGATCCGAAACGATCACGCGGACATAGTACCGCGTCTCCAGCCGTTCGAGCGGGAGGACGGGCATGTCCTCTTCGGGGCCCCAGTACTTCCGTTCGCGGCCGCCGAGGACAATCGCGTGCGAAAGGTCCAGCAGGTCGGCGACGACCGCCGAGCTCGTCGGGTCGGCGCCGGCGCCGCGGCCCTGGAAGAGCACCGTGCCGGTCAGGTCGCCTTCGATCTGGACTGCGTTGTAGACGCCGTCGACCTTCGCCAGCGGCTCTGACTGGGGAATGACGGCGGGACCCACGCGGGCGACGATGCCGTCGTCGATGACCTGGGCGATGGCCAGCAGCTTGATGACGTAGCCGAGTTCCTGTGCGTACTGGAAGTCGCGCGCGTCAAGCTTGGTGATGCCGGTCGTATCGATCTGGTCCGGGCGGACACGGTTGCGGAAGCCAAGGGTGGCCATGACGGCGAGCTTGTACGCAGCGTCGTACCCTTCGACGTCGTTCGTCGGGTCGGGTTCGGCGTAGCCGAGGCGCTGGGCTTCGGCGAGGGCCTGGGCGAAGCCGCCGCCGGGTGGCGGTTCGATGCCCTGCGAACGGAGTGCGTGGCCAACGGCGCCGGAACGCGCGAGGTCGGTCAGGATGTAGTTCGTGGTGCCGTTGATGATCGCGCGGATGGAGGTGATCCGGTTGGCGAGGAGATCCCGCCGGAAGGGCGCGATGAGCGGGATGCCGCCGCCGACGCTGGCTTCGAACATGATGTCGAGGCCGCGGCTGTGCGCCTCCGCGAGGAGTTCGGGGCCGCTCTTGGCCATCAGCTCCTTGTTGGCGGTCACGACGTGCTTGCCCGCCTGGAGGGCCTGGCGGATGTAGGAACCGGCCGGTTCTTCGCCGCCGATGACTTCGACCACGATGTCGACCGCAGGATCGTTGATCACGTCATCGACGTTGGTGGTGAGCACCCCTGGGCCGAGTTCGACGGCACGCGGCTTCGAGAGGTCGCGGACGGCGGCGCGGCGGACGATGAGAGGCGCGCCCACGCGCCGCGCGAAGTAATCACGACGTTCGAGGAGGGCGCGTGCGACACCGCCGCCGACAACCCCAAGGCCAATCAGGCCGACGCCGATCTCGCGCCGTGGCGCGTCACTTCCCTGCGTGGTCATTCGCCCAACTGTAGTCCGAACTGCTGATGTCGCGCTTGATCTTTGCGGCGGCGCGGCCATCCTTCACGGCGTCTTTCACGAGCAGGTCGGCGAGCTGCGACTTCTGGGTCTCGGAAAGCGTGCCCTGCGGGTCGCGGGCGTCGATCTTGAAGACCCACCAGTTCGTCTCCACCTGGACCGGTCCCAGGATCTCGCTTCCGGCAGGCTTGTCGGCGATGGCGGCGCGGATGTTGTCCGGGAGCAGGCGGGCCGGCTCGGGATCCATCACGCCGTCCTTCTGCCGGGAGGCGAGGTCCGTGCTCTGCGTCTGGGCGATCGAACCGAAGTCCGCGTTTGTCTTGGCAAGCGCGAGCACGGTGTTCGCGGTTTCCTGGCTCGCGCTGACAACGGTCCGCAGCGTGATCATCTCGGTCTTGTCGCCAGTCTGGTCCTTGAACGACTGGCTCAGTTTCTGCTGGTAGACCTGGGCCTCGGTGTAGCGGCGGTAGGCGCCGTCGCTCATCTTCACGGACTTCAGGCGCTGCCGGTAGAGGGTGTCGAAGGAGCTTCCTGCGCCGCCCGCGGGGACGCCGAGCTGGTTCGCGATCTCGTTCGTGATGTCCTCTTCCGAGACCGTGATGCCCTTCTCCTTCGCGAGTCCGATGATGACCGCTTCGTTTTCGAGGTCGGTCAGGACGGTCTGCTGGAGGATGCTGATGTTCGTGCCGCTGCCCGATTGCTGGGTGGCCGCGAGGAACAGGCGGTCGCTGTAGTACTGGAGCGAGTACTTCTGGCCATTGACGGAGAGCACCGTCTTGTGCGGGAGCTGGAAGTTCTCGTCGTAGTAGCGCCATCCGAAGAGGCCGAGGAGCACGACGATGAGCAGGCCAAGCACGCCGAGGGCGGCAAGGCGCTGCTCGCGTTCGCCGAAACGAGCGCCGGCTTTTGCGGGTTTCGGCCCTCGCGCGCGGGGAAGGCCTGTGGTTCGTTCACGTCGGGCCATTGGTTTCCTCTCCGAAGCGCGCGGCGGGGACCGCGCGCCAGCTCCAGCTTAGCCGCGGGTAGGGAAGACCCCGGTCTGGCGCACGTGCGAGAGGGTGTACGGAAGGAGCGCGAGGTGGCGCGCCCGCTTGATCGCGGTGCAGACCAGCCGCTGGTGCTTCAGGCAGGTGCCCGTCTTGCGGCGCGGTTCAATCTTGCCGCGGTCACTGATGTACATGCGCAGGCGGCTGATGTCCTTGTAGTCCGCGCCGTCCATGTGGTCGACGCAGAAGCGGCAGACCTTGCGGCGGCCGCCGTAACGCGGGCGCTGCGGGCGGGCGGGGCGGTCGCCCCCTTCGCTGCGTTCGGGCCGTTCCGGGCGTTCGGTTCGTTCTTCTGATGCCATGGTGTCTCAATCCTCCGATGGGTTTGTCCTTCGCGCAGGGAAGGACCGGGGAGATGGCGGCGGGACTGGCCCGCCGGGGGTTGGTGTTACTCGAAAGGCAGGTCGTCGGGCTCCATGTCGCCGCCGCGGCTGTAACCGCCGCCACCAGACTGGCGGGCGGGACGAGATGGGGCGCCGTTGCCCCAGTCGTCGCTGTTGCCGCCGCCGCCGCGGTTTCCGCCGTCACCGCCGTCGCGGCCGCCAAGCAACTGCACGCTCTGGGCGACGACTTCGGTCATGTAGTGCTTCTGACCCTGGTCGTCATCCCAGGAGCGGGTTTGCAGGCGGCCTTCGACGTAGACGGGCTTGCCCTTCGTAATGTACTGCGAAACCCGTTCCGCCGTGTCGCCCCAGATCAGGATGTTGAACCATTCCGTCTGGTCTTCCCACTCGTTCGTGGCCTGGTTGCGGCGGCGATTGTTCACGGCCAGCGAGAACTTGCACTGGGGTGTGCCGGACGCCATGTACCGGAGTTCGGCATCCTTGCCGGCGTTACCGATGAGCATGACTTTGTTCAGGCTGGCCATGGCGGGACTTCCTTATTCTTCGCTGGGGGTTTCGGCCGCTGCTTCAGGCGCCGGGGCCTCGGCTTCCACTGCCGGGGCTTCCGCGGCTGGCGCTTCGGCTACGGGCGCTTCGGCGGCAGGGGCTGGAGCCGCCGCAGCGGGCGCTTCGGCAACAGGAGCAGCCGGGGTTGCAGCCGCGGTTTCGCCTGCGGGCTCACGCGGGACGCGAGGTTCGCGCGGCGGGGGCGGCAGCGGCAGCTCGTCGGCGCGCACCACGAGGTGGCGGTACACCTTTTCGTCGATCTTCAAGGCGGCTTCGAGCGGCGCAATCGCGGCTGGTTCGAGTTCGACCCGGGTGACGACGTAGTCGCCATCGAGGGCACGGCCGATGGGGTAGGCCATGCGCCGGCGGCCCCAGTGGTCAACCTTCAGCAGCTTGCCGCCGCGGCCTTCGACGAGGCTCTTCACGCGTTCCGGACCGGCGTCGGGGCCGCCCGCTTCGGTGACGGCGAGGTCATAGACCACCGTCAGTTCATATTCCCTCATTGGACCTCAGGCCGGGCGATGGGTTTGTCCTTCCCGAAGGAGGACCGGGCTCCCGGCACGAACGATGAAGGTATCACGCTCCGCTGTTCGGCTCAATGCGCTACCGGCCACCGAGCTTCGCAATCGCGTCGATGAGCGACTGGGTGCCATCGCGGCCGCGGCCATCGGCCTGGATGCTCTGGAACAACTGGGAGACGAGGGCCGTGCCAGGGAGCGGCGTATGCGTCTCGTGCGCGGCGTCGAGCACCAGCCGCAAGTCCTTCTGCATGAGGTCGACCATGAATCCCGGCGTGTAGTCTCCGCGCACAGCGCGAGGGGCGAGGTTCGAAAGCATCCACGACCCGGCGGCGCCCGCCGAGACCACTTCGAGCATCTTCTCAGGGTCGACGCCGGCGCGGCGGGCAAGGCCAACAGCTTCGGCGGCGGCGAGGAGGTTCAGCCCGCCGGCGATCTGGTTGCAGAGCTTGACCACCTGGCCTGCACCGTTCGGCCCAACGTGGACGATGGTCTTGCCCATCGCCTGGAGGACGGGCAGGCAGCGTTCGAACGTCGCGGCGTCGCCCCCGGCCATGATGGCGAGGGTGCCCGCCTGCGCGCCGACGTCACCGCCGGAGACCGGGGCGTCGAGCATCGCGACGCCCTTCGCCTGGAGGGCAGCGGCCACCTTGCGCGCGGTTTCGGGGGAGATGGTGGAGCAGTCGATGTAGACCGAACCGGGGGCTGCGCCTTCGATGACGCCGCCCGGGCCGAGCGCCACTTCCTCGACATCGCCCGAGTTCGTGACGCAGCTGATGGTCACTTCGGAAGCAGCGGCGACGTCAGCCGGGCTGTCGGCGCCGACCGCGCCCGCTTCGACAAGCGGCTGCGTCCGGCTGGGGGAGCGGTTCCAGACAGTGACAATAAACCCCGCCCTGAGGAGGTTCGCCGCCATCGGCGCGCCCATGATGCCAAGGCCAACAAAGCCAACGCGTGTGATTGCCATGCTTCAACTCCGGCTGCAAAGGGTCGGAGTATTGTCCACAGTCTGGCGGCGCGGCGCGACCGTCAGCCCAGCGGTGCATCCCAGGGGAGGGTCTGTCGCTGCGGCTGGAGCACCGTCTTCACCCTGCCGTCGGTGGCGATGGCGAGGATGTCGTAGCCCGCGTAGAGCATCGGATCCATGCCGCGGAGAGCGAGCGAGAGCTTCTCCTCCTCGGCGTAGGTCGAAGCGCCGATGACCACGAGCGCCCTCGCGTCCACATCGCTTCGCATCGAGCCTTCGGCGTCCTTCAACAGGCGGCGAAGATTGCGGCGCATCGAGGCGCTCCATTCCTCGTTCTCGGGCGCCGGGGTGCCGAGCACGCAGCTCTGGCCAGAGCCGAGGTTGTTCGCGGTCCAGGCGTCGATCGCGGGGATGACCTGCGTGTCGTCCGCGTCCGGCTGAGCCGAAGCGAGGACGATCCGCTCGGTCATGTCTTCGCGCTCCTCAGTCGAAGCGGGCATACGCAGCAGTTCGGCGGAGTTCAGGAGGAAGCTGCCGGGGACGCGGTTCGTGAACTGTGCCCAGTGAGCAGCGAGGCCGCCCATGACCGTGACAACGGAACCGGTGGTATCGGAGCGGCGGAGGTAGAGCGAAACCGGGCGACGCACTTCGAGGCGGCCATCGTCGAGCGTCTTCGCTTCGCTCACGGCGAGGACGAACTGGCTCAGCCCCGGCTCCGAGGACGGGATGACTGCGCCGCGGGGCGCCCACACCGCGAGCGAGAGGCCATCGGTATCGAGCCGCTTTTCGAGCGCGGCGCGGGCGGCCTCCCACTCCAGGTTCGCGTCGGCGGCGAGGGTGTTGACCACCGTGACCGACATCTTCCACTTCCGGCCGACGGACACGTCCGCCGTCAGCCGTGTGCCGTCGGTGTTTGCCTGCTCCACCGTGGCGCTGCGGGCGTAGTGGGGGCCGAACCAGCCCAGGAAGAGGCGCAGACCGGCCTCCGTCGGATCGGCTGGATAGGAAGACGCGGTCACAAAATGCCTACCTGCGAATGCGCGGCGCGGTCACCGTCGCCACAACAATGGACGGGTCGTTGAGGATTTCCACGCCGGCCGGCGGCTTCATATCGCCAACCTTGAGCGAGACGTCGAAGCTGACCAGGAGGCCGAGGTCGACGGTGATGGTGTCGGGGATATCGAGCGGCTTGCAGCGCACGGAGACGACGTCGATGCTCGTGAGGAGCGTGCCTGCGAGGTCGCGGACGGCGGGCGCATCGCCCGTCATGCGCAGCGGCACGTTCGCGGTAATGGGCTGCTCCGGGTCGACCTGGAAGAAGTCGATGTGGATCGGGTCGCCGGTGCCGCCCTTCCGTTCGATGCCGCGAAGGATGACGTAGCGCGGGGCCTTTTCGCCCTCGACGTCGAGCTGGATCATGGCGCGCAGGCCGGCCTGCTTGATGGTGCGGCCGAATTCGCGCGCGTCGATATCAACTGCCTGGGAGTCGATGCCGCGGCCATACACGTTCGCGGGGAGGCGGCCCTGGCGGCGCAACTGCGCCACCTTCTTACCGAGGATGACGCGCGGGGCGGCCTTGATAACTACTCGTTCTGACATGCGAAAAGTGCCTCCACGCCACGCTCAATACGTAGCGCAACGAATCTAATCTATCTGCATGCGTGGCACGGTCAAGGCAGCGCCCGCGGCCACGGCCAAACGAAAGCCGCCTCGCGGCGGCTCTCGTGTCCAGTCATGGGACTGAACGTCAGGCTGGTTTGAGGGCGTTGACCCGTTCGCGCGCGGCTTCCTTATCGCTGTACCACTGGAGGTTGATCTCCTTGTACTCGGCCTCGCTGGCGGGCACGTCATCCTCGGCGAAGATGGCGCTCACCGGGCAGGCCGGCTCGCAGGCGCCGCAGTCGATGCACTCATCAGGGTTGATGAAGAGCATCCGGTCCTTGCCTTCGTCGAAGTGAATGCAGTCAACCGGGCACACTTCAACGCAAGCCTGGTCCTGAACGTCGATGCATGGGGTGGTGATGACGTACGTCATTGTAAAGGGGCTCCTCTTCCCGTCGGGTGCTTGCTGGGCCGCTCCGCCTGCTTCATCGTACTATCGGCATTCACGCCTGTGAAGCGAAGCGATTCGGCCGGATTGGGGCAATGACATCTAGGCTTGCGAGGCCGCTCGCGTGGCCACCGGCGTGCCCGAACGCAGGTCCACGGCATAGAAACGGCCAGCCTTGATTTCCTCGATCAGTTCGCGCTCATCGTTGATGGTCTTTTCGAAGTAGGTGGCGCACTTGCCAACGTCGCTGATGGCGTGGGAGTCGGTGCCGCCGGTGCCGCGCAGATCCATCAGTTCGCAGAGCCGCCGGGAGAACTCGTTCTCCTTGTCGCTGCCGCGGCCGTTGATCTCTTCGAGGCCCTGCACGTACTGGTACGCCGGGTTGCGCGAGGCCTTTTCGAGCGCGGCCTTGTACTCCTCTTCGTTGCGGCTGAACCAGGGCATCTGCCGCCGGTAGGGGTGGGCCGCGACCATCGCCCCGTTCGCCTTCTCCACGTAGCTGGCCAGTTCGCGCGAGCGGTGCATCCCGAAGACGTACTTATCGATGCCGAAGGCGAGGATGTGGCCGTCGTCGGTGCTGATCTCCACGCCGGCGAGGACGAGGAAGTTGTGCTTCGCTCGCAGCTCTTCGATCGACTTGTAGTCCCAGACGGTGTCGTGTTCGGTGAAGACGATGGCATCGAGGCCCGACGCTTTCGCGCGGACGACCAGATCATCAGGGTTGAGGACGCTGTCGTGGGAGCGGGGCCAGGTGTGGCTGTGAAGGTCAATTAACATGAGGACGGCTCGTAACTATAGAGAGTAGCCCGGACAAGGGGAAAGCCCAACTTTTGGGCCTGTCGCTGTGGTTATCGGCCCTCGTTGCGCCGGGCCACAAGGTCGATGCGCATCTTGCGCTGGTTTGGCTCGGGCGCGATGAACTTCGGCTTGTAGTCGCTCTTGCGCCCGAGGATCTGCGCGGTGTGCTGGCGGTCGTGCCGGTAGAACGAACGCAACCACTGCATCACGGTCAGCTGGCCGAACATCGGGCTGACGGCGGTGCGTTCGAAGTCGTCGAGGTGGATGCCGTCGATCAGCCCGGTGGTGTAGGCGCGCTCCATCCGCAGTTGGTGGACGAGCGCTTCCAGCGGGTGGTTGTTCGCTTCCTCGATGGGGATGCCGACGGGGTCCGGCTTCGCGCGGGTGATGTCCGGGTTGTCCTCGCGGAGGGCGAGGCGCACCCAGGCGTCGTAGCTGCGTTCCATCTCGCCAAGGTGGGCGAGCTGTTCGAGGGCGGTCCATTGTTCCTCGCCCTCGGCGTCCTTGGGCACCCGCAGCAGGTCCTCCGGCGAGAGCGACTCTGCGGCGGTAAACAGCTCCGCCCGCTGGGCCGCCATCTTGGAGAGCAGTTCGTCCACCTGTTCGCGCGTTGCCATGGCCAACTCCCGGCCGGGTTTCCGGCGGGGGTATCTTAGCCCGCCGCAGTGCCGGTAAGGGGGCTTGCCACCGCTGCGATACTGGCGCATGGCGCTGCCGGCCGTGCCGCATCCCCGCGGCGCCGAGGGTTTCCCGTGACTGCCGCACTCCTCGACCTGCTCCCCGCCATCGCCGCCCGCGAGGCCGCCCATCCCGAAGCCTACCCGGCGCTGAGCGTCAGCGACCTCTACGCCGCAAACATCCCGGCCATGCCGTTCCCGCCGGCCCTGGGAGGAACCGGCGCTTCCTGCCGGGACGCAACCGAAGCGATCGAACTGCTGGCGACGGCATCGCCATCCCTGGCGCTCATGCTCTCGATGCCGCTCGGCTTCGCGGGGATGGTAGCGATGGACATCGCCGCCCCGGATGCGGAGTGGCAGCGGCGGTGGCTCGCCCAGAAAGAACTGGTCGCGAAGGACTTCGCCGCGGGCCGCATCTACGCCGCCTGCAACTCGGAGAAAGGCGCCGGCGGTTCGCTTGCGGCGACAAAGACGGTGGCCGCGAAGGACCCCGGCGGCGTCTTCCGGCTGACCGGTGAGAAGATCCTCGCTTCCTCCGGCCGGAACGCGTCGGTGTTCTTTTCCACCGCGAAGGCGGACCCCGGTGAACTGCCGGGCACGGGCGTCGTGGAGTTCTTCCTCGTCGATGTCGACCAGCCAGGCGTCACCGTGCTGGCGGACTGGAACGGGTTCGGCATGCGCTCCTCGGAGAGCCAGTCCGTGGTCTACGACGGCGCCCCAGCGTCCGGCATCGTGGGGTTCCCGGACTTCATCGCCCGCACTGGGCCGCTGCAGTACTTCTTCTGCCTGTTCGCCGCCATCCCGCTGGGCTGCGCGAAGACCATCCTCGACGCCCTGGGGAAGCCCGCGCCGTCATCACCGGCTGTTCGCCTGCGGCTGGCCGAAGCGCAGATGCGCTACGAGGCGTTGCGGGCTTACCTGCAAGAGACCGCGGGACAGTTCCGCCCGGCGGCAGGGCCGGCCTATGCCGCCCGCGTGATGCGCACGAAGACCTACGTCACGCAGGAGGCAACCAAACTCTGCGCCGAACTGTTCGCACTCTCCGGCGGCCGACACTACAGCCGCAGCAGCCCGGTTGCGCGGGCCTTCGCCGACGCGTTCGCGGGGACGGCGCTGCGACCGCCGCTCTCGCTCGGGCTGGACACGCTTGTCGAGCAGTTCAACCTCGAACCCGCCGATTGAGACGCCTCTCCCTCAGTGGCTGACCAGGTTCCATTCGCCGGTGCGGAGGTGGTGGACGTCGTTGAGCGACTGGAGGGCGCGCACGCCCTGCCCCGCGAACACGATGTGCATCGAGCAATGGGCAGGCCGGAAGAACATGTCGTAGTCGACGCCGATGATGTGTGCGACGTAGGAATTGATGACGCCGCCGTGGCAGGCGATGACGACGCGTTTGCCCTCGTTCTCGGCGATGATCGCTTCGACGGCGTTCACGGTGCGCTTGCGGAACTCGAAGCTGGACTCGGAGAGCGGGTAGACGTCCCACTTTTTCTCTCGCAGCATCCGCTCGCGCATTGCCGCAAGGAGACCTTCGCCGAAGTACTCCACCGCCGACCGGTCAGGCGGCATCTCGCGGAAGACTTCGATTTCGCGCAGGTCGTTCACGACGATCGGTTCGAGGCGGTGGTGCCGCGCGACCTGCCGGCCCGTCTCCAGGGCGCGCTTCAGGGGGCTCGCGTAGACCACGTCGACGCGGTCCGCGCTGAGCCGTTCGCCGACAGTCCTGGCCTGGCGCTCGCCGCGTTCGCTGAGGGGCGGGTCGAACGTATCGCCGACCGGGCCTGTGCGGATGTTCGGGATGTGCTGCTCGCCGTGGCGAACAAAGATCAACTCGGTAACGCCTTCGACGTCGGTGAGGAACGCGCGGTCGAAGATCATCGGCGTGCGGGGCTGTCCACTGGTCATCTGCGATTACCTCGTTGGCCTGGGTTCGAACGCCGGGGGCCACGCGCGGCCGGTACAATCGGGCCATGCGCGCGCCAACGGTCTCGGTCATGCTCCGCTCGTGGGATATCCGCCTGGGCACAACCGGCGAGATGGTGCTCGATGCGGCGCGGCGGGCGGAATCCCTCGGGCTCGATGGCATCATCGCCGGGGACCACGTCACGTTCTACGGCTACGGCAACGACGGGCTGATCACGCTGACCGCGGCGGCTGCGGTCACCAGCCGCCTCGAACTGAAGACGGGCGTCTACCTGCTTCCGTTGCGCCATCCGGTGCCCGTCGCGCTCCAGGCCGCCCAGTTGGACCAATTGAGCATGGGCCGCTTCGTGCTCGGCATCGGCGTCGGCGGCGAAGACCCCCACGAGTTCTGGAGTTCAGGCGTCGACCCGGCGACACGCGGCGCGCGAACGAATGAGGCCATCCGCATCCTCAAGCGCCTCTGGACCGAGGACCACGTGAGCTTCGCGGGCCGCCATTTCCAGCTCGAAGACGTGACGCTTTACCCGAAGCCAATCCGGCCGGTGCCCATCTTCATCGGTGGGCGAAGCGACGCGGCCCTGCGACGGGCCGGGCGCCTTGGCGACGGCTACACCGGCATCTGGCTGAGCCGCGAACGGTTCGCCCAGAGCCGCGACCGCATCGCCCATGAGGCGGGCGCCGCAGGGCGCGACCCCGCGGACGTTGAGATGGGGATGCAGTTCTGGACCAGCGTCTCGCCGGACCGCGATGAAGCCCGGGCGCTCGTGAGCGCGGGGATGGAGGCGACCTACCGCCTGCCGTTCGAACGCTTCGAGCGGTACACGCCCTACGGCAGCGCGAGGGAGGTCGCCGAGTTCCTCGCGGGGTTCGTCGAGGCGGGCGCGCGCCACATCAACCTCGTCCCCGCGCAGGGTTCGCCGGAGGAGGTGATGGAACGGGCCGCCGAGGTGCGCGAGGCACTCCGCGCACTCTGCGACGAATGACCGGCTGCTACGCCGACGGCGGGATGACCGTCGCGCTGCCGTCGACGACGAGCTTGCCGTCCTGGTTCGTGACGGTGGTCTTGAACTTGAGCCACTTGCGCTGTTCGAGCTTCTCGGTGCATTCGACGCGCGCGGTGATGGTGTCGCCGATGAATACCGGGCCGCGGAACGACAGTTCCTGGCCAAGATAGATGGTGCCGGGGCCTGGCAGCTTCATCGCGAGCACGGTGGAGATGAACGAACCGCTGAGCATGCCGTGGGCGATGCGCTGCTTGAACATGCCATCGGCCGCGCTCACCGCGTCAACGTGGGCGGGATTGAGGTCGCCGGTGATGCCGGCGAAGAGGTAGATGTCCGTCTCGCTCATCGTCTTCGTGAACGAGGCGCTATCACCGATGCTGATTTCGTCATAGGTAGGCATGCCCGCAGCATCGCGCAGCCGCCGCGTCTGAGGAAGAGGTCAGGGCGTGGGCAGGAAGAGCTGGTACTTACCCGCCACCGGGTTCCCGCCGGCAAGCGGCCCCTCGACGACCAGCGTCATCGGCCCGGTCGTCGCACCGACGCCGTTCTTGATGGCGAACACGAGACTCAGGGTGCGGCCCTGCCCGGAGGAGATGACCACCTCGGAGCGACCGCCGAGCGTGGCTGTGGGCGTGAACGACTGCCCGGCCACCGCCAGCGTTGAATTGCGTACGTTGACCTGGCCGAACTGGCGCGAGCCGTTCGCCACCCAGAGGTCGACGAGGACGACGTGGGTCATGCCCGCTTCGTTCGCCTTATTGACTGACGACGCAAGGCCGTACGCCTCCTGGCCGCCTGTGGCCATGAGGATGCAGCGAAAGTACTCGATCGGGTAAACCGCCACGCGCGTCGCCTTGATCGATACGCCGGTAATCGACTGTTCGACCGAGACCGCGGTGGTCGATTCCTGGATCTGCCCGCACTGGGTTGGCTGGCGCTGGAGCGCCGGGTCGACGGTCGGCGAAGCGGGCGCGGGCGTCGAACGCGCGCCAGCGACATCCGAGGTTGCTCCGCCTAGCGCGGTTCCCGGGTTCGCGTTCGAAACCGCAGCGGCGACGGTTGCGCCGGGACTCTTCGCGGCGGCTGCCGTGGGCTGAGCGGCTGCTTTGCTCGCTTCGGCCGTTGGCGACGAAACGACAGGCGTCGCCGTAGCCGCCGAGGCGACGACAGAGGTCGAGATGTCCTTCGCGTGGCCGCTTGGGCCGTTCGGCTGGATGCCGATGGCGATCGCGAGCATCCCGGCGACGATGGCAGCCGGGAGGGCGTACTGGGGCTTCTTAAGCCGCTCCAGCAGTCCGCTGTTTATCGCGGGCGAGGGTGTCCTGGGCGCACGATCCACGCTGCAACCCTATCGCCGGAGACCCCGCAAACTGAATGCGGAGATCCCTTAACTCTTCCCGTTCGTATTCCTATCTGAGTCACCACGAGGGGGGTGGCCGCGGGTAGAGCAGAGCGCATTGTGAGGATGCCCGCGGCTGACGGCGCCGGGTGAGCGACCCGGCGCCGTCCTTTATTCCCGAACGCCGTTCGAGAAATCTCCGTAGACTTGGGGCCACGTGACACCGTTCAACCCGTTTCGCCCGTCCTACACGGAGGACCCGTATCCAATCCTCGACCGCCTTCGCGCCGCCGAGCCGGTGCACTGGAGCGCCGAGCTCGGCGCCTGGGTCGTCACCTCGTACGCGGACTGCCTGCGCATCCTCCAGGACGACGACTCCTTCTCCTCTGACCCGGTGAAGTCGGGTGGAGAGTTCGGTGAGAGCGTCGCCCGCCGGCGCGCTGAGTCCCCCCTTGGCGCCGCTGCGATCATGGGCAATTCGGATCCGCCTGAGCACAACCGCCTGCGCGCCATTGTGAACCGGGCATTCACGCCACGAGCCATCGCTGCCGTCCGACCAATCATCGGTCAACGCATCGACGATCTGCTCGAACGCGTCCCCGTGAGCGAGCCGCTCGAAGTGGTCGGCAATGTCGCGGAGCCGTTGTCGGTGATGACCGTGCTTGACTACCTCGGCTTCCCGCTCGAAAACGCACAGGCCGTCCGCCAGTGGTCGCTGCTGCTCATGCAGTCGCGAGCCGAAGGCGCCGCCCACCCGGGGCTTATCCAGGCAGCGCGCGCCGCCCGCGACGAGATGCTGCGCTACCTCGCGATGCTCGCCGACGAGCGCGACGAACACCCCGAAGCGCCCACGAACGTCGTCTCGGTGCTCATCGACGCGACGACCGAGGGTGCGATGGCGCCGGACGAGATGCTGATGATGCTGATCCACATCTCGCTCGCCGGGAACGGGCCGACGGCAATGGCCATCGCCAACGCGGCCTGGGTCCTCGGGCGGCACCCGGAGGCGCAGGCCTGGCTGCGCCGCCACCCGGACGAAGCGCCCGCCGCCGTCGAAGAACTTCTCCGCTTCGAAACGGCCACGCACTTCATCGCCCGCTTCGCCCTGGCCGATGTGCAAATAGGCGGGCGGATCATCCGCGCCGGGCAGCAGGTCCACCTCATGCTCGGCGCAGCCAACCGCGACCCGGACCGCTTCCCCAACCCGGACCGGCTCGACTTCGAACGGAAGGACAACCGCCAGCTCTCTTTCGGCCACGGCATTCACTTCTGCCTCGGCGCGCCGCTCGCGCGGACCGAACTGGAACTCTGGGTGCGCGCCCTCATCGACCGCTACCCGGACGGCTTTTCGGTGCAGGAGATGGCGCGCGGCGGGAGTTACCAGGTGCGCGGCCTCCAGCGTCTCGTCATCGCCTGAAAAGCGCGCGGCCTTCAGTCGCGCGCCGGGACTGACGATTCCTCTAGCAGAGCGGCCTCGGGGGAGGAATGACGAGAGGGTTTGCGCGCGTCCTGTTCTGCGCGGCGATGGCATCGCCGGCGCTGGCGTTCGCCGTCATCCGGCTGACACCGGCACTGGACCCGATGTTCGTCGCTCCAACGGGGCACTTCTATGTCGTCTCAGCGGCGGCGCTGCTTGCGGGCTGTATCGGCACGGCCCTCGCGCTCTCGGTTTCGAGTGTCCGAAGTACGCGGACAGTGTACCTCGCGCTCGGCTTCATCGCGGCCGCGCTCATCTTCGCCACCCATGGGCTCGGCACGCCCGGCTTCATCGTCAGCAGCCACGAATACCCATATGCGGTGGTCATCTCGGCGGGGCTCAGCCAGGCGGTGGGCGCGATGTTCATCGCGCTTTCGGTGCTGCCTACCACATGGCCGGGTTCACGCTTCGTCCAGCAACGCGCGACGGGTATCCTCGGCGCCGCGCTTGTGCTGCTGTTCGCCTACCTCGGGAGCATGGTCTGGGCGCCGGAATGGTGGGAATGGGTGCCGCGCAGCCGCCCGTGGGACACGGCCCTCGGCGCGACAACCGTGGCACTGCTCGCCTTCGCCGGCTGGCGCTACTACCGGGCATGGGTGCTGACGCAGCTCCCGGGCCAACTCGCGATGGTGGCCGCCCTCGTCTTCCTCGCCGAAGCCCAGCTTTCCACCTACTACGGCGAACTCTGGCATCTCAGTTGGTGGATGTACCACGGCCTCCTGCTCGCCGCCTTCAGCACGCTCATCGCCGGGTGGGCGCTCGAAGCCGTCCGCGCTCGCTCGCTCATCGTCTTCTCCCGCGCCATCGAACTACGCGACTCGCTCGACGACCTCGAATCGGCCGATGACGAAGCGGCCCTCGAACGGCTCGAAGCGGCCGTCGAAGCGAAGGACTCGTACACCCGACACCACATGGGCCGCGTCGCCGAATACACCGAGGGCCTCGCGCGCGAACTCGGGCTCAGCGAGGAACGGGTTCAGGTGGCTGTCACTGCCGGCCGCATCCACGACGTCGGCAAGATCACGGTGCCCGACGCCGTCCTCATGAAGCCGGGCCGCCTGAGCGAGGCCGAGTTCGAGACGATGAAGCATCACGCCGCCCGCGGCGAGCACATCGCCCGCAACTCGAAGGTGCTCAGCCACGTCGCCGCAGTCATCCGGGCGCACCACGAGCGGTACGCCGGCGGCGGCTACCCTGACGGCCTGCGCGGCGAGGCAATCCCCCTCGAAGCGCGCATCGTCGCCGTCGCCGACACCTTCGATGCGCTCACCTCGACCCGTGTCTACCGGCCGCTCCGTCCGTGGGCCGACGCCGTCGCCGAACTGCGGCGTGTTGCCGGCACGCAGCTCGACCCGGCGTGCGTCGAGGCCTTCCTGCGCTGGCTCGAGAAGACGGGTCAGCTGGAGCGCGAACAGGCCGCTGCCTGAGCGCGAGCTTGCGCCGTCAGCCGGCCCAACTGCGAACGACCTTCGCCTCCTCGAGCGCAGTGACCTCGGCGGGCGAGTAGCCAAGCTCCGCGAGGAACTCGCGCGTGTGCTGGCCGAGCGCCGGAGACGGCCGGCGGGTACCCGTTTCGCCGCCGCTCATTCGCACCGGGCTATTCGCCTGGATGACCTTGCCAAGCACCGGGTGTTCGAACTCCTGGAGGAAGCCTTCAGCCTTGACGTGCGGGTCATCGAACAGTTCCGCGGTCATGCGTACAGCGCCGCAGGGCACGCCGGCTGCATCGAATGCCTCGACCCATTCATCGGTGGTCTTGCCCGAGAAGATAGCGGCAATCAGTTCGCCGATGAGCATCGTTTCCTCGGGGCTGAGCTGGTCCATGTTGAATTCGTCGCCTTCGACGCGCGGGTCTTCGACGCCGAGGACGCGGACGGCAGCGCGGCGCAGGCGGTTGTTCAGGCAGGCGAGGGCGATGTAACCGTCCTGGGTTTCGAAGATCTTGTAGTACGGGTTTCCGCGCCGGAGCACGTCGCCGCGCGAGCGCCGCTCGGCCGTGACCTCATCCGGACGCTTGCCTTCGCTGCGCGCCTGTGCGATGTCGGCGAGCATCTGGGTGCGCGGCTTCTCGTCGAACCGCTCGATCGCGAACATCGGGCGGTACTGGACGAAGATGCCAGCGCCGAACAGGCTCGTCTCGATGTACTGGCCCTTGCCGGTCAGTTCGCGCTGGTAGAGCGCCGCAGCCACCGAGTAGGCCATGAACATGCCCGCCGAAAGGTCAGTCGGGCTGGTGGTGATGATGGGGTGGGGTACGCCGCCCGCGCCTTCGAACGACATGATGCCGGTCATCGCCTGGGACACGAGGTCGAAGCCCGCCCGGTCGCGGTAGGGGCCCTTCGACCCGAAGGCGGTGTTCTCGCAGTAGATGAGCCGGGGGTTGATGGCGCTCAGGCTCGCGTAGTCGGCGCCGAGACGGGCGGCAACGCCGGGCCGGTAGTTCGCCAGCATCACGTCGCTGGCCTTCACCGCGCGATGCAGCACATCCCGCGCGCCGGGGTGCTTCAGGTCGAGTGAGATGCTGCGCTTGCCCTTGTTCACGCCGATGAAGCCCCGGCTCTCGGCGGGGGCCACGGGCGCGGTATGGCGCCAGAAGTCGCCGAGTGGCGGCTCCACCTTGATTACGTCCGCGCCGAAGTCGGCGAGCATCTCGCCGGCGAGCGGCCCGGCGATGTACTCGCTGAAGTCGAGCACTTTCACGCCCTTGAGGACGCCGTTTGGCTGGAGGGAGTCACTCATGGACACACCCACGGGATGGGTTTACCGCGCCCCGCGGTGTTCGATGACTGGTCATGCGGCTGCCCCCGGTGCGCGAAACTGTGTGCGGGCGATTGTACGCGGCTTCAGCCTCGCGGCAGGCCGAGGCCGCGCTGCGCGATGATGTTCCGGTTGATCTCGGATGTCCCCGCCGCGATGGTCAGCGAGACGGTCGCGAGGTAGGTCTGCCCGGCAAGCCCGCCGATGGCCGCGCCCGGGCCGCCCATCACCTGGCCCGCCATGCCGAGCGTGTTCATGGCCACCCGGGCCATGCGCTGGTGGAGTTCGGTGCCGAGCGTCTTCGCCATCGAGGCTTCGTAGTTCGGGACAAGGCCGCGGCTCTGCATCCAGGCCACGCGGTAGCTCAGCAGGCGGCCGACGCTGAAGCTCAACCCGATGTCGGCCAGCGCGAGGCGGGTCACACGGTCATCCCAGACGGTGCGGCCGCCCGCCTCGCGCGCCGGGGTCTGCTTCGCGAACGCGACCACCTCTTCGTAGGTGCGCAGCCCGCCGATGACCCGGCCGATGCCGGATCGCTCGAAGTCGAGCGTCGCGGTCGACACGTACCAGCCGCGGTTGACCTCGCCGACCACGGCATCGGCAGGCACGCGCACATCGTCGAAGAAGACCTCGTTGAAGCCGGCCTGGCCGGTCATCTGCATCAGCGGCCGCACGGTGATGCCAGGCGACTTCATATCGACGAGGAAGTATGTAATGCCGCGGTGCTTCGGCGCGTCCGGGTCAGTCCGCGCGAGGAGGATGATGTAGTCAGCGTGCTGGGCGTTCGACGTCCAGATCTTCTGACCGTTGATGACGTACTGGTCGCCGTCGCGGATGGCGCGGGTCTGCAGGCTCGCGAGGTCGGAGCCTGAGCCGGGTTCGCTGAAGCCCTGGCACCACGTGATCTCGTCTTTCACGATGCGGGGGAGGAACTCCGCCTTCTGCCGGTCCGTCCCGAAGAGGATGATCGTCGGGCCGACGCGGTCGGTGCCCATGGTCTGTCCCGGCGCGCGGTTGTAGGCCATCTCCTCGTTGTAGACGAGCTGGCGCATGTGGTCCGTGCCCTGGCCGCCGTGCTCTTTCGGCCACGACATGGTGAGCCAGCCCTTCGCGGCCAGTTTCTTCGTAAACGACTCGCCCTGCCGGGCCTTTGGCCACTCGGTCTTGATGAAGGAGCGCACTTCCGCCCGGAACTGTTCCTGTTCGGGAGTAAAACGGAATTCCATAGTGCGAGGGAGTATAGCTTCGAAGGCAGGGGTGACGCGGGTTGAACCGGCCACCCCTCCTTCGCTCATACCTACCAGGCGTCGATGGCGCTGCGCTTCTTGCCGTCCCTCGGGGCGGGCGGTCGAATGCTCGCGAGCAGGTTTGCCAACCAGTAGCGGGTCTCCGCCGGGTCGATCGCATCGTCGATGCCGAATCCGCTGGCGTTATTCAGCGCCGTCCCGTTCTCATAGGCTCGCGCGACCATTGACTCGTATTTCTGGCGGCGCTCCTCGGGGTCCTGGATGGCGGCGAGGACCTCGCGGAAGCCGAGTTTCACCGAGCCTTCGAGGCCCATGCCGCCGAACTCGCCGGTGGGCCAGGCGACGGAGAACATCGGCACCTTGTAGGACCCGCCCGCCATCGCAATGGCGCCGAGCCCATAGGCCTTGCGCAGGATGACGGTGAAGAACGGCACGGAGAGGTTCGCACCGATAAGGAACATCCTGCTGGAATGGCGGACGAGCGCGGTCTTCTCGACCTCCGGGCCTACCATGATGCCGGGTGTGTCGCAGAGGTACAGGATGGGAATATCGAAGGCGTCGCAGAGCTGCATGAAGCGTGCCGCCTTGTCGGCGCCGTCGGAGTCGATGGCCCCGCCGAGGTGCGCCGGGTTGTTAGCAATCACGCCGACGGGCCGGCCCTCGACACGGATGAAGGATGTGATCGAACCGGCGCCGAACTTCGAGCGGAGTTCGAGGACCCAGCCCTCATCAGAGAGCGTCTCGATAACCTTCCGGACGTCGTACACGCGCAATCGGTTCTCGGGGATGATGCGGCGCATGAGGCGCTGGTCGGGCGCCTTCCACTCCTTGATCGGGCCCTGGAAGTAGGAGAGGTACTTCTTCGCGACCTCCACGGCTTCACCTTCGTCCTCGACGAGGACGTCAACAACGCCGTTGGCGGCCTGGATGTCCATCGTACCGATGTCTTCCGGGGCGTAGACGCCGAGGCCGCCCCCTTCGATCATCGCCGGCCCGCCCATGCCGATGTTCGAACCCTCGGTGGCGATAATGACATCGCAGCAGCCGAGCAGTGACGCATTGCCCGCGAAACAGCGCCCGGAGGTGATGCCAACCATGGGGACAAGGCCGCTGAGCTGGGCGAACCGGGAGAAGGTGGTGCTGGCGCTTGAGCCGACGCGGTCGGTGTCACCGGGGCGGCCCCCGCCGCCTTCGGCGAACAGGATCATGGGCATGCGGCCGCTTTCGGCGACGCCGATCATGCGGTCTGTCTTGCGGTGGTTCTGGACCCCCTGCGTGCCGGCGAAAACGGTGTAGTCGTAGGACATGATGGCGCAGCGCGAGGCAGGGTCGTCGAAAAGGTCCCCGTTGACGCTGCCAACCCCCGTGACCATGCCGTCGGCGGGGCTTTTCACAATCAGCTCTTCCTCGGACCGGCGGGAACGCTGCGCCGCCAGAACGAGCGGGCCGTACTCGACGAAGGTACCGGGATCGACCAGGTGGCCGATGTTCTCGCGCGCGGTCTGCTGCCCCGTTTTGCGGCGGCGGGCGACCGCATCAGGGCGATTCTCGTCTCGGGTGAAGCTCCGCCGGGTGAGCACGCGGTCGAGGTCCGGGCGGATGAAATCGAGGTCGATGGCTTCCTCTGCATGGTCGGCGCCGCCTTCGACGTGGGCCTCTTCGAGCACGAGGAGGGTGAGGCCTTCAACGATCGTATCGCCGGGGGAGACCGAGATTCGCTGGACGACGCCGCTCTTCTCCGCGCGGATCTCGTGCTCCATCTTCATCGATTCCATGATGAGCACTGTCTGGCCCGCCCTGACGGCATCGCCGATGCCGACGGAGAGGCTGACGATCGTCCCCTGGAGCGGCGAGGCGATGATGGCCATGCCATCTGCGGCCACCTCGGCGACGGCAGCGCTCTTGCGCACGCCGCGGCCTTCGGACTGGCCGTAGGAGAGGACGGCGAGCGGGTCGTTCGTTTCGAGCTTTACGCCGGCGAGGCCCGACTTCTCCCCGGGAAGGGCGCCCCCGGCCGGTTCTGGTTCCACGATCGAGGCAAGGATCTCGGCAGCGTGGTCATCGATGAAGCGGGTGTAGAGAGCGCCCTGCGCCAGGGCCTCATGATCAAGAAGGGCGCGGAGGAACGGGGCGTTCGTCCGCGTGCCTTCGATGCGGAATTCGGCGAGCGCGCCCGCGGTGCGGGCGGCGGCAACGGCGAAGTCATCCTGCGGCGTGCTGCCAATGACCTTGGCGAGGAGCGAATCGAACCGGTTGCTCGGCTGGAAGCCGGCAGAGCCGAACGTATCGACCCGGATGCCGGGGCCACCCGGGAGGTCGAAGCGGGTGATCGCCCCGCCGGCGGGCCGGACCGAGCCGTCGGGCTGCATTGTCTCCATGTTCACGCGGGCCTGAATGGCGAAGCCGCGGGCGGCGCGGGCCGTAATGCCGAGGGATTCCAGCGACCTGCCCGCGGCGATCTCCAGCTGCGCCCGGACGAGGTCGAGCCCCATGACCTCCTCGGTGATGGTGTGTTCGACCTGGAGGCGGGCGTTCGCCTCGATGAAGTAGAACGGCGAGTCGCCGGTCAGCGGTTGGCTGGAATCGACCAGGAATTCGACGGTGCCGGCGTTCTGGTAGCCGACGGAACGAGCGAGAGCGACCGCGGCGGCCGTGATGCGTTCGCGCAGGGCCGCGGGGAAAGCAGGCGCCGGGGCGAGTTCGAGCACCTTCTGGTGGCGGCGCTGGAGGCTGCAATCACGCTCGCCGAGGTGGACGATGTTGCCGTTCGCGTCACCGAGCACCTGGACTTCGATGTGGCGCGCCCGCGCGACGAACTGCTCGGCGTAGAGGCGGTCATCGCCGAAGGAGGCGCGCGCTTCGGACTGGGCACGAGGGAACGCCTTTGCGATGTCCGCCTCCTCGTTGATGACGCGGAGCCCGCGGCCACCGCCGCCGGCGACCGCCTTGAGGAGCATGGTGGCGCCGGGGGCAAGACTTGCGAAGAAGCCCGCCGCATCGCCGATGGTTGCCACCGGCTCGCCGCGAAGGATGGGCAGCCCGGCGGCGGCAGCAGCGGCGCGGGCCTGCACCTTGTCGCCCATCAGGCGGAGCGGGCCGGCCGGCGGCCCGATGAAGACAACCCCTGCTTCGGCGCAGGCAGCGGCAAAGTCGGCGTTCTCGCTCAGCAGCCCGTAGCCGGGGTGGAGCGCTTCACAGCCGTGCGTCAATGCGACAGCGACCACGCCCTTGATATCGAGGTAGGGCGGCGCGCCCTCGCCGCCAAGGGCGACGGCCTCATCAGCCAGCGTTACATGCGGGGCAAGCGCATCATCGTCCGAGTAGATGGCGACGGTGCGAATGCCCATCTCGCGGGCAGTACGGATGATGCGGACCGCGATCTCGCCGCGATTCGCTACAAGTAACTTCGAGAACACTACTCACTCCATGAGGTTGGCTGATCGGATGACGTGGGCCGACCGGCGGCTACGTCCCTGTGTAGACCGGGTCGCGCTTCTCCATGCGCGCGGTCAGCGCCTCGCGGGAGTCATTCTTCGCTTTGCGGCCGTATTCGAGGTGGTAGGCCTCGTTGCGCAGGCCGTCTTCGAGGTCCTTGTTCAGGTTCTGCTGGGTGACCCGCTTGGCTGCGCGGACAGCGACCGGCGGCCAGCGCGTGATCTGGTGGGCCAGCGCGAGCGCTTCTTCCATCAGCCGGTCATGCGGGACCAGCCGGTCGAGGAGGCCGAGACGGTAGGCCTCGTCGGCGGCAACGTCGCGGCTCGTGAGGATCAGGTCGATCGCGCGGCTGTAGCCGAGGATGCGCGTGAGGAACCAACTCATGCCCGAGTCCGGCGAGAGGTTCCGTTCGAGGAAGACACTGCGGAAACGGGCGTTCTCCGAGCCGACGCGAAGATCACAGGAGAGCGCGAGGCTCATCCCTGCGCCGGCGCACACGCCATTCATGGCGGCGATGGTTGGCTTGTCGAGGTTGTAGATGGCCATCGCCTGGTCACCGACCCAGTGGAACTCGTCGAGCAGCTGGTTCTGCGGCGGCGTCGCCTGCGGGCCGTCCGGGCGTGGGCCGCTGATATCCGCGCCGGAACAGAAGCCGCGCCCGGCGCCGGTCACGATGATGGCCCAGACGTCATCATCGGAGCGCGCCTCGTTGGCGGCTGCAACCACTTCCAGCTGGAGCGCGCGGTTGAGCGCGTTCAGCCGCTCAGGGCGGTTCAGCGTGACCGTGGCGATGTGATCCTGCTTGTCGTAGGTCAGGCATTCGAAAGACATGGAGATCCCTTCATGACACCCCGTGCTCCGGGAACGTAGTGCGCAAATCCTACGCCGGAACCGGAATATGTTGGAACATCCACGTATAAACTGGCCGGGCGGGAGCCGCCGGCGCTACCGGCGTTCAGGCGGCGTGCTGCGGTTTTGCCTTCGCACCGACGGCCGTCTCGTCCTTCTTTTCGCCATCGTCCTTTGTCTGCCGCATTGGCCGCCGAATGCTCCAGCGCCGGAACCGCTCTTCGATAGGCTTGCCCGGCTCCTTCGCCTCGCGCTCGGCGCGCTCCTTCAGGAACGCCTCCTTCGTGCGCTCGCCGATCTGGCTGGTGTGGCAGAGGATGGCATCGACCTTCGTCTCCCAGACATCGGTGATGTCCACGGCGTAGTCACCATCGACGGCGCCCGCGAGGAGCACCTCGTTCACCTGGTGCGAAGGCAGCCCCTCTTCTTCGTCACGCTGGTAGAAGAGGCGGTCGCGCACGATGGGGTAGATGGCGTCCATGGTGGCCTGGCCGACGTTGCGGTGGTCGCGGTGGTTGAAGGTTCCGCGGAAGGCGTCCCAGGTGATGACGACGTCCGGCCGGTGCATACGGAGAAGCCGCACGACCTGGCCACGCAGTTCGGCGCTTTCGCTCGTGAAGCCGTCCGGGTAGCCGAGGAAGATGCACTCCTTTACGCCGAGGACGCGGCAGGCGGCGCGCTGCTCCTCTTCGCGGATGGCGGCCAGCTTCTCCGGATGCATCGTGTCGTCGTGCGTGCCTTTGTCGCCTCCGGTGACGAGGACGTAGTAGACGTCCCAGCCTTCCTTGCACCACTTCGCAACCGTCCCCGAGCAGAGGAACTCGGCATCGTCCGGGTGGGCCATGATGACCATCGCCCGGAGCGGCCCTTCGATCGGCGGGGGCGCTTCCTGCTGGGCCGACCCGATCGGCGGGGCCGGTTGGCCGGCGGCGAACGGGATCTGCTTCGCGTGCTTCTGCTTCTTGTGCTTCTTCTTGTCGGCCTTCTTGCTCATCGTCCGACGATTGTGGGTTGGCCGCGGGCGATTGTCGATGGCCGGGGCGGTTCGCCCGGATGCCTTGCCACACCTTTCTACAATGGGCGCATGGTCGTGCGAAGGGCCGTCAACGAGTGCGACATCCACCTTGTCCCGTTCGACCGCGAGGAAGGCTGCCGGTACTGCCTGCGCTTCCTCGAAGACCCGCCGAACGTCTCGGCGCTCTCCCTCGAAATACGGCTTGAAGAACTCGAACGGTGGCTATTGGCGAACCGCTCCGTGCCGGAGGACATGCTTTACGCGCGGATCGAGGCGCTCATCGGGCGGCGCATCAGCCTGCACGAACTCGACGACCCGGACACGCTCATCCGGCGCGCGCGGCAACCCGGGCGCGTATACGACTGGGACGACTGGTAACGGGAATCAGTTGGACTGGACGATGACCCGCAGGGGGAAGGTCGCCAGTACTTCGTAGCTCGCGCCGGACTTCGTGAGGCGGCTGCGCATGAGCGAGACCTGGGCCGTCCGCCAACTGACTGGCGGGACATCCTGCTTGCCGACGGCGACTTCGATTTCGGCCCGGCGGCGGGTCGGCACTTCGTCGCGCACCCGGCCGAGGGTGAGGTGCGGCCGGAAGGGGCGCCGCTCCGGTTCGAAGCCGACGACGGCGAGAGCCGCGTTGACCGCGCGGACGAGCGCTTCGAGGCGAAGGACGTCGCCGGCGATGCCGACCCACATGATGCGCAGGCCTTCGCGGCCGCCGAACGTGCCGATGGTCGAGAACTCGAGTTCGAACGGCGAATGGCCGACAACGGCTTCCTGGATGGCCAGCTTGATGGCCGGGAGCTTCTTCGTATTGACTTCCCCGAGGAACTTGAGGGTGACGTGCACGCCCTCGGGGCGGATCCAGCGCACGTCCGCGCCGCTTTTCTGGCGGAGTCTTTCAATGACTTCGCCGATCGTGTCCTTCACGTCGTCAGGCACTTCGCACGCCACGAACAGGCGTACGTGTTCCGTATCACTCATCGTTTGCCGTTATCCGAAAACAGTCTCCGGGCGTTGCCGCCACACACTGCGTCCACCACCGTCCCGGGGAGGTGCGCCGCGAGGCGTTGAACCTGCCGGCGGGGTGAAAGCAGAGGGTAATCAGAGCCAAAGAGCACGCGATCCGGACCCGCGAGTTCAACGAGCCGCGCAACACTTTCATCATCATACAGCAGCGAAGCCGCCGCCGTGTCGAAATAGATGGATTCGATAGCGGCCCTTACCTCGGGCATCGAAAGGTAGTACGAAGCCCCCGCGCCGAGGTGTCCGGCAATCATCACGACGCCCGGAAACCGCGTCCCAACCCCGATCAGTTCGGCCGGAGAGATGCCACCGGCCTTACCCGGGTAGGTGTGTCCAACCGGCTCGCTGCAATGCCAGAGGAGGGCCAGCCCGGCCTCGTGAGCGAGGCTGTAGAGCGCAGCAGCCGCCTCGCCCAGGGGGTCCCAGCCCTGGTTGTGCGGGCGCAACTCGCCGAACCCGCGCGCGCCGCGGTCGATGGCGTGCCGGGCCACGCGCTCCCAGCCCGGCAGCGCCGGGTTCACCGTCGCGAAGGCGATGACGCGGCCATCCGAAGCCTTTGCAGCGGCGGCCAGGTACTCGTTCTGCTCGACCAGGTTGTCCTCGGTCGAAAATGCGAACCCGGCAGCGACCGCACCGTCGAGGTCGGCCTCGTCGAGCGCGTCGAGCAACTGCTTGAGCGTCGCCATCTTAGCCTTCGGGTCGCCGTACATCTCGCGGAAGGTGCGGTCGCCGAGGGCGATGGAGTCGCGGCCCACAACCTGGCCCGGCGCGAAGAGGTGCGTGTGGACATCGAAGCCGGGCATCCCAGCATCGTACCACCGCGCTCTTCCCTCGCCGCCCGCAGCGGCGTAGAACGAGGCGCATGACGGTAAAGCAGCCGGCGATCGCATCCCGGGGGATGGTCACCTCGAACCATCCGCTCGCGTCCCTCGCGGGTGTCGAGATGCTGACCCGCGGGGGCAACGCCGTCGATGCCGCCATCGCGACGATGTTCGCCCTCACCGTGGTCGAACCGATGATGGTCACGATTTTCGGCGCCGGCTTCGTGAACATCCGCCTCGCCGATGGCACGAGCACCGTCATCGACAACTATGTGACCGTGCCGGCCGCCGCCACGCCGGACATGTATGAACCCATCCCGGGCAGCATCGACCACAAGGTGAAGGATGACCTGAACGAGGTCGGCCACCTCTCGGTCGCGACGGGCGGGACGCTGCTCGGCTGGGCGACGGCGATCGAGAAGTACGGCCGCCTTTCGCTCGGCGCTGTGATGGAACCGGCTATCCGCTTCGCACGCGACGGGTTCCGGGTGAGCCCCTACCTGCGCGCCATCACTGAGATGCAGGAGGCCAGCATCCGGCGCTACCCCGCGACCGCCGAGGTCTTCCTGCCGAACGGCAAGGTGCCTGCGGTTGGCGACACCATCGTCCGCGCCGACTATGCGCGAACGCTCGCAACCATCGCCGAACACGGCCCGGACTACCTCTACCACGGGCCGCTCGGCCACCGGATCGCCGAGGACATGGCCGCGAACGGCGGCATCCTCACGATGGCGGACATCGAGGGCTACCGGGTTTTCGAACGCCCTCCCGTCCGCGGGGCTTATCGCGGCTACGAGATCGTGGGCCCTCCGCCGCCGTCGTCCGGCCCGCTCCACATCATCGAAATGCTCAACATCCTCGAGGGCTTTGACCTCCGGGCGATGCGCTTCGGGACCGAAGAGACCGTCCACCTCTGGTCCGAAGTCATGAAGCTGGCGTTCGCCGACCGCTTCGAATACGTGGCCGACCCGGCTTCGACGGCGGTGCCGGTCGAGTGGCTGACCTCGAAGGAGTACGCCGCCTCGCGCCGGCCGGACATCGACCTCGCCCGGGCGCAACAGTACGCCGCGGGCGTGCAGCCGGCCTCTTCGGTGGAATCCACGACCCACTGCTGCGCCATCGACGACGAGGGGAACATCGTCGCGACAACGAACACGCTGCACACCGGCTTCGGCTCGAAGGTGACCGTGCCCGGCACCGGCATGCTGCTGAACGACTGCATGGAACTGATGGACCCAACACCCGGGCGGACGAACTCGATCGCGCCCGGCAAGCGCGTCCTCTCCTCGATGTCGCCGACCATCGTGCTGAAGGACGGCGCGCCGTTCATGACCCTCGGCTGCCCGGGCGGCCTGAAGATCTTCGGCTCGGTCTGCCAGGCGATTTCAAACGTCATCGACCACGGGATGACGCTGCAGGAGGCGTTCGAGGCGCCCCGCATGTGGGACCGCGGGCCGTTCCTCGAACTGGAGCGCGGCTTCCCCGCATTCGATGCGCTGCGACGGGGCCTCGAAAGCCGCGGCCACACCGTGCAGTCCGCGTTCAAGGTGGCGGGCGGGATGAACGGGGTCATGCGCCGGGCTGATGGCCTGCTCGAGGGCGCGGCCTGCTGGCGGGCCGATGGCGCGCCCATCGGCGTCTCCGGCGGCGACGCACTGGTTGAAGGCGGCGAACAGCCGATGTGGCGCAACTAACGCGCTGCCTGCGCCCGTCACGTTCTAATCTGGGTCATAAACAACACCAAAGCTTTCCGATCAGAGGGATAGCCTGCGGGCGACAGGCCCTGTCAATCCACTCTGAGAGGTCGACTCATGACACGGAAACGGCTCCTCCTCCTGGGCGCAGCGCCTTTCGCGCTCGCAGCGCTTTACGGCGGTTCGGTGGCGTTCGCCCAATCCGGCGAACCCAGCCCGTCGGCAACACCAGAACAGACTGCTCCCGCGGATCCGACGCCGGGCACAAACAACGGCGGGTGGGATAAGGACTGCCCGGGCAAGGATGGCTCGGGCGGCTCGGACAATTCGCAGAGCAGCACCAACACCCAGCTCCGGCGCGGGCCGCGCGCCGGGCAGGTATCGTCCTCGGCCTACTGACCCCCGTCCGCCAGGCCACCAGCCCTGCACAAGCGCAGGTAACTCCGCGCCCCGGTGCACGTCCATTCGTGCCCGGGGCGCGTTTCGTAGCCGCAGATTCCACTACACTCCGGGCCACACTCACAGAGGCGAACTACGATGGCTCAACTGGATGGGAAGGTCGCGGTCATTACCGGCGGGGCGAGCGGTATCGGCGAGGGCACGGTGCGCAGGTTCATCGCGAACGGCGCGAAGGTCGTCATCTCCGACATCCAGGACGCCCGCGGCGAAAAGCTCGCCGAAGAACTCGGCCCGAACGCCTCCTACTACCACACCGACGTGGCCCAGGAAGAGGAAGTGCGCGCAGCCGTCGGCCACGCAGTCCAGAAGTGGGGCCGGCTCGACGTGATGTTCAACAACGCGGGCTTCGGCGGCGTCTCCGGTTCCATCCTCGAAACGGACATGGACGCCTACGACAACACGGTGGCGATCCTGCTGCGCGGCGTCGTCCTCGGGATGAAGCACGCCGGCCAGGTGATGGCGGCCCAGGGCAGCGGCAGCATCATCTCAACGGCGAGCGTCGCCGGGGTGGGCATCGGCTTCGGGCCGCACATCTACAGCGCCGCCAAGGCCGCCGTCATCCACCTCACCCGCTCGGTCGCGAACGAACTCGGCGAGAGGGGCGTGCGCGTCAACGCTATCTGCCCGGGCGGCATCGCGACGCCGATCTTCGGGAAGGCGATGGGCCTCTCCGCGGAGCAGGCCGACTACACCATCGACCTGATGAAGGTGCGGCTCGCGCAGGGCCAGCCCATCCGGCGCGCCGGGCTGCCCGAAGACATCGCCTCGGCCGCCGCCTGGCTCGCCAGCGACGATTCGAGCTTCGTCACCGGCCACGCGCTGGTGGTCGACGGCGGGATCACGACTGGGCGGCTCTGGTCGGAACGGCAGGAGGCGGCCGAAGCGCGCCTCGCCCAGTTCAAGCTGCCCGGCAACCAGTAACGGTGGCCGGGCGCGGGAGCACTACGCCGGCTCAGCCACGAACAGCGGGATGACCCGCGTCGTCCGCTCCTGGTACTCCTTGTAGGGAGGGAACGCCGCCACGCAGGCGTCCCAGAGCCGCGCACGCTCGGCCGGGTCCGAAACCTCGCGCGTCCGCATATTCATGACCTCGGTCTTGTCACGAATCTGGACGCCGGGGTCGGTTCGCAGGTTGTAGACCCAGACCGGGTTCTTCGGTTGGCCGCCCATCGAGCCGACGAGGACGTAGGTGTTGCCGTCCTTCACGCGCATCAGGGGTGTCTTGCGGACGGCGCCGCTCTTGTTGCCGGTGCTCGTGACGATGATGACCGGCAGGCCGGTATCGCGGAGGGTGGTCCCTTCCTTGCCGCCGGACCCTTCATAGAGTTCAACTTGCTGGCGGACCCATTCGATCGCTGGTGGGATGTATTCGGCCATGGCTGGCCCCCTTTCGCCCGGAGAGATTCGATCCACTGTAGCCGGTCGATCCGGGATTCGCGCCACCGGGCAGTGCCGGTGGCGCTACCGGTCGATCCGGGATTCGTGCCACCGGGCGGTGCCGGTGGCGCTACCGGGTTACTACCGGGCTACCGGGCGGTGCTGGTGGCGGTACGATGAGGACCCGCAGGAGGCGCCATGAAACCCGAAGACCGCGAAGCATTCGCCGCCCGGCCGCTGCCGGCCACCCTGGCCACCGTCGATGCCCTGGGCCGGGCGCACGCGGTTCCAGTCATCTACCTGTACGAAGGCGGCGAGTTTGTCGTTATCAGCGGCCGGGAGTCCGCCAAGTCACGCCACGTGGCCACGGCCGGGCGGGCAGCGCTCTGCATCGACGACCGGGCCTCCTACCGCTACCTCACGGTCGAAGGGCCCGCCCGGGTAGTTGACCCGATTACGTACGACCTGCGTTTTCGGCTGCATACGCACTATCGCGGCCGCGAAGCCGCCCTCAAGGCCACCGCGGACGGCGCGCACGAGCACATGGTCGCGATCGTCATTACACCGGAGCGGTGGTATTGAGCAGCTTGTATGTCTCGCGCAGGGACAGTCACGGGGTGTAGGCTTCCGCGCACACATCCCCTCTGGAGCACCACATGGCGCGGATCCACTTTGGCGTCACCATTCCGCAGATCAAACGAACCTGGGCCGAGGCCCGGGACAACGCCCTCGAGTTCGAAGCCATGGGCTACGACTCCCTCTGGGTGTGCGACCACCTCTACGGGCCGCAGTCGCCGCAGATCCCAATCCTCGAAGCGTGGTCGCTCATCTCGGCGGTGGCCGCGGTCACGAAGAAGGTCGAAATCGGGACGCTGGTGACCCCGGCGGGCATGCGCAACGCCGCCCAGCTCGGGAAAGTCATCGCCACCGTCGACAACATCGCGGAGGGGCGCATTATCCCCGGGCTCGGGGCCGGCTGGATGCCGCGCGAGTTCAGCGACTTCGGCGTGCCCTTCCTTCCGACCGGGCAGCGGCTCGGCCAGCTGCGCGAGACGGTCGAGCTGCTAAAGCGCATGTGGACCGAGCCATCCGTGACCTACGACGGGCGGTTCGTGAAGGCGGCGAACCTGGTCTGCGAGCCGAAGCCGGTCCGCGTGCCGCCCATCCTCATTGGCGGTTCGGGCGAAAAGGTCACACTGAAACTCGCCGCCCAGCACGCCGACATCTGGAACCACCAGGCGGCGCGCCAGTCCGAACTCCCAGCGAAGGTGGAAGTGCTCAAGCAGCGCTGCGCGGACGTGGGCCGCGACTTTTCGACGATTACGGTGAGCCAGCAGTGCCTCGTGACCATCGCCCCCGACGACTCCTCGGCGGCGCCGATGATCGACACGGCGAAGAAGATCTTCGGCGGTCACATGGGCGATCCAACCGGCCCGCTCGCCATCGCAGGGAGCCCCCAGCGCGTGCGCGAGCAGATCCAGAAGCACATCGACCTCGGCTGCACGATGTTCCTGATGGAGTTCTTCGGGCGGGACACGCGCGAACCCGCGAAGCTGTTCGCAGAGACGGTGCTGCCGCACTTCAAATAGCGCGGCCGGGCGTTTTCCGCTGGATTGGCCCTACCCGGCGTAATCCAGGGCGCGGTAGGCTCGAGGCCAGTTCCGAGGAGGATGCACCGCCATGCCCGATATCACCGGCGTCGCCCACGTCGAACTGAGCGTCCGTGACCTCGACCGGAGCGTTTCCTGGTACTGCCAGTTGCTCGGCGCGCGCGACGTGTGGCGCGGTTCGAACGATGACTACGGGATCGACGCCTGCGCAATCTTCGAACCGAAGTCGAAACTGGTCTTCGCCTTCACCTGCCACCGCAACCAGATCGCGGACGACTTCGCGCCGCAGCGGCCGGGACTGGACCACGTATCGTTCGGCGTGGCCAATCGGGCCGCGCTGGAGGAGTGGGTGACCCACCTCGACGCGCTCGGCATCGACCACAGCCCCATCCAGGACAACCATCAGCCGGCCAGCGTGACCTTCAAAGACCCGGACGGCATCGCCCTCGAGTTGAGCTTCCCCGCCCGCTGACGCTCAGCGCTGCTCTTCGGTTTCCGATTCGGAGTCGACTTCGGGTTCGATGGCGCGGACGTCCGACTCGGAGGGTTCGAGCACGCGGGCAGCCGTCTCCATGAACTCCTCGACCTTCTCGACGGGGTCGAGGTCTTTGATGTAGCGGATCGCGCCCTTGATGTCTTCGATCGGGTTGAGGCTCTTGCGCGCTTGCTCGCGCTCTTGTTCGTTCGTCAACCGAATGGCCTCGCTTTCTGCCGTCTCTCCTTTGAGTGTGTGCCGTTGGCGAGGGCGGCACAAGGCCCACCCGGGCAAGAACGGGACACGAGACGTCGCCGGACGGCAGAGCGGGTCTACTCGCGGGCTTCGGCTTCGGCCAGCGTTTGGCCAACGAGTCCGAGGAACTGATCGGCGGCGAAGGGCTTCTGGACGAACGCGGTCTTGCCGGTGCGCGCGGCGAACTCGGCGGGACCCTCGGGGCTGTAGCCGGAGATGAGGATGACGGGAATGTCCGGCCAGCGTTCGAGGATGCTGCGCCGCAGTTCGATGCCCGATTCGCCGGGCATCACGATATCGCTGATTACGAGGTCGGCGTGGTTGCGTTCGAGGAGTGAGCGGGCTTCGTTGGCGTGGGCGGCCTGGAGCACCTGGTAGCCCTGCGTGCGGAGGAGGCGGGCGAGCATGATGCGGACCGGGTCGTCGTCGTCGACTACAAGGATCGTCGCCGTCACGAAGGTCTCCTCGGGGAGGTGACCCGATCCTCCGGCCGCCTTGGCGGCTTCCTCTGTGTCAGCAATGGCGCGCATGCTGCTCCCTGGGTCTTCGCTCTTCGAATGCTTCAATTCTCACCGAACCAGGTGGTTTGCAGTCATTGGGGACAACCCTGATAGGGCTGTCTGATTCCCCGACAGCGCTGTGCGCCATGATACGCACCATACCGCCAGTGGGATGCCCCTTCTTCGCTAATTTGGCAATTTTCTTTGCTTCGCCGGCGAATGAGGCCTCCACTCCTCCTTATGGCCCCAACCTGCTCCCGAGTGACGAACAGCGGCGATTCCCGCGCCTCTCCCCGGCGAAACGTCAGCGGGGAAGGCGCTGGAGGTACTCGACCTCGAGCGCGAGCGTCCTGTCGATGATCCAGCGGAAGACGAAGCGGGCGAGCACCGGGTCGAGGCTGTACCGCTCGGCGGCGGTGGCCGCATCGGTCAGCACGTTCTCTTCGCGGGCGCGGTCCGTCAGCCGCTCGGCCAGCGTCGCATCGTCGGCCAGCAGGTCGAGGAGGTCCGGCTCGCGCTGCACCTTCGCCAGGGCGATATCCCGGCCCACGTTGATGCGCTCGTTGAGCAGTTCCAGCAGGTCGGCGTCGCAGTAGGCCGTTTCGCCGTAGGAGTTCGGGTCGTCGGCATCGCTGCAGAGGCGCGGAAGCACTTCCTTTATATAGAACGCTTCCAGGTCGCCCCGGAGCGCGATCTCCACGCGGCTCGCGGGTGCTTCGGGAGTCGCCCGCCAGGCAGTTTCGCCGGCGGCCTTGCCAGCCGAACTTAGCGGGAACTGGTCGGGGAAGTCGTACCGGCCGAGCGAGGCGTGGTAGGCCTCGAGGCCCTCGATCGCATAGGCGAAGAGCGACACGCCCGGCCGCGACGGGATCGCGATGGCGCCGGGTTCGTAGACCGGCCGGTTGAGCGGGAAGCCCGCGCGGTCATGCAAGCGCATGAGGATACGGTCGGTCATCTTCGTCAGCTTCAGGCGGACGAGCGAGAGGTCGAGGGCTGGGGCTGGCATTGCGACTCCGGCGGGCCCGCTTGCGGCGGTGCGGGCCCCAGGCTGCACAAATAGTCTTATCGCCGCGAGATGGCGTCTACCTCGGCAAGTTCGTCGGCGTTCAGCTTCCATTCGCCAGCCGCGACGTTCTGGGCCACCTGCTCGGGGCGCGTTGCCCCGGCAATCACGCTGCCCACGTGGGGCAGGCTCGCCAACCAGCCGATGGCCACATCGAGCGTAGTCTTGCCGCGTTCGTCCGCGAACGCTTCGAGTTTGCCGAGGGTCTCGTAGTTCCTCTCGTTCAGCAGGCGGCCGGCCATCGGCCCCGCGTTGGCGAGGCGCGTGCCAGCCGGCAGGTCCTGGCCCTGGCGGTACTTCCCGGTGAGGAAGCCGCTCGCCAGCGGGAAGAACGGCAGCACCCCGACTCCGTACTGGTTGCAGGCGGGCACGAGTTCGGATTCGATGCGGCGGTCGAGCAGGTTGTACTCGTTCTGGGCGCTGATGAAGGGCGTGTACCCGCCGCGCTGGGCGACGAAGTGGGCCTCGGCGGCCTGCCAGCCAGCAAAGTTCGAGTGACCGATGTAGCGAACCTTGCCAGCGCGAACAGCGTCATCGAGCGCGCGCAGCGTCTCCTCGATCGGAACCGTTGGGTCGGGCCGGTGCATCTGGTAGAGGTCGATGTAGTCGGTGTTGAGGCGGCGGAGCGAGTCTTCGAGCGCGGACATGATGTACTTGCGCGAACCGCCGCTGCGCATCGGGCCCTCGCCCATCTTCATCGCGAACTTGGTGGCGAGAACAACGTCATGACGCCGGCCCTGCAGGATCTTGCCGAGGAACTCCTCGCTCTTGCCGCCGCCGCCGTAGACGTCGGCCGTGTCGAAGAGGTTGATGCCCTCGTCGAGCGCCTTGTGCACCACCGCCTGTGACTGGTCGAAGTCGCAGCGCATGCCGAAGTTGTTGCAGCCCAGCCCGACGACCGAGACCTGCAGGCCGGACCGGCCCAGGTTCTTGAATTCCATGCGAATGCCCCCGAGGAAGATATGTGCCGGCAAGTATAGAGAGTCGAACGCGCAAAGCCCCGGCGGGGGATCGATAGACGGGGACGCCAAAATCACCCGAAAACCATCGTAAGTTCTATTGAATCCATAGTTCGAACCATTGCGGATTTTATGCGCGCATGTACAATCCCGGCCCAAGAGGCGAGCCTGCCGCGCCGATAGGAAAGGATCGAACGATGGCTAGAGACAGGTTCTGGGAGAACAGCTTCTCACGGAGGCGAATGCTCACAGGTGGTGCAGCCACCGGGCTTGGCCTCACGAGCCTCGGGCTCGTTGGCTGTGGAGGCGGCGGCGATGCCGATGAGGAACCAGTAGACCTCGAAAGCGTGCCAACCGCGGACGCGACGACGCAGCAGAAAGCCCAGAGCATCCTCTGGCCGCGCGAAGACACGACGGCGAAGGCAACGAAGGGCGAGATCTACCAGGCGTACACGACCGCCGACGTCACGAACCTCGACCCGTTGGCCTCGCCTTCGTTCACCGCGAACTCCGCCGGCTCCTGGTACTACCCCCGCCTCCTGTCGTACAAACCCGGCTACAAGGTTCCGGCGAAGGGCGATGTGCAGGGCTACCTTGCCGAGAGCTGGCAGCAGCCAGAACCGACGAAGGTCATCTTCAAGCTGCGCCCGAACGCGGTGTGGGAAAACGCAGCGCCGCTGAACAAGCGCCCCATCGACGCCGAAGATGTCGTCTTCTCATGGACGAAGTTCGCCGCCAAGAACACCTCCCGCAAGGACCTCGCGAAGCTCGCAGACAACCCGAACGGCCCGGTCGAGTCCATGACGGCGATCGACAAGAACACCGTCGAAGTGAAGCTGCAGTACCCGTACGCTCCGTTCCTGAGCGCGATGGCCTATTCGCGCTACCTCCAGGTTATGCCGCGCGAATCGGAGTCCGGCGGCTATGACCCGCGCAACGAAGTGCGCAGCGGCGGACCGTGGATCCTCAGCAACTACCAGCGCAACGTCACCTTCCAGTACCGCAAGAACCCGGACTACTGGGATGCGAGCAACGTACTGCTCAACGGGTTCGATATCCCGATTATCCCGGAGTATGCGGCTGGGCTCGCCCAGTTCCGGGCGAAGAAGGTGTGGAGCTTCGCTGTCCGCCAGGAAGAGATCATCCAGCTCAAGAAGGACTTGCCAGAACTCGCGATCGACCAGGCCGCCCACGGCCGCACCTGCTGGATCACCTACTTCGGCCTGAAGCCGGGAACCCCGTTCGCCGATGACCGGGTGCGGCGGGCGGCATCGATGCTTATCGACCGCGACCTCTGGATCGACACCTTCTACAACGTCGCCGAGTTCCGGACCGCGGGCTACCCGACGGACGTCCGCTATCACAGCCATATCTCGGCCGGGTGGGAAGGCACGTGGCTCGACCCGAAGAGCGCCGACATGGGCGAAGGCAAGGCCAACTTCACGAAGAACGTGGCCGACGCGAAGAAGCTGCTGGAGGCAGCCGGTTTCACCAGCCCGATCGAGACGGACATCGCCTGGATCGCGACTGGCCAGTACGGCACCACCTTCCCGAAGCAGGCCGAAGTCATTAAGGGCATGCTCGAAGAGAGCGGCCTCTTCAAGCTCAAGCAGGTCAACCCGGACTACCAGACCGACTACCTTCCGAAGTACTACTTCGCGAAGGGCGACTTCACCGGTATCGCTGTCGGAGCAAGCACCGCCTACCCCGAAGTCGACCAGTTCCTCTTCTCGTACTACCACTCGCAGGGCGCCCGCCAGAAGTCCTCGTACCAGGGGACCGTGGTCGATGCGAAGTCGGATGCGATGATCGAAGCGCAGCGCAAGGAACTCGATACCGCCAAGCGCACGCAGATGATCAAGGACTGGCAGAAGTACGCCGCCACGAAGATGATCCTCATCCCCTACCCGGGCCAGTCGCCCGCCTTCAGCCTGTTCTGGCCGTGGATTGGGAACGCGGGCGTGTTCCGCGCGTGGGACGCCGAATCCGGGCGTGACACCACGGAGACCAAGCTCTGGTTCGATAAGAGCAAATACACCGGCTAACCCCTAACGGAGGAGTGGACATGGGACGCTACGTGACCCAACGGCTCCTGCTTGCCGGGCTCACTCTTGTGCTTGTCTCGATCATTGTTTTCACCCTGCTGCGGGTCATCGTGCCGCTCGTCTACGGCGACGCGGTCGATATCATCGCGGCCGAGTACGGCGGTACCGACCCGGAACTGGTCCAGGACCTGAAGGACGACTATGGCCTGAGCGATGCGCTGGTGCCCCAGTACCTCCGCTGGGTCGGGTCCATCCTCCGGGGTGACCTGGGCGAGTCGCTCTTCAACGGCCGCCCGGTCTCGAAGGAGATCCAGGACCGGCTGCCGGTATCGGTCGAACTCGGCCTCGTCGGGCTGATTTCCAGCGTCATCTTCTCGGTGCCACTGGGGATTGCCGCAGCCGTGGCCCAGAACCGCTGGCCAGACTACTTTCTGAGAACCTCGGCCATCCTTGTCGATTCGATCCCCGGCTTCTGGCTGGCAATCATGATCATCACCTTCGGGTCGGTCTGGTTTAACTGGGCGCCGCCATTACGGTTCGAATACCTCCATGACGACCCGATGACCCACCTGAAGATCATGGCGCTGCCTGCGTTGCTCATCGGCCTCACGCCAAGCGGGTCGCTAATCCGCCTGGTGCGCACGCAGATGCTCGAGGTGATGCGCCAGGACTACATCCGCACGGCGCACGCGAAAGGCCTCTCCGGCCGCGCCGTGGTCATCTCGCATGCGGTGCGCAATGCCATCCTGCCGGTTGTCACGGTCATCGGCCTGAGCCTGCCCGGGCTGATCGCCGGGACGGCCATCTTCGAATCCATCTTCTCGCTGCCGGGGATGGGCCAGTACCTGGTCTCGTCGGTCGGGAACCTGGACTACCCCGTGATCATGGCGACCGTGTTCATCTTCTCGGTGCTCATCGTGCTTTCGAACCTGGCCGTCGACATTTCGTACACGATCATCGACCCGCGGATACGGCTCTAACCATGGCAGCCGCACGCACCGAGATCCTCGACCTTCCCACCAGGGCGTCCGCTTCGGACCGCAGGTTCGCGATTCGGCTGGCCGCCGCAGGAGTGCGATTCGTCCGGCGGCAACCGCTGGGCACGTTCGGCCTGCTTATCGTGCTCATGATGGTGCTGGCCGCCATTTTCGCCGACCAGATCGCGCCCTACGCGCCGGAGAAGCAGAGCCTTCGGCACCGGCTCGAAGGGCCCTCGGGCGAACACTGGCTCGGCACCGACGCGACCGGCCGGGATACGTTCTCGCGCCTCATCTTCGGCGCGCGCATCTCGATGACGGTTGGCTTCGGCGCGGTGCTCATCAGCAGCGTGGGCGCGGCCACCCTTGGCCTGGTCAGCGGGTACCTGGGCGGCTGGGCCGACAAGATCATCCAGCGGCTGGTAGAAGCCTGGCAGGCGATGCCCGGCCTCATCATCCTGCTCACCATCCTCGGCATCGTGCGCAGGATGGAGAACGTCAACGTGGTGTTCGCGATGGTCCTCGCCATCGGTCTGCTGAGTATCGCGGGAACCTCACGGGTCATCCGGTCGCAGGTGCTCATCGTGCGCCACCAGCAGTACGTGGAGGCGGCGCGGAGCATGGGCGCGGGGCACGTGCGCATCATCCTGCACTACATCCTCCCGAACGTGTTCCCGCTAATCCTTGTGACGATGACGGTGGCGCTTGGCGGGGTGATCCTCGCGGAGGCGAGCCTGAGCTTCCTCGGGTTCGGGCCGGCGGGCGAACCGTCGTGGGGCCAGATGCTTTCGATTGACGGCCGCGAGTACATGCGCCGCCAGGCTGGTCTTGCCATCTGGCCGGGCGTCTGCATCGCGCTCGCCGTCTTCGGGTTCAACATCTTCGGCGACGCCCTCCGGGACACGCTGGACCCGCGGCTCCGTTCCCGGTAAAGGGGGAGATCCAGCAGGCGATGCTTTCGCAACGGCAGAGCGCGGAAGCATCGCCGTACCAACACTGGCTTTAGCCGAAGAGCGGGCCGCCCGGGTCGAGCACGGTGCCATCGAGGGCGATGACGGAGGGCCGCTCTTCGCAGTAACCGTCGTTCTCGCACTTATCGAAGGTGAACGCGCCCCTTTTCTTGTCGAAGTGGATGGACCAGACCCCGCGCACCGGGCTGCTGGAACCGGCCTCGTTCTCGGCGGTGAGTATGGCGATAAGCGCTGCGATCTCTTCTCGTCCCATGCGAAACGTGGCTCCTCTGAGGCGTGAAGCTCAGTCGCCCGCGAGCGTCGGGATGGCAGCGGGCGGGGCGACGGCCTTCCGGTTCAAGCTTACATGAATCGAGATGGCTGCAGCCGTCACGAGGACGACGCCCGAGCCAAGGACAAAGAGTGTCTGGCGCTCTCCGAAGGCGTCGGCGGCGAGGCCAATGGGAAAGCCAGCGAGGCCGTTCAGCCCCCACGCCATCATCGTCAGCGACATCACCCGGCCGTAGTAGGCCTGGTCCGCGTTCTGCATGATGAGCGAGTTGTTCATGAGTTGGAATGCGCTCGAACCGGCGCCGCTGATGAACATCAGGAGCATGACCTGGGCGAACGAACTCGCGAGCGCAGTGCCGGCGAGGGTCACGCCGAGGAGCAGCGCGCCGCCGAACATGAGCCTCCAGGCCACCGGGCCAGTCGCCCGGCTGGCGACGCCAAGGGTGACAACCAGCCCCGAAACGGCGCCGGAGAAGAAGAGCAGGCCCATCTGTTCGGCGTCGTGGCCAAGTTCGTTTTCGAGCAGGCCGGGGAGCACCACCTGGTAGGAAAAGCCGAACATGATGACGCCCATGAAGAGCGGCACGAGCAGAGCCAGCCGGGGACGGCTCGCGATGTGGGTGAAGCCGAGCTTGAAGTCGCCGAGGATGGATTTGCTCGCGCCGGGCCGCGGCTTCGTCCCCGGCAGTTGGGTCAGCGTGAAGATGACGTAGGCGAACATGCCGCTCATGAACAGGTAGGTGCCGCCCGTCCCGATGACGCTGATGGCCACGAGCGCCGCGACCAGCAGCGGCCCGATGACCCGGGTCAGCGTCATGCCCACCTGCTGCATCGCGATGGCGTTGCCCATTTCGTCGCCTTCGACGAGTTCGCCGATCCATGCCTGGCGGGCCGGGCCGATGAACGAGAACACCGTGCCCATCACGAACGTCGAGGAGACGAGGAACGGGATGGTGATCGCATCGAAGACGATGAGGAGGCCGACCGAGAGGAAGTTCAGGCCGATGATGGTCTGGCCGATGAGGACGAGCTTCCGCTTCGAAACGCGGTCAGCGATGACGCCGCCAAAGGGGGAGATGCAGATGGTGGCGAGGCCCTGGCCGAGGGCGACGACGCCGACAGCCCCGTTCTTCCCGGTCAGATCGAAGGCCACGATCGATTGGACGATGGAGGACATCATGAACGCGAGGAACGCGACCGTGGTCCCCATCCACAGCGTGCGGTACTGCGGATTGCGCAGGGACTGGAACGTATCGTCGAACCAGCGCGACAACATTAGGGTCATCCTAACGAAGCGTGAACCGCGCGGCTACCGGGAATGACAGAACGTTCCCGCAAATTTGCGAATGAGCGCCCCGGATCGCCCTGTTTAGACGAAGCCGCGGAGGGTGATGGCCTTTGCCACCCGTTCGAGCGAGATATCGAAGGCGGCAGCGCGAGGGAGCGTCCCGTCGCGCACCGTCCGGCCCATCACCTCGTGGAAGGTGGCGACCACCCGCTTCTCGAGTTCCGCGTTCACCTCCTCGAGCGACCAGCGGAACTGCTGGATGTTCTGGGTCCATTCGAAGTAGGAAACGGTGACGCCACCGGCGTTGACCATGATGTCGGGCAGCACGGGGATGCCGCGGGCGTTGAGCGCCGCATCGCCGTCCGGCGTGATCGGGTGGTTGGCGGCTTCGATGACGGCTCGGGCCTTGATTCGCGCCGCGTTCTCGGCGTGGATGACTTCGCCGAGCGCTGCCGGGACCAGGTAGTCGCAGGGGAGTTCGAGCAACTGTTCGTTCGTCACCGGTTCGGCTGGTTCGAACCCGGCGACACTGCCGGCGACGGCGAAGTGCTTGTCGACGGCGGCGATATCGATGCCGTCCGGGTTATAGATACCACCCTTGATGTCGCTCAAACCGATGATGGTGAAGCCTATCTGGTGCGCGATGCGAGCCGTCCACGAACCGACATTGCCGTACCCCTGGATGACCACCTTCAGGTCGCGGGGGTTCGTCTTTTCGTGGACGGTGTACTCGCGCATGCAGGTGGCAACGCCGCGGCCGGTCGCCTGGTCGCGGCCGTAACTTCCGCCGAGTTCGACCGGCTTCCCGGTGACGATGCCGGGGGTGTAGCCGTAGCGCTGGCCGTAAGCGTCCATCATCCAGGCCATCGTCTGGGCGTTCGTGCCCATGTCCGGCGCGGGAATGTCGCGGTTGATGCCGAGCACCATGCCGATGTGCTGGACGTAGGCGCGGGTGAGGCGGTTGACCTCGGTTTCGCTCATGCGCGAGGGGTCGCACATGACGCCGCCCTTCGCGCCGCCGAAGGGCAGGTCCATGAGCGCGCACTTGTACGTCATGAGCATGGCAAGCGCGCGCACCTCATCGATGTCGGCGAGCGGATGGAAGCGGATGCCGCCCTTGTAGGGGCCGCGCGCGCCGTTGTGCTGCACCCGGTAGCCCTCGAAGATGTGGAGCTTCCGGTTGTCCATGCGCACGGGGATCTGGGCTCGCACCTCGCGCCAGGAGGTCTTCAGGAGGTCGACGACTTCCGGGCTGGTCTTCAGGCGGGCGGCTGATGCGTACACCGACTGGAGGACGGATTCGGATGGAGAGAGTTTCGCGGCTTCAACAGTCGTCATCGGTCTGAGCGCTCCCAGGGACGAGTTCTTGTCCCTTCACCTTACACCCCTCACTGGCACGTTCGTAGCAACGACCAGAGACTGTGGCCTCATGGGAAAAGTCTTCGTAACCCGCCAGACTCCCGGCCGGGCGCTGGACATGCTGCGCGAAGCCGGTCACGACGTGGAAACCTGGCCCGGGGCCGATGCGCCGCCGCCGGAGGCCCTCGCCGCGGGACTCGCCGGTGCTGACGCCGCCCTCACGATGGTGGTCGACCATGTGACGGCGGCCATGCTCGACGGCGCGAAGAACCTCCGCGTCCTCGCGAACATGGCCGTCGGGTTCGACAACCTGAATCCGGCCGAAGCGGCGAAGCGCGGCATCGTCGTCACGAACACGCCCGGCGTGCTGGCCGAAACCACCGCCGACATGGCCTGGGCGCTCCTGATGGCGGCATCCCGCAACGTTGTCGCCAGTGACCGCGACACCCGCGCCGGCGGCTGGACCACGTGGTCGCCAACGGCTTTCCTGGGCGTCGATGTCTTCGGGGCGACGCTCGGGATCGTGGGGCTCGGCGAAATCGGCGAGGCGATGGCCCGGCGGGCGCGCGGCTTCGAAATGCGCGTGCTCTACGCGAGCCGCACCCGCAAGCCCGAAGCCGAGCAGCGCCTCGGCATCGAGTTCGCGATCCTCGACGACGTGCTCGGCGCCGCCGACTTCGTGTCGCTGCACACGCCGCTCACGGCGGAGACGCGACACCTCATCAGCGCGCGCGAACTGGCGCTGATGAAGCGCTCCGCTTTCCTTATTAACACCGCCCGCGGGGGTGTCGTCGATCAGGACGCGCTCACCGCCGCGCTCCGAGAGGGACGCATCGCGGGGGCTGCGCTCGACGTCACTGACCCGGAGCCGCTTCCGCTCGACAACCCGCTGTACAGCTTCCCGAACGTGGTAATCACGCCGCATATCGCGAGCGCCAGCCTCGCGACGCGCGCGCGCATGGCCGAGATGGCGGCGGCGAACATCATCGCGGTGCTTGGCGGCAGGCCGCCGGTGAACCCGGTCCCGCAGGGGTAAGAACGGCGGAGAGCCCAGTCACCCGTCCATGCCGAACGTCCGCTTCGAATGCCCTTCGGTGCCGAATGTCTTACGCTGCAGCGGCGGCTCTCCATTTCGCCGCCGGAGTCAGCCATGGAGCAGTGGGAAACCGACCTCATCGCGCAGGTGCGCGACCTCGCCCGGACGAAGTTCGCCGAGCGCGCCGCCGAAATCGACCGGGAGGGCAAGTTCCCGCGCCAGAACGTGGACGAACTGCTCGCCCTCAACGTCCCGGCCATGGCCCTGCGCAAGGAGATCGGGGGACTCGGGATCAGCGCGCGCGGTCAGATGCGCGTGATGGAGGAGATCGCCTACGCCGACGGCTCGACGGCGGTCGCCCTCAACATGCACGTCCTCGTCGCGGGGTTCCTCGAGAACCTGCCGCCGTTCCCGCGACGCGATGCGGTGCTCACCGACATGGGACGCAACGGCGCGATGATCTGCGGGCCCGGCTCCGTGCCGACTGGTGGCCTCGACAACCGCCAGGCCGGCTTCACCATCCGTGAAGACGGCGACGACCTCGTCATCAACGGCCGTGCCGGCTTCGCCTCCATGAGCGAGGGCGCGAAGTACGCCCTCGTGGGCGGAACCGTGGACCGCGGCGAAGGGAACGAGCCGGACGTAGCCCTCACCATCCCCGAGCTTTCGACGCCGGGAATCAAGAACCTCCACAACTGGGATGCCATGGGCCTGCGCGGCACGGCCAGCCACGACATCGTCATCGAGGAAGCGCGTATCCCGAAGAGCGAGGGCCTCATCATCCCCGCGGCGATGCTGCGTATGGTCCTCCAGGCGCAGGCGCAGGTCATCGATGTGCAGACGCAACTGCGAACGCGCGGCGCGCTCGGCATCCTCGCCATCTGGCTCGGCCAGGCGCAGGCGGCGTTCGACTTCACTATCGATTACGTCAAGCAGCGCCACGGTTACCTTGCCGGTGCGACCGCGAACCTCGGTACGCCCGCGGGCTACCGGTCGGAGCAGCCATGGGCCCAGTTCGCCATCGGGAACATGGAGCACTGGCTCGAAACCGGCCGCATCGTCCTCTACGACTGCGTCGACCGGCTGGCCACGCCATTCGAGAACCCGCAGGCGTTCACGCGCCACCTCGTGCGCACCGTGTACCACCTTCGCCGCATGAGCGAGGAAGTGTCGGCGGGCGCCATGCGCACCTGCGGCGCTCACGCCTACGTGAAAGGCCGCGCCCTCGAACGCATCTACCGCGACATGGTTGGCGGCAATGTGATGGCCTGGAAGACCGACGAACTCATGCACTCGCTCGGCCTCGGCGCACTCGGGCAGCCGATCAGCTTCGTCGGGCCTGCCGGGACCTGAACCGCAGGTTCCCCGGGCACGTTCCCCTTTTGCCGCGGCGCGCGTAGCATCGCGCGCACAAACTCGGGGGAAGAGTGACATGACAACGGAAGCGAAGGTTGTTTCCATCAACGGCGGGCAGTTCGAGCCGCCGGTCTACCGGCTCGGCAGCGGCGCGCCCCTGCTCTACCTGCACGCCGCCGGCGGCATCCGTAACGGGGTTGGCCCCGAAATCGAAGCCCTTGCAAAGCACTACGACGTCATCCTGCCGACGCACCCCGGCTGGGACGACACGAAGGGCCTCGACCAGATCGACGACATCCACGATATGGTCTCGTACTACCAGGACTTCGCCGACGCCCTGGGCCTCGAATCGTTCTATCTCGCCGGGCACAGCATCGGCGGCATGTTCGCGCTGGAACTGGCGGCCGCCCGCCCGGACCTCGTGAAGAAGGTGGTGGTTACCTGCCCGGTCGGCCTCTGGATCGACGAAACGCCGGTGACCGACATCTTCACGCTCCTCCCGCAGGAACTCCCCGGTGTGCTCTTCGGCGACCTTTCGAACCCGGTCATCCCAACGCTCTTTAAGGCCCCGGCGAACGAGGAGGAGATGGCCGAGAACTACTACTACCAGCTGGCCAACTTCTCGGCGACGGGTAAGTTCATCTGGCCGATCCCGGACAAGGGCCTGAAGAAGCGCCTCCACCGCATCAAGGCCCCGGCGCTCATCCTCTGGGGCGACCAGGACAAGCTGACGCCGCCCGCCTACGGCCTACTCTTCGAAAGCAAGATCGCGAAGTCGCAGCTCGCCGTCATCCCGGGCGCGGGTCACATGCTCCCGCTGGAGAACACCGAGGCCTGGGCGAACGAAGTGGTTGAGTTCCTGGGGTAGCGATTGGGGATTTCGGATTTCGGATTGGGGATTCCCCCGGACGAGCCGATTGGGGATTGCGGATTTCGGATTGGGGATTCCCTCCGGCCCCGCCCCCGGTTAGAGCGTTATGACCTGGTCGGCGAAGCGGTCGGTGAAGCGGCGGTCGTGGCTGACCGCGAGGATGGCGCCGTCGTAGCCTTCGAGGGCGGTTTCGAAGGCCTCCCGGCTGTCGAGGTCGAGGTGGTTCGTTGGTTCGTCGAGGATGAGGAGGTTCGCGCCGCCGCGGACGATGAGTGCGAGGCTGAGGCGGCGCCGTTCGCCGTAGCTCAGCCGAGCGACGGGCGTGCGCACCTGGTCGTGCCCGAGGAGGAAGCGGTGGAGGAAGTTGTTCGCCTCCGCTTCGGTCATCCGGGCCGTTCGCCGGAGCAGGTCCACCGGCGTCAAACCGGCGTCCGCCGCGACCACCGCCGGGTCATCCTGCTGCGCGAGGTACCCCACCGCCGCTGACGGGCTGAGCGCGATTTCGCCTTCCGCGACCGGGTGCTGGCCGAGGATGGCGCGCAGGAGCGTGGTCTTGCCGCGGCCGTTGGGGCCGGAGATGACCACGCACTCGCCTTTGTTCACCGAGAACTCGAGGCCCTCGAACAGCCGCCGCCCGCCGATTTCCAGCGCCGCATTCGTCACCGAAACGAGCCGGGTCGCCGCACCGCTGGCGGCAGCGAATTCGAGGCCGCCGTAGAAGGCGCGCGGCCGGTTCTCCGGGCGTTCGAGGTGGTCGCCGGACTCAAGTTCGCGTTCAAGGCGAGCTTTGAGGGTGACGGCCCTGCGCGCGATCTTCAGCGCCTTCTTCCGCTTCGCGAAGTCGATCGTGCGGTTCTCGATGCCCTTCGCGCGGGTCTCGATCTTGTGGATGGCCTGCTTGAGCTGGGCCTCCTGGCGCTGCTGACGTTCGTACGCAGTCTCAGCTTCGGCGAAGCGGCGCGCCTTTTCGGCGATGAGCGCGCTGTAGTTCCCGGCGAAGGCCTCGGCGCCGCCGCCGTTCGGGCGCAACTCCAGGATTTGCCGCGCGCAGGAGTCGAGGAACGTGCGGTCATGGGAGACCGCCACCACTGCGCCGCGAAAGTCCGCGAGCGCGGCTTCGAGCCAGGCGAGGCCAGCCACGTCGAGGTTGTTCGTCGGCTCATCGAGGAGAAGGAGGTCCGGCGCGGCAGCCAGGAGGTCGAGCAGGCCGAGGCGCGTCAGTTCACCGCCGGAGAGCGTGCCGAGCCGGGCATCGGGCCCGAGGTGGCCGAGCGAGAGGGCTGCCCGGGCGGCGCCGAGGTCGAACTCCGCGCCGCTGGAGAGCCGTTCGAGGAGGCTGTCGTAGCGGACGGCGAGGTCATCGTGCGGGCCGGGCGATTCGGCGATGACGCGGGCGAGGCGTTCGAGTTCGCGGCCGGCGTCTTCGGCGGCGAAGGCGTGGGGAAAGGCGCTCGCCGCGGACTCGGCTTCACGGCCGGCAAACCCCTGGGCGAGGTAACCGACGGTGGCCCCACGCACGAGCGACACGCTCCCCGAGTCCGGCCGGTCGAGCCCGGCGAGGACGCGGAGGAGCGTCGTCTTGCCCGCACCATTGGGACCGACGACGCCGAACAGCTCGCCCTTTTCGAGGTTGAAGGAAACGTCCTTGAGGACAGGGCGGCCGCCCAGTTCGCGGCCAAGGGAAACAACGGACAACACGCGGCATGCTCCACGGAAACATGCTCCCGCTCGTGGCGGAACCGGTGTGGACGAAGACGCAGGCGGTGGAGGAGCGGGACAGAAAACAGCACCGGCACACGTCACGGCAACCCGGGCGGGCCCCATGGGACGTGCTTGCGTTTCGCCGGTGTTAGTCGATCAACGGAGTCCCCGCGAGGTAGTGCGATTACTGTACGGCATCGCGCGGGCGCGTTGGAAGCGCTCAGCCGCCGATGTGTGACATTTCCACCTTTGGCAGGGCGGCAGTCTCGCTCGTGCGAAGTTCCGAGTAGCGGTCCGCGCGGACCTGCCAGACCGAGGCCGCGAACGCCGCGATCTCCTCGTCGGAGGCGCCGCCGCGCAGGAGCGCACGGAAATCGTGGCCGCGGTTGCTGAAGAGGCATGTGTAGAGTTCGCCCTCGGGGGAGAGGCGCGCGCGTGTGCAGTCGCCACAGAACGGCTGGGAAATCGAGGCGATGATGCCGATTTCGCCAGAGCCGTCGGTGTAGCGCCAGCGCTTCGCAACCTCGCCGCGGTAGTTCGCTTCGGCCGGTTCGAGCGGTATCTCGCGGCTGATGGTCTCGACAATCTCCTTCGCGGTCACGACGCTGTCGAGCTTCCAGCCGTTGGTCGCGCCGACGTCCATGAACTCGATGAAGCGGAGGATGATGCCGGTCCCGCGGAAGTGGCGGGCGAGGTCAACCACCGTGTGGTCGTTCACGCCGCGCTTGACCACCGCGTTCACCTTGATTGGCGCGAGGCCAACCTCCTGGGCGGCCTTGATGCCGTCGAGGACGGTGGCAACGGGTACGCCCGAGTCGTTCAGGGACTGGAAGACGGCGTCATCGAGCGAGTCGAGCGAGACGGTGATGCGCTGCAGGCCGGCGTCCTTCAGCTTCTGCGCCTGGGCACGGAGGAGCGAGCCGTTCGTGGTGAGCGTGAGGTCGCGCATGCCGGGGATGGCGCGGAGCTGGGCGAGGAGTTGGTGGAGGTCCTTGCGGACCAGCGGCTCGCCACCGGTGATACGCAGCTTTTCGACGCCGAGCGAGACGAAGATACGCGCCAGCCGGGTGATCTCTTCGTACGAGAGGATCTCGGTGCGATTGAGGAACTGGTAGCCCGGCCCGAAGACTTCGCGCGGCATGCAATAGGTACAGCGGAAGTTACAGCGGTCGGTGACGGAGATACGGAGGTCGCGCAGGGGACGCTGCAGCGTATCGAGCAGTTCCATGGGAACCAGTGTAGCCGGTCACGACTGGGACGGTGCGGGTTCCGGTTCCTTCGATTCGGCGAAGCGCACGAGCAATTCATCGTAACGCTGGACGCGCTGGGCCAGCTCCTCACGCAGAGAGGACATCTTCTCCATCTTCTGGTCGATAAGGGCGAGCTGGTGGAGGGTCACTTCGCGGGCGGTGCGGGCCTTCTCGGCCTTCTCGTCGGCGTCGGCGTCGCGGCGCCATTCGGCCTTAATCTGGGTGCGCACGTCTTCGGCGACGAGCATCTCCTTGATCTCGGCGAGCGAGAAGCCAAGGAGTTCCTTGAGTTGCTTGATCCGGTCGATGCGCTCGATGTCTTCGGGCGAATAGAGCCGGAAGCCGCCGTCCATGCGCGTGGGCGGGTTGAGCAGCCCCTTCTCTTCGTAATAGCGAAGGGTGCGCTGGGTGAGGCTGGCACGTTCGGCCGCTTCGCCGATCTGGAGGAAGCGTTCGGGCCGGGACTCTTCGGTCATCTCGCAGTCAGTCTACCAACATTAACGCGCACGTCAATGTTACCGGTGATAAACGCCGGCCATGACGGCTCGTCGGCGAGAAAACGACGTGCCGAGGGTTGATTCTTAGGCCTGATTCGGGGCGCGAATTGGGAGGGGCACATAAGCGCGCGGCCCCGTGAAAACTCCGTGCAGGTGGCCGTCGCAAGTACATAAGTGGATTGAAGCAGCCGCCGGTGAAGACTACCTTACCGCCTGCGTCCCCGGGCGGACGCACCGTGACGGTCCACCCGGAAGGCCCCCATCCTGGCCGTCAACATTCAATCCCTGGCTCTTGCCGTTCAAGAAATCCCCGTTTTGCCACGGGAGGAAGGAGTGCGCCCAAAAGCATGGACGAACAGCCCAACGCCATCGACCAGCGCACCCTCTCCCGAGGCTGGCAGGGCGTCCTCGGACGGCTCGAACTGGAGATAAACCGCCACAACTATGCAACGTGGCTGGCCGGCACGCGCGCCCTCCGCATCGAAGGCACGGCGCTTATCGTCCAGGCCCGTTCGGTTATGACCTGCGACTGGTTGAACCGGCAACTCCGGGTGGTCATCGAGCGGGCCGCAATGCAGGCCTTCCCGTCCATCACGAGCGTGCAGTTCGTCGTCCCGGGGGAAGCCGCAGCCGAACCGGTGGAAGCCGCCGCGCCGGCGGCCTACGCCGCACCCACCGTCGTCGGCATCGTGAACCCCCACTTCACCTTCGATGGTTACGTGACCGCGAACGGCAACCTGGTCGCGGTCCGCTCCTGTGAGGACCTGCTCGCGGCCGCCGAGCAGCAGGTCAGCCCGGTGGTGGTCTACGGCCCGCCGGGCATGGGCAAGACGCACCTGCTCCACGCGGTGGCGGGGCGCGCGCGCGACCTCGGCCGCCGGGTCGCCTGCCTCAACGCAGACGATTTCACGAACCGCTTCTACGCCGCCCTCAAGTCAGGCCGCGGCGAGGACTTCAAGGCTGCCGTCCGCGCTGTCGACCTCCTCATCATCGATGACCTGCAATCGCTGGCGACGAAGAAGGCGGCGGTCGACGAACTCGTGAACACGATGGAAGAGGTGACGAACAGCGGCGGGCACATCGTCATCGCAAGCGAACGGAGCCCCTTCGAACTGGGGCTGCCGGAGCGGCTCGAATCGCGCCTGGCGGCCGGCATCGTGACGCGCGTGGAGCGCTTCGACTGCGGCGAACAACGGGCTTTCGTCGAGGCCATCGCGCGGCGCCGGCGGGTGTCCCTGCCGGGCTGGGCGATCGACCGGATCGCGGCGACTCGCGCGTCTTCGGTGCGGGAACTGCTCGGGCGCGTGCACGAGGCCATCCAGCTCGAGCGCCTCGGGCGGCTGGACATGGCCGCGCTCGATGCCCGGGTGGCCGGAAACGCCGTAGTCGAAGCGGCTCAGGAACACATTCGCCATGCTGCGCTCCTCACGCGCGTGGCCACCTACTTCGACGTCGCCTCGGAGTCGCTGCGTGGGCGCGACCGGGGCACGCGTGTCAGCACGGCCCGGGCCGTAGCCGCCGCCGCGCTCAAGCTCCAGGGCGCCAGCGTCCGCGAGATCGGCGAACTGCTCGACGGGCGCGACCCATCGACCATCCAGTCGCTCTCGACGCGCGGCAAGAAGCTCATCGCCGAAGACACGGCCCTGGCGGCGGCGCTCAGCCTCGTGGCCTGAAACCGCGAGCACTCCGGCGTTGCGGTGCGCCGCCCGGCGCATCAGACTTGGCGGCCATGGACTGGCACGATTCACAGGAACAAACGGCCTTTCGCAGCAGCGTCCGGGCGCTCATCGCCGAGCGGCTGCCGGAGCGCTACCGCGCGTTCGCACGCAGCGGCGGCCCCGGCGAGCGCCAGTGGGAGAACGACCGCAAGTCGACCGACGCAGCAGCCCGCCAGGCTGCCATTGACTGGCACGCGGCCCTCGCCGAGCGAGGGTGGGTAGCGCCCCACTGGCCGCGCGAATACGGCGGCGGCGGCATGTCGGCGATGGAGCAGGCCATCCTCAACCAGGAGTTCGCGGATGCGGGCGCGCCGGCCGTCGGCGGCTCAGGCGTGGCGATGCTGGGGCCTACCCTCATCCTCCACGGCAGCGAAGAGCAGCGGAAGCAATACCTGCCGCCGATCCTCGCGGGCGAGGCCACCTGGGCGCAGGGCTACAGCGAACCGGGCGCAGGCTCCGACCTCGCTTCGCTCCAGACGCGCGCGGTCCGCGACGGCGATGAGTTCGTGGTCAACGGCCAGAAGATCTGGACCTCGGCGGCGCACACCGCCGACGCAATCTTCGCGCTCGTCCGCACCGACCCGCAGGCCCCAAAGCACCGCGGCATCTCGTTCCTCCTCATCGATGACATCAAGTCGCCGGGCATTTCCATCCGGCCACTGGTCGACATGAACGGGAAGCACTACTTCAACGAGGTCTTCTTCGAAGATGTGCGTGTGCCGGCCGCGAACTTGGTCGGCGAAGAGAACCGCGGCTGGTACGTCGCGATGACGCTACTCGACGTCGAACGCTCGAACATCGGCGGCGCGATCGGCGCGAAACGGACACTCCGGCGCATGCTCGGCATCGTCCGCGACGACCCATGGCTGAGCCGGCGGCTCGATTCGTCGCCGCTTCGCCACGAAATAGCACAGCGCTTCATCGAAGCCGAGGTGATGTACCAGCTCTCGCTCCGCATCATCTCAATGCAGAACCGCGGTCAGCTTCCAAACGACGAAGCCTCGATGGCGAAGCTGTTCAACTCGGAGCTTTCGCAGCGGGTGGCGCAGACCTGCCTGCAGGTGATGGGTCTGCGCGGCCAGCTGACCGAGGGCGACGAAACCGCCGCGCGGCTGTACCTCGGCATGGTGCCGGCCACGATTCGCGGCGGCACGAGCGAGGTGCAGCGCAACGTCATCGCCACGCGCGGCCTCGGCCTGCCGAGGGGTTGATGGACGCGCCGCCCGGTCCGCTCGCCGGTATCCGCGTGCTCGAACTCTCGCAGATCGTGGCCGGGCCGTTCGCCGGGGTGGCGCTCTCCGACCTCGGGGCCGACGTCATCAAGGTCGAACCGCCGCGCGGCGAAGACCGGCGCAACAGCGGCGCCGTCGTCCCGAACGAAGGCAAGTACTTCCAGTCGCTGAACCGCGGGAAGCGCAGCGTGACGATCGACCTCTCGCGGCCCGAAGGCCGGGCGCTCATCCACCGCATCATCCCGCAGTTCGACGTCATCCTGATGAACTACCGGGCCGGCGTGGCCGAGCGGCTTGGGATCGACTACGCGCGGCTCTCCGCGCTGAACCCCGGTCTCATCTACGCGAGCATCACCGGCTTCGGCGAGACAGGCCCGGCCGCTCAACGCGCCGGCAGCGACATCGTCGCCCAGGCCTACAGCGGTGTGATGGCCGCGGAGGCGAAGGTCGACGAGTACGGCGCGCCCCAGCAACTCGTCAGCAGCACCTACCTCGACCGGACGACCGGGTTAGCCGCGGCGATGGGCATCTGCGCGGCCCTTGTTCATCGCGCGCGAACCGGGAAGGGCCAGGAGGTGCGGGCGTCGCTGCTCCAGTCGGCGCTCGAACTGCTCTCGGACAAGGTGATGCGCGAGCCGGTGCACGATTCGGTGCTGCGCGACCCGCTCCTCGCGGAAATCCACGCGCGGCAGGACGCCGGGGCGCCCTACGACCAGGTGGCCGCGGTGAGGAAGGAGCAGGCGCCGCGCTTCGCCAGCCACCGCCTGTACTACGGCGGGTACCACACGGGCCGCGGCGCGCTCGTCCTCGGCGCGCTGACGATGCAGAACCGGAACACGATCCGCGGCATCCTCGGGATGAACGACCCGACGGACACGCCCGGATTCAACGCCGCCGACCCCGAAAACCGGCGGCTCATCGAGGAATGGCGCGCGCAAATCCAGGAGAAACTGCTCGCCCGGCCGGCGGACGAGTGGGTCGCGCTCTTCGTTGATGCGGGAGTGCCGGCGAGCGTGGTCAATCAGCCGGAAGAGATGGCTGACGACCCGCAGGTGCTCGCCGCGGGGCTGATGACGGAACTCGACCACGAGGTGACGGGACCGCAGCGCGTGGTCGGACCGCTCGTCCACATGACTACCACGCCAACTGCAGCGCGGCTGCCGTCACCGCCGCTTGCCCGCCACACGCGCGAGGTCCTCGCGGAGTGCGGCCTCCGCGAGGCGGAGATTGACGCGTTGGTCGAGAAGGGCGTGGTAACGAGCGCGGAGTGAGGTCAGTCCATGACAGCGAGAACAGCCCGATAGTCGGCCCGTTGAGGCCGAACACGGAAGTCGCGGATAACCAGGCTCAGGAAATCCTCCACGCTGACAGTGCCCGTGGGTAGATGCGCCCGGTGGAACTCGGCACGAAGCGACCCCGCGCCCGAGGAAACGTGGAGATGAGGGGGATCAAACCCTAATTCGCCCGGGTGGAAGTGGTATGCCAACATCTCGGCTCCCTCATCGGTGAGGAGTTGGTAGCCGTACTTCTCGATTCGTGCTTCCCACTGGCGTGCCTCGCCCAGCGCATCAATCCGAAACATCCACTCCAATTGGAGTCGCACATGCTCACTCGGGGTCGTCGGAACGCGGATGTCGCGGCCTCCTGGGGCGGCGACGAAATACACTATGCCAGCCTGCGGACGGGAGCAATTGTGCTGAAGCACAACGTTCGACACACAACTCACGGCTCGTTGTAAGCGCGTCAGCAACACGTCACGGGCAGCGACCGCGGTGCGATAGGGCAAGGATCAGCAGGCCGGCCGGGCCGTTCGGAGCATGAGCACCCGCCGCAGAGACTGCTCTTCCTGGCGGCCTTCGTACTCGCCGGCCTCCCAGCGGCGTTCAAACTCGTCCGCGCTCACCCCGAGCAACTCGCGGGCGCGTGCGTCGTAGAGTGCCCACGCTTCCGCGGGCGAGAGGGCCACGGGCGTTGGGATGGCAACAGCGGCGTCGGTCGCGCGATGAGGTCGCGGACCGCTGCGTGAGGCTTTCGGGCGGGAGATTGCCATAGGGTTCATTCTACGCCAACGGTGAGCCGGGGCTGCGGAGTAAACCTGACCCCGGCAGAGCGCCGCGCCCTCGCGTACGATGCGCGCCATGAGCAACGCACCCTCCATCGACTGGGATTCCTACCTCGACGAAGCCATCGAGCGCCTCTGCGCCTTCCTTCGTGTCGACACCTCGAACCCTCCCGGCAACGAGATCCTCGCCTGCAACTTCCTCGGCGAGATCCTCAAGGCCGAGGGCATCGACTACGACCTGTACGACGCCGGGAATGGCCGCGTCTCACTCCGCGCCGTGCTCAAGGGCGACGGTTCGAAACGGCCGCTGATGCTGCTCAACCACACTGACGTGGTGCCCGTGGAGCGCGAGTTCTGGGACGAGGAGCCGTTCTCCGGGCTCATCAAAGACGGCCACATCTGGGGGCGCGGCGCGCTCGACATGAAGGGCCTCGGCATCGCCGAACTGATGGCGTTCCTCACCCTCAAGCGGCTCAACATCCCGCTCGCCCGGGACGTCATCTTCTTCGCCCAGGCCGACGAGGAATGCGGCAGCGAGTACGGCATGCGCTTCATCGAACGCGAATACCCCGAGACCCTCGACGCCGAGTTCGTCATCAACGAAGGCGGCGGCGGCTCGACCGAGGCGTTCGGGGTCGAGCGCCCGGTGTACAGCATCGCCGTTTCGGAGAAGGGGCCACTCTGGCTGCGGCTGGTGGCCGAAGGGCGCCCGGGTCACGGTTCGGTCCCGCACGACGACAACGCCCTCGACCGCCTCGTCCGGGCGATGCACCGCATCCAGGAGTGGGAGCGGCCGATGACGGTGTCGCCGGTGCTCACCGAGTACTTCGGGCGGCTGAACCGCGCCGGCATCTACAAGGGCGAAGCGACCGCAGATGCCCTGAAGGCCGCCGCCGAACGCGACCCCCGCATCCGCGCGCTGCTGACGAACACCATCAGCGCCACGACGGCGACTTCGGGCATCAAGCACAACGTCATCCCGGCGCGGGCCGAGGCCACGCTCGACGTTCGCCTGCTGCCCGGCGTCCGCCCGGAGGAGTTCGAAGCCGAACTGACCGCCGTCATGGACGACCCGAAGGTCCGCATCGAACGGGTCCACGTTGGCTGGTCGGACACGAACCCCTTCGACACGGAGATGTTCCGGGTGATGGAGGACGTGCTGCACGAGTTGATGGAGGACGCCGTGGTGGTGCCAGGGATGACCGTCGGGTTCACCGACAGCAGCGTCCTCCGTAACCGCGGCACCATCAGCTACGGCTTTTCGGGCGGGCTGACCACGCCGAACGTGGCCCGGGGCGTGCACGGCCACAACGAGCGCGTGAGCATCGAGTCGTTCCGGCTGAACTGCCAGGCCGTCTGGGAAGTGACCCGGCGGATGTGCGCGAAGTAGGCGTCAGCCGCCGTAATTCACGCCGCATTCCTTCAGCGTGAGGATCTCGTAGCCGCGCTTGAGGACAGCGTTCGTCACCTGCCCGACGACGCAGGAGTGGTCGCCGATTTCGACTTCGCCCACGTAGTTGCCTTCGATGAAGGCCGGCGTGGCGGTGATGACCGGCGCGTTGCTATGTTCGCCGCGTTCGAATTCGGCGCCATTGATGGTGTTGCCTTCGACCGAGGTGGGCTTGAAGAAGGCGAACGCGAGATCCTTCTGGCCGCTTTCGAGGAAGGAGAGGGCGAACTTGCCGCCCTGCTTGAGGAGGGCGTAGGCGCCGCTGTCCTTCTTCACGCCCATCACCACGAGCGGCGGGTCGAACGAGGTCTGGGTCACCCAGTTGATGCAGGCGGCCGAATCTTCGCCGCCATGGTTCACGCCGAGCACATAGAGCCCGTAGGGGATGGTCCGGAGGATCGTCTTCTTTGCAGCAGCTGTCTGTTCGTCCATAGGGGCACCTCGCATGGAAAGTGCCCCCGATTGTAGCGGCGTTGGCGGCGCTTAGCGCAGGAGGCGGGCGTGCGCCCAGTGGGTAATCGCCACGGCGAGCGCGTCAGCGGCGTCTTCGGGGCTCGGCGCGCTGGCGAGGCGTAACTGGAGGCGCACCATCTCGGCCACCTGGGACTTTTCGCCGCGACCATACCCGGCGACCGTGGCCTTCACCACGGCGGGCGAGTATTCGACCACTTCGAGTCCGGCATCGGCGAGACCGAGGATGCAGGCCGCGCGGGCCTCGCCGAGGGCCATCGCGCTGCGCGCGTTCGAACCAACGAACCCGGCCTCGATCGCGCCGTGGGTCGCGCCATGCTCGCGGGCAAGCGCACAGACCGCGTCGCGGAGGATGACCAGACGGTGGCTCTTGGCGTCGGCCGGCTTCGTGCGCACGGCCCCGTGGCGGATGTGCGCGCAGTCGGGGCCGGAGGTTTCAACCATGCCCCAGCCGGTAGTGTTTAGACCCGGGTCGATGCCGAGGATTCGCATAGGCCGATGGTGCGCCACGCGGCGTGGAAGTGCACACGCCGCGGTGTCACGGCGACAGGGGTTGGCCGGTTAAGAGGCCTGGGAGCCGCCGATGATGCCTTCGCGCTTCTCCTCTTCGTAGAGCCGCTCGGCGACGAAGGTGCGAGCGAGTGCTACGTAGCTGACGCCCTTTTTTCTCGCCAGCACGCGCAGACGTTCGGCGAGGTCGGCATTCAGTGAGACGCTTGCACCCATGGGAGTGCCCGGAGGCGGCAACCCATCGTCGGTCGCTGGGAATGCATCCCACAATTCCTCGCCCAGGCTATGGGTGGCCCACCACTCCGCCTCCTCCGCCTCATCTTTGAAGGCAGGCATCTCGTCCCATGACTGAATCTCAATCAGTTCGGACGCTGCCTCAGCATCGGACTTCTTCCTCTTCATCGTGTAGGAGTTTGCATCATACTGCGCCGGCTACCGGCGGTAGCGCCGTCCACGGTCCCGGCCGCCGGCCTGGCTGCGGCCGAAGCGCATCGGTCCGCGCCGGCCGGCTGCTTCGGCGAATGCCGCCAGTTCCTCCGCATCGGTGCCCACCAGTTCGCGCCGCAGTTCGACCACCTTGTCACGCAGGGCTGCCGCCTTCTCGAACTCGAGGTTCTTCGCGGCTGTCTTCATCTGCGATTCGAGTTCCTTCACCGTCCGCATCAGTTCGTCCTTCGACATCGAGGACGGGACGCCTGCGTCGTAGGTGTCCTTCTCCTCGGCCACCATGCGGACATGGTCGGTGATGTCGCGGATGGCCTTCACGATGCTGGCCGCTTCGATCCCGTGCTCGCGGTTGTACTCTTCCTGGATCTTGCGCCGCCGGTAGGTCTCGTCGATGGCGTTCTGCATGCTTATCGTCACCTTGTCGGCGTACATGATGACGCGCCCTTCGACGTGCCGCGCCGCCCGGCCAATGGTCTGGATGAGCGAGCGGTTCGAACGCAGGTACCCTTCCTTATCGGCATCGAGGATGCAGACGAGCGACACCTCCGGCAGGTCGAGTCCTTCGCGCAGGAGGTTGATGCCGACCACCACGTCGTACACGCCGAGACGCAGGTCGCGCAGGATCTCCACCCGGTCCAGCGTCTCCACCTCGGCGTGGATGTAGTGGGTCTTAATCCCCATCTCCTTGAGGTAGTCGGCGAGGTCTTCGGCCATCTTCTTCGTGAGCGTGGTGACGAGAACGCGCTGGCCCTTGTCCACCGTTCGCCGGATCTCGTCCATCAGGTCGTCGACCTGGTTCTTCGTCGGCTTGATGACGATCTCCGGGTCGAGGAGGCCCGTCGGCCGGATGACCTGCTCGACGACCTGGCTCGACATCTTCATTTCGTAGTCGCCGGGCGTGGCCGAAACGAAGATGGCCTGGTTGATGTGGCGGTCGAACTCCTCGAACGTCTGCGGGCGGTTGTCGACGGCGCTCGGCAGGCGGAAGCCGAACTCGACGAGCGTGTCCTTCCGCGCCCGGTCGCCGAAGAACTGGCCCTGGACCTGCGGCAGCGTGTTGTGCGATTCATCGACCACCAGCAGCCAGTCATCCGGGAAGTAGTCGAGGAGGCACCACGGCGTGGAGCCGGGTTCGCGCATCTGGAGATGGCGCGAGTAGTTCTCGACGCCGGGGCAGTAGCCCGTCTCGCGCATCGATTCAATGTCGTAGTGGGTGCGCTCTTCGAGGCGGGCGGCTTCGAGGATCTTGCCGCGCTTGCGGAAGATCTCGAGTTGCTCCTCGAGTTCCTTTTCGATGCCCGCGATCGCCTGGTCCATCCGGTCGCGCCCGGTCACGAAGTGCTTCGCCGGGAAGATATCGACTTCGTCCCGTTCGGCCAGGATCTCGCCGGTCAGCGGGTCGAGTTCGACGATGCGCTCCACTTCGTCGCCGAAGAAGTCGACGCGGACTGCCAGTTCGTCATAGCTCGGGATGACGGTGAGCGAATCACCGCGAAGGCGGAACTTGCCGCGCACCATGTTCATGTCGTTCCGCTCGTACTGCATCGCCACCATCTTCCGGATGGCATCGCTGCGGTCGAAGCGCTGGCCGCGCTCGAAGTGGAGGACGAAGCCCTCATACTCCGATGGGTCGCCGAGGCCGTAGATGCAGCTGACCGAGGCCACGATGATGACGTCGCGGCGGGTGAGCAGGGCTCGCGAAGCGGCGTGGCGCAGCTTGTCGATCTCGTCGTTGATGTCCGCGTCCTTGGCGATGTAGGTGTCGCTGCGGGGGATATAGGCTTCCGGCTGGTAATAGTCGTAGTAGCTGACGAAGTACTCGACGGCGTTCTCCGGGAAGAACTCCTTGAGTTCGGCGCAGAGCTGGGCGGCGAGCGTCTTGTTGTGCGCGAGGACGAGCGTCGGCCGCCCCGTCTGCTGGATAACGTTCGCGATGCTGAACGTCTTGCCCGAACCGGTGACGCCGAGGAGCGTCTGGTAGCGGTCGCCACGGTTCACACCCTCGACCAGCTTCACGATCGCTTCCGGCTGGTCCCCGGTCGGCTGGTAATCGGCAACGAGTTTGAAGTTGGCCGGGGCGGCGGCAGGCGCGTGGACGGTGGACATGGTTCGAGTGTACCGGATGCCGGGAAGGGGTTGGGCGGGATTGCTGACAGCAGCCTGTCAGGACGGAACGCCCGGGGTGCCTACCTCGCCTGGACGAGGATCTCCGAGGCCGCCGGGGCCGTCGCGCCGGGGAAAGCGCCGGGCGAGATGGGCGCATAGTCGTGCGCGAAGACGCCCCCGGTGCTTCCCGGCTCAACCCAGACGTGGACTTGGAACGCGGTCTTCGCGACGAAGAGGCCATTCCGGCATTCGGCCCGCGTGGTAGTGGCCACGTTGCCGCCGGCCGTGAAGCAGAGGTTCTCGTGGCGGTGCCAGACGTCGAGCGCGCCGAAGTACTTTGGAGGGACGTCGCTGTTGGTTTCGGCCAGGAACATCACGCCGACGAGCCGCCAGGCGCCGTCGAGACGTTTCGAGTAGAGCAGTACCTCCGGGCGGTCAGGGTCGAGTTCGTGGCCGTCGTGCTGGTAGTCGAGGCGGATGAAGTGCGCGGCGATGCCGGGCAGGTCCGGGGTTATCTGGACGTAGCCCGCGGCCATCCCGTCGCGGATGTCCTTGTACTTCGCCACTTTCTCCTTCACTTCGAGGGCGAACTGCCCGGCGGCGACCATTTGCTCGGCCGTGGCCGCGACTTCGAGGGCGTGCGCGTGGTCTTCGGCAGCGGCAGCGGCGAGGGGATTGGCCGCCGAGTTCGCCGAAGCCGCGGTTTCATGCGTGTGGCCGTCATCGCCTGGCGGGGTGGCGCCCGTATCCTGGACAACCGCGACCGGGTGGTGGTCCAGGTCCGCCGCCGAATGCTCGTGCCCCGAATCCTCGGCGGTCGAAGCCAGCCAGATGGCGCCGCCGGCGGCCGCGACGATAACCGGCAGTGCACCGCCCCGGACGACGCTCCCGAGCAGGCCAGCGCCTCCAAACTGGCGCTGATTCATCCAGAGGGCGGCCATGCCGAGCAGGGCGGCGGCTACGATGGCCATACCCGACACGATCAGCACGTGGCTCGGGTTCGAGAGCGAGAGCACATCCTCGCGCGCCGCCAGCGTCGAGTCCGTCGAGTGCTGATAGACGTCCCAGCCGAGGCCGGCGAAGTGGATGGCGAGGCCCGCAACGGCCAGCGCCCAGAGCGCGCGGTAGTTCATATGCTCTCTCCGGATGGAGAGCTTAGCTGCCCGCGATGTCCACGCCAAGATGCGCGGTTGACCACCCTTACCGTTCAAGGATCCACTTTCGATTACGCTGGACGCTGTCGATCCTCAAGGCAGCAGGATTGACAGCGAGCCATCTGCTCAACAGACTCAGCGCGGCGAGGGTGCACTGGGCCCCGCCATGGAGACGCGAAGGAAACCTATGGTTGCCGTCCTCCCGAGGAACGCCGAACGGCTCTATTCCGATGATGCTCTGCCCGACGAACTGGGCTGGATCGCATGGCTGACACCAAGTCACCAGCGGCTCTTACTGGGTGAGTTGTACGCGGCGTGGAAGGGTGGTTCAACCGAAGCGGAACTCGCCGAACTCCTGGACGCCTGGCAGGCCACAGCGGAGTTGGACCAGGACCACGAAGCGCGTGAACGCCTTGAGCGGAACCGGAAATCTACCCGGTGGGCTTCGGTCGACGAATGGATGCAGGCAAAGGGACGTACCGCGTAGTCGTCTGGGACCAGGACGAGTACCTCAAGGAGTACATGGCGCTGCCGCCGAATCAGCAGGCGCGCGTCGCCGACCTCTACAACAGCCACCTGCCCTATCGCCCGGCAGAAATGAAGCCGCCATGGCTCAAGCGTCTGAAGGGCACCCAGAGCCACCTTCGCCAGTTCGACTGCGGCGGCGGCAAGCGCCTCCACTACATGATCGACGAAGAGGCCAAAGAGGTGCGCATCGTCGGACTCGGCAAGCACCTCGAATGGGATAAGAAGAACAAGGTGGGAGGCTAGCCCCTCGAACCTCCGCGCCTGACCCGCTAGCCTGCGGCCATGGCACTGCGGCGGAGGCAACTCGGCAACACCGGCATCAGCGTGGTCGAACTCGGCCTCGGCGCGATGGACACGCCGCATTCGCCGCAGGCGGTCGAGACGGTCATGTCCGCGCTCGACCTTGGCATCGACTTTATCGACACCGCCCGCGGCTACGAAGGCAGCGAACACTTGCTCGGCCGCGTCATCCGCGAGCGCGGCGGAAAGACGTTCGTCGCCGCTTCGAAGACCTTCAGCCACACCGCGAACGGCAGCCAGTGGGAGATCGACAAGTCCCTGAGCGTGCTCGGTGTGCCGTTCATTGACCTCTACCAGTTGCACGACATCTCGACCGAGCGCGCGTGGGACGAAGCGATGGCCGACGGCGGCGCACTCGACGGGCTGAAAACGGCGCAGTACCGCGGCCTCATCGGCCACATCGGCATCTCCACCCACGACCTTGCCCTCGCCCGGCGCGCTATCGAAAGTGGCGAGTTCGCCACCGTCATGGTCGAGCACTCCGCCTTCTTCCCCGAGTCGGCGCCGGTGATCGAACTCGCGGCCGAACGGGGCGTCGGGGTCATCGTGATGCGGCCGGTCGGCGGCTCCGGGCGGACAAGCGCGATGCGCGGCCGTATCGAGCGCGGCTACACGGGGCCGCTTACGCCCGCGAACCTCCTCCGCTACGTACTTTCGAACCCGGCCGTCTCGGTGGCGATTCCCGGCGCACGGTTTCCGTCGCGGATCATCGAGAACGTGGCTACGGCGAGCGACTACACAGCGATGGACGAGCCAGAACGGCGCGAACTCGAAGCCGAAGCCGCCCGCCTCTACGAGTGACCGGCTACTGAACCTTCAGCCCGACGATCTGCGGGTCGGCCGGCGGGTAGCGGAGGTCCATCGATTCGAGCTTCGCGATCATCGCCTCGGCCACGACGATGTCCCGGTACCACTTCCTGTCGGCCGGGACGGCGTGCCATGGCGCGTGCTTCGTGTTCGTCCGGGTGATGACGTCGCTGTAGGCCTCCTGGTATTCATCCCACAGCTTGCGATCGTCGAGGTCGCCCATGCGGAACTTCCACTGCTTCCGCGGGTTGTCGATGCGCTCCTGCAGCCGCTCGCGCTGCTCGTCTTTCGAAATCAGGAGCGCGAACTTCATCACCTCGGTACCGTTCCGCACGAGGAACTCTTCCCAGTGGTTAATGTCGTCGAATCGGCGCTCCCAGGTGTCCTTCGGCACGATGTTCTTCACGCGCTCGACGAGCACCGCCTCGTAGTGGGAGCGGTTGAAGATGGTGATGTGGCCCTTCTCCGGGGTCTCCTTCTGGTAGCGCCAGAGGTAAGGGTGGGCGAGTTCTTCCGGCGTCGGCACCTTGAACGCGACCACCTGGCAGCCGATCGGGCCGACCTCCTGGAAGACGCTCTTAATCGTGCCATCCTTGCCGCCCGTATCGATTCCCTGGAGGACGACGAGCATCCCGAAACGCCCGTCGGCGTAGAGCAGGTCCTGGAGTTCGTTCAGGCGCACGCGGAGTTCGGCGATCTTCGTTTCGCCCTGCTCCTTCGTCATCCCGCCCGACTGGGAGGTATCGAAATCCTGGAGCTTGAACTTCTCCCCGAACGGGGGGACGGCATTCTTTCCGTTGCTCATCTGCGGCAGTCTCCGTGGCGCCTGGCTGGCTACTCTTTCGGCTGGGAAGCGCGGCGCTGGCGCTGGGCCTCGGGCAGGTCGTCTTCGAAGTAGCGCTTCCAATCCGGGTCCGGCGTTGCGCACTCCTCCTTCGGAACGAACACCGAATGCTCGACCAGTTCCATCTTGTGCACGTAGCGCGGGCAGTTCGGGAACACTTCCTCGGTGTGGACGCGGACGACAAACTGGGCCTCGGGCCACTCGGTCTTCAGCGGGTCATCGAAATCGATGGTCGCCGTCCCGTTGACGCGCATGCGCCACTGCGTCGGCCAGTCGATAAAGAGCATGCCGACCTTCCCGGTTTCGAGGATGTTGCCGGTCGACATGAACTGGCCGTTGCCGTCGTAGTGGGGGAACGCAAGCGTGCGCTCATCGACGACGCGGATGAAGCCGGGCTGGCCGCCTTTGTAGGAACAGTCGAGCCCGCCATCGGCGCCCTGGGTGGCGAGGAAGAACATGTCCATGCGCTCGACAAAGGCGCGGTCGCTCTCGCTCAGCGTCTCGTGGAGGGTGCGCGAGGTAATGGCGTCGGCGAGCCGGCGGGAATCGAAGCGGTCCTGGATATCACGGGCGCCATCGCCCTGGACGAATGCCATGCTGGCTCTCCTTGCGCTGCCGGAACGCAGCGGCTCTACTGTTGGGCGCTAAGTCTACTCGCTGGAGGACATTCCAATGCCAAGCCGACGCGGCTCAATCGCCCTCACCGAACAGGAACAGGACGCCTTCCTCAACGGCGGCTGGACCCTCCAGGTCGCCTCGAACGGGCCGAAGGGCTTCCCGCACCTCGTCGCCATGTGGTACGTGGTGTTCGACGGGAAGATTCACTTCACCACCTTCGGCAAGAGCCAGAAAGTGATGAACCTCCGGCGCGACCCGAAGATCACCTGCATGCTCGAATCAGGGAAGGGCTACTCCGAGCTGAAGGGCCTCGTCATCGAGGGCAACGCCGCCGTCATCGACGACGACAATGCCTTCACCGCGAAGGTCATGGCCCACGTCGGTTCGAAGTACAACGGCATCCCCCTCGCGACCGACACTCCGGAGGCGGCCTTGAAGGCGGCCAGCAAACGCGTCGTCATCCGCGTGGACCCGGTCGACATCTACAGCTGGGACCACGGAAAGCTCGGCGGGAAGTACTGACCTTCAGCCGTTCCCGAGGTTCCCGCGCCGGGCCATTGCAATTCGACAGGCGGCGGGTATCCTCACGCCCAAATCAGCGGTGAGGCAGCTTCGCGCCGGGCTGGACGGGCTTCGATGCCGCCAGCCCTGCGAAGGAGTCCAGATTGCCCACTTCATTGCGGACCGAAACGTCCGGGGGCGTGTGCACAATCACGCTGACCCGGCCCGAAGCCTACAACACCATTACAGCCGACCTGGCGAACGAACTGGGCGAGGCCATCGATGCCGCGGATGCTGACCACGCGGCGAAGGTCATCCTCCTGCGCGCCGAAGGTCCGGCCTTCTGCGCCGGCTACGGCCTGAACTGGGCGACCGAAGCCCAGGCCAAAGAGAGCGGCCGCACGCGCAAGTGGGATTCGATGGCTGACTACCGGATGATGTCCCGCTTCGTCCAGGCCTATCAGAAGCTCTGGTACGCCTCGAAGCCGACGATTGCGGCGGTGCACGGCTGGTGCATCTGCGGCGGGACCGACATGGTGCTCTGGGCCGACTTGATCATCGCCGCGGAAGATGCGGTCTTCGGTTACCCCACGTCACGGGCGTGGGGCGTGCCAACGACACCGATGTGGGTTCACCGGGTCGGCTTCGAAAACGCCAAGCGCTACCTGCTGACGGGGGACGAGATCGCGGCGCTGAAGGCGAAAGAGATCGGCCTCGTGCACGAGGTAGTCGCCCCGGAAGCATTGGACGCCGAGGCGCGGCGGCTCGCCGACCGGATGGCCATGCTCCCCCTGAACCAGTTGCAGATGATCAAGCTTTACTGCAACCAGGCCGCCGAGAACATGGGGCTCCAGGCCACACGGTCGATGGGCATCCTCTTCGACGGTGTGGCCCGGCACACCCAGGAAGGCGACGACTTCGTCGCGCTCTCCGGAGAGGTCGGCATCCGCGAGGCCATCCGCCAGCGCGACGAACCCTTCGGGGACTACGGCTCCGGGCCGCGCTCGCGCCGGAAGCGCGAGTGACGGCGAAGACGTAACCGCCTACTGGACGGTGACCGTCCCGGTCATCGAATCAGGGTGGATTTCGCAGACGAAGTGGTAGACGCCCGGTGCGGTGAACGTATGGGAAGCAGACCCCGACTTCGACACGGCCGAACTGAGCGGGAAGTCCGTGCCGGCAACGTTGTGTGGCTGCACCGGCTCGCTCCATGACCAGGTAACGGTGCCGCCGGGTGCGATGGTCACCGCACTCGGGCTCCAGATGAACCGCACCGTGCCTGCCGCAGAGACGGCGGCGCTCATCGGGTTGCTGCTGGCTGGCGGCGGCGTGGGCGTCGGCTGAGGCGCTTGGGTTGGCTGGGGCGCCTGGGTGGCTTCGGCCGGCGCGGTCGTTGCTGTTGCGGCCGCCGTGGGGGGTGTCGTCGCCGAGGCCTCTGTGGTAGCAGTTGCCGAAGCCGCCGTCGTCGCGGTCGCCGTGGCGGTGGGGCCGGCGGTCAACGCGCCTGCGACGGTGGCCGGCGCCGTTGCCGGGCTGGCGGCCTCATGCGTCGGGGTGATCTCGCTGGCGCTGCTTCCGCTGCAGGCGGCGAGCAACGCCCCGGCGAGGGCAACGGTGGTGATGGAGAGCGGCAGTCGTCGCACGGAAGCGACCTCCGGGGATAGCGTAGGACCAGTGTTTCGAACCGGGCCGCTAGCATCTGTGAAGGCTGACACAAACCGGGCAAACACGCGCGATCTCCCGGCCCGAAAGGCGGCCACCGTTCGCGGTGGCCGCCTTTCGTTGTGCCCCCGAGGGCCGGGTGACGTTAGCGGCGGCTGGCGGCGAAGGCTGTGCCAGTCGCGGCGAGGGCGAGGCCAACGGCGCCGAACACCAGCCAGAGGCCATTCGTGCCCGATGGCGCCGCGATTGCTGTGTCGCCGGTGTTTGGCGGCAGCGGCGCGCCCGTCCCGACGTTGACCACCGCCATCATCCCCTGGTCAAGGTGGAGGAAGCAGTAGTACTGGTAGGTGCCGGCCTTCGTGAACGTCAGGTCGAACTTCGTGCCGTTCGGGAAGGAAGCGCCGAGGACACCGCTGTTGACGATGCCCGTGCCGTCGAACTTGTTCCCCTTGGGCACGGCAGCGGCGATGCCCACGACGGCATCGGCGCCGCCCGGCGGGATGAGCTTCGCGATCTCACCCGGGTTGCCGATGGAGACGGTGTGCGGCGTGCCGACGCCCGACACCCACTCGATGGTGTCGTTCACGCCGATGTTCACGCTGGCCGGGAAGAACTGCTGGACATCGCCCTGCGGCAGGTCAGTCGCGGAGCTGATGGCAAGCGTGTACTTGCGGCCGCCGGACGGGTTCGCGGCCACAGCGAGGGGCTTCGCCGCCATGCCGCTTGCCGCAGCCTTCAGGGCGTTGATCGACGAGGTGAACTGGGCGGCTGCGCGGCCATCGACCGATGGCTGGTTGTCGGGCGTGCCGAGGTCAGGCGTGCGCACGACGACTTCGCCGGTCATCAACGGATGGAGGATGCAGAAGTAGTCGTACGTGCCCTTCTCGGGGAAGGTGACGGTGTAGGCGTCCGTGCCTGTGGGGCTGCCGAAGATGAGGCCCGAACTGATGAAGCCGTCGCCCTTCCAACTCGGATTTTCGCCGCCGACGAGGACACTGGGGTCCCCGGCAAGGACGCCGAAGGTGACGCTGTGTGGTTCGAACCAGGGGAACGTGAACTTCACCGAGTCGCCCGGTTGGACGTAGACGACGCTTGGGCCGAACTGGTTGACGGCGAAGCCCTTTTCGCCGGTGCCTGATTGGACGGTGATGGTGGTGGCCGCAAACGCCGACTGTCCCGTCGAGGCGAAAACGGCCATCAGAGCGATGGCGAGCGCCGGCAATGCCAGCAAGACCTTCTTCATTGGTTGCGTGCTCCTCTTCCGGTTGCCAAACCGGCGGCGAGAAAAGTAGCCCTGAATGCTGCCCACAACAAGGGGTTTGGATAGCACGCAATTGTGAAGATTGTGAGAACCGCAACCGGCCGCAGTCACGGACCCGTAGTTGAGCGTGCCGGGCCCGCACGCAAAGGGGCCACCGTGCAGGACGGTGGCCCCTTGCTGAACCCCCGAGGGCGGAACGGTTAGCGGCGGCTGGCTGCGAAGGCCACGCCGGTCGCGGCGATGGCGAGCCCGACGGCGCCGAAGACGAACCACAGACCATCGGTCCCCGAAGGCGTGGCCGTTGCGCTATCACCGGTGTTCGGCGGCAGCGGCGCGTTCGTGCCCACGTTGATGACGCCCACCATGCCCTGCGAGACGTGGAGGATGCAGGCGTACTGGTATGTCCCGGCCTTCGCGAACGAGAACGAGGCGGACTTGCCCGGGAACCCGACACCGATGATCGGGCTGATCACGGGCTTCGAGTTATCGAGCTTCACGCCCGGCGAGTAGTTCACGCTGTCGGTGAACGGGTCGAAGTTCGCGAACTCGGGCGGCGGCGGGCCGTTGAAGTCCACCGGGCCGGGGAAGGCGATGTCGTGCGGGGTCTGGACGCTCGAGACGAACTCGACCTGGTCGTTCACGCCAACGTTGAGCGAGGCCGGGAAGAACTGCATGACGTCGCCCTGGACGAGGTCCGTGGCGCTGGAAACGGCGAGGGTGTACTTCTTGCCGCCGCCGGTGCCGGCGGTCACGGCCACGGGCTTCGCAGCCTGGGAACCGGCGGCCGCCTTAAGGGCGGCGATGGCGGAGGTGTAATCCGCGTCACCGCGGGCAGTCACGGCAACCTGCGTGTCTTGCTCGCCGATACCGGGGCCCTGGACAACGACCTGGCCCGTCATCATCGGGTGGATGACACAGAAGTAGTCGTACGTGCCGTCCTTGGTGAACTTGACCGAGTAGGTCGACTCTTTGCCCGGTTCCGGGAAGATGAGGCCGGAGTTGACCACACCGGTGCCGTCATAGGTGGCCGACGTCGAACCGTCGCCGACGGTCGGGTCACCCTGCGGCTGGCCGAAGGTGACGGAGTGGGGTTCGTCCCATTTGAAGTCCCAGGTGAGCGTATCGCCCGCGCGGACGTAGGTGGTGGCCGGGAGGAACATGTTGACGGCGTAGCCGTTCTCTCCCGCGCCGGCGTGCAGCTTGAGGTTGACCTCGGCCGCCTCGGCGGATTGGCCTGACGATGCGAAGACTGCCGCTAGAGCGACAGCCAGGGCCGGCAATGCCAGCAAGACTTTCTTCATTCTTCTGCTCCCGTGGGTGTCCAGTGCGGCGACTGGCCCGCGGAACGTAAATGTGCGTGAACCCAATTTCAAGGGCTGAATATGACGAAGGTCACACTACGGCCAGCGAATCGGCCAAAAGACCCAACTTTGTCTCAACTCTGGGGCCGAGCAAGCCACTCCGAAGCGGACGGCACGGCCTTCACGCCCTTCGCCGCACGCACCGCGTTGAGGATGGCCAACTCGACCGCCCGGGCGGCCAGCACGCCAGCATCGAGCGCGGTTTGCGGGCCGGGCTCGAGGCCGCCCATCGAAAGCGCGAACGCGATGTCGCCATCGCCGATGGTGTGCGCCGGGGAGACGGCCCGCGCGAAGCCGTCGTGCGCCTGCGTGCAGAGCCGCTGCACCTGGTGCGGTTCGAGCGTGGCGTTCGTAGCCACGCAGATCAGTGTGGTGTTTTCGCCGGGCGTGACGTCGAGCGCGGCCGCGCGGCGTTCGAGCGCCTCGGGCAGCGGGACGAAGCCCCTGCCCGGGTTGCGCGGCCCCGCCACGAGTTCGCCCGTTTCCGGGTTCGAAACCGAGCCAACAGCGTTCACAGCGACGAGCGCGCCGACGATGAGGCCGCCCGGGCCAACCAGGCTCGCGGTGCCCACACCGCCTTTAACGATGTGCTCCGGCCCGAGGAGTTTGGCGACCGTCGCGCCCGTGCCTGCACCCACGCTGCCCTCGGCGACGGCGCCGCGGCGGGCGCGTTTGGCGGCGCGGTAGCCGGCTTCGGCGCCCGGAGCGGCCATCGCATCGCCGAGGCTGAGGTCGTAGAGCACCGCCGCGGTGACGATTGGCACCGGCCGGTGCACGGTGGCGAAACCGGCCCCTCGTTCGGCGAGGAAGCGCATCACACCGTCGGCGGCAGCCAACCCGAAGGCGCTGCCGCCCGTGAACACCACGGCGTGGCAGGTCCGGACAAGGTTGGCGAGGCCGAGCACGTCGGTTTCACGCGTGCCGGGCGCGCCGCCCCGCGAATCGACCGCCGCGGCGTGCGCGGTTTCGCAGAGGATGACGGTGCAGCCGGTGACACCCCGGCGGTCGGTGTCATGGCCGACGCGGATGCCCGGGACGTCGGAGATCGCGTTGTTGGGGCCCGTGCGCCAGGCCGTCACCCGGCTGCACGCCCGGCGCCGCGGCGAGCGCGCACATAGGACATGAGGAAGCCGCGGCCAACGCCGCAGAGGTCAGCGGTGATGTCGGCCAGCGTCGTCGCGTCAGATTCGGAACTGCCGAAGCTCGATGCCAGCGCCTCGCCATTCGCGTCCACGCCCGCGAGCCAGCACTCTTCGGCCACGTGGCGGCGCAGCAGGTCCGGGATGAGCAGCATCGCGTTGCCGGTCTCCGCGGCGGCGACGAGGCCAGTCAGTTCGGCCAGTTCCGGCTGCGAACGGAGCAACTGCGCGGATTCGAGGGCATCGCTGCCGATGGAGAGTTCGCGCAGCATCTGTTCCGGCGAGATGGTGGCAGCGAGGTGCGCGAACGCCTTCCACGCGGCCGCGCCCGGCAGCGGCTTCAGGAGCGAGCGCGCCACCAGGTGCGTGCGGTCGCTCAGGGCTTCGAACACCGCGACCAGCCGGCGGGCGGATTCAGCCAGTTCCTGCGCGATGAGTCCCACGAGGATAGCGCGGTCGCCGGATTCCGAGAACACGAGGGTGCGGAGTGCCGCATCGGCCGCCATCTGCGGCTTCCGCAGCGCCGAGCGTGCGTAGGCTTCGACGAAGTCGAGTTCGGAGAGGTTGCCCGGGTAAGCGGCCGGCAGGGTCACGGCAGGATTGTCGAGCGAGCGGCCGCGCTTGTCGACCGGGCTACTCGACCCCCCAGAGAGCGCGGCGGATGGCACGCGCGATCGGCGAGTCCCCGGCTGGCTGGCGTATCCCCTTCTCGATGCGGGCCGCACAGAGCCGCAGCGCGCCTGTCGTCGCATCGTCGCCGAGGCTGGTGATGAGCCGCCGGGGCAGGTCGAGCTGCCAGTGCATGCCCCAGAACAGCCCGGCGAGGTCGACGGCGTCCGCTGCTTCGGCTGCCGCCATGCCGCGATGCGCGCCATAGGCCGCCGCCAGCGCCCGCCGCGCCGGGGCTTCGAGACCGGACGTCAGCAGGAACGCAGCCACATCCCAGAGCTGCGGTCCGTACCCTGCCGTCGAGAAGTCGCTAATCCACGCCTTCCCGGGGGCCAGCGCGACGTTCGCGGCCGTCGCGTTCCGGTGCGCGAACCCGAACAGCGAGGCCAGCAGCCGCTCGCGCGCTTCCTGCAACGGTCCGCGCGCGCCGTCACGTTCGCTCGCGGCGAACCCAAGCCGGTGCAGCGGGAACTCTCCTTCGGGCAGCAGGTCAGCCGGTTCCTTCCCCCAATCGAGGCCTTCCCGCAGTGGCAGAGTGTGGAGCGCGGCGAAGGCGGCCATCGCGGCTTCTGCAGCGCCCGGCGGCGGCACCAGCTGCAGGGCAGTTGCGCCCGGCGCCGCGCGTTCGACCGTCGCGCCGTCCACGATCGCCAGCAGCTCCGGCATCCACGCGAACCCCGCGTCGCGGAGCCGTTCGCTCACGGCAAGGTGGTTTTCGCGAGCCTCGGGGTTGGCCGCTTCGCGCACAACCACTTCGAGCGTCTCCGCCCCGCCAATGAAAAGTTGCACGGGGCTGCCGGGCGCTTCGCCCAGCGGCTCCGCGTCGCACGGGGTGTCCAGCGGTCGGCCGAGTGCCGCGAGCACGGCTTCGACGCTAACCATGCGCATGCCTCATGCGGGACTTCCGCTGGCATTTCGGGCAGAAGTGGGTCGAACGGCCGCCGACAACCGTGCGCTTGATTTCGCTGCCACAGACGTAGCACGGCTTGCCGGTGCGCCGGAACACCTGGACGAACATGTGCTGCGTGCCCTGCTGGCCCTGGCCGTCGACGTAGTCCTTGAAGCTGGCGCCGCGGTGTTCGATGCCTCGCTCGAGCACGGCACGGGTCGAAGCGAATAGCCGCTTGATGGCCGCGGGCGAGACCGTGTCCGCGGGCGTGTCCGGCCGGACCTTCGCTTCGAACAGCGCCTCATCGACGTAGATGTTGCCGAGGCCGGCGAACCGCCGCTGGTCGAGCAGGACGGCCTTGATCGGCGCGGTCCGGTTGGCCAGCCGCTCGCGGAACTGCTTGAGCGTGAGCCCTTCGTCGATGGGCTCCGGACCGAGCCGGTCCGTCACCTCCGCGGGCGATTCGTAGATGCGCCAGGTGCCGAACTTCCGCAGGTCGCCCCAGCGCAGGTCGAACCCGTTGTCGAGGTGGATGACGGCCCGCTGGTACTGCTCCTCGGGCGCTTCCGCGGGCCGCCAGACCAGCCGCCCGGTCATCCGGAGGTGCACAACGAACACACGGCCGTCGTCGAGCCCGAACATGAGGTACTTCCCGCGCCGCCCGGCCGACGTGATTCTTCGCCCCACGAGGTTCGCCCGCAGCGTCTCGACCGGCGCGCCCGCGAGCAGGTGGATCGTCCCCGGGTCGACCTCGATGCCGGTGATCGTCCGCCCGGTGACGAGCGGTTCGAGGTCCCGGCGGATGGTTTCGACTTCGGGCAGTTCGGGCACCGCACGATTGTCGATTGGCCCCCGCGCAATGTCGATTGCGCGACCGGGGGCGAGCGCGGCGTTACGCTGTGCGGCGTGATCACCCACCTCCAGGGCCACCTCGCCCGCATGGATGCCTCCGGCCCCCTCGTCGAAGTCGACGTCCAGGGCGTGCGCTACGAAGTGCTCGTGCCCAGCGTCCTCTGGCCCGAAATCCAGGCCATCGCCGGCGAACAGGAACTGACCGGCGAAGGCGGCCCGCCGCTCGGACTCCACATCGTCTACCACGCGACCGCGAACAACCCGGCGCCAACACTCGTCGGCTTCCTGCGCCGCGCCGAACGCGACTTCTTCCGCAAGTTCACCACCGTCGAGGGCATCGGCCCGGCCAAGGCGGTGAAGGCGATGAACATCTCCGTCAGCACCATCGCCCGGGCCATCGAACAGGAAGACCGCACCATCCTCGCGAAGATGCCGGGCATCGGCGCGCGCAGCGCCGACAAGATCATTGCCACCCTGCGCGGCAAGCTGGTCGCCGAAGCGGCGGTGCATGACGCGGGCCACGCCCAGCCGGTCGATGCGGCACGCCTCGAAAGCAAACGCGCCATCGCCGACGCCGTGGAAGCGATCGCTGCCCTGGGCTACTCCCGCAACGACGCCCGCCGCCTGGTAGAGGACGCAATCGAGGCCGACCCGGAGCTCAGCGGCATCGAAGCCATCACCCTCGCGGTCCTGCGGCGGCTGGACCAGCGCTAGGGGCAGCACGGCGCCCCTGTTACACTGGCACCGTGCCCTCGTAGCTCAACGGATAGAGCGTCTGACTTCGGATCAGAAGGTTGGGAGTTCGAGTCTCTCCGGGGGTACCAGGAACCTTCTCACGGCGTGAAACCCCGGCCCGCGATTCTTACTGGTTGGAACTGCCCACCGCGAGGCCCGTGGTTGCCCGTTCGACCCAGGATGAAACCGGGACGAGGGTGTTGCGGGCAGGCGGGTCGCCGGAGAGCCAGGTGAGCATCGCAGCGGCGACGGCCTGGCCGAGGGCGCCGAGGTCGACTTCGATGGCGGACAGCGGGGTCTCGAGCAGTTCGGCAACGCCCGGGTCATCGCTTACCGCGAGGAGCGAGACGTCGCGGGGCACCGCCACGTTCGCCGCGCGGGCGGCCCGCAGCAGTTCGAGCGCGACCGGATAGGTCGAGATGATGGCGGAGGCCCCGCCACGGGATGAAGCGTGCGCCATGACTTCGGCGCCACTGAAGTCGCGGCTGAACGGGTTGACTGCATCCACGGCGAGTCCTGATGCACGGAGGGCCTTCCAGACGGCACGGAACGGGCCGGCTTCGCCGCCGGGGAGCACCGCGCTCACACGGCTGTGGCCGAGTTCGATGAGGCGCGCAACGGCTGCTTCCACCGCTGGCCTCAGGTCGGCGCCGAAGAGGGGCAACTGGGCTGCGCCGCGGCCCCGGCTCATGACGGCCGCCGCGGGGATGCCGTCGGCGAGGAAGCGGTCCAGCACGGGCCCGATGTTGTGGGGGTTCACGCAGATCAGCGCATCGACTCGACGTTCGAGGAAGCGGGCAAGTATGCGGTCGAAGCGGGCAACGTCTCCAGCGGTGTCCGCGATGAGCAGCGTGTAGCCGGAGTCATCGAGCTGGCGGGAGAGGGACTCGAGCATATCGAGCGCGCCGGGGAGCTTGAGGCTGAAGAAGGCCACACCGATGGTCATCGTGCGCTCGCGGCGCAGGCTCTGGGCGTGGGCGTTCGGGATGTAACCGAGGCTGTCAGCGGCGGCGTCAACCCGCGCTCGCGCCGTCGCCGAGGCAACGCCGCCGTTGAGGACGCGGGAAGCCGTTGCGATGGACACTCCGGCGCCGCGGGCCACATCGGCGAGGGTTGGGCGGCGAAACGGCGCGTTGGACAAGGATCTTCCCGGCGAGAGGGTTGCAAAGCGTCATGCGATCGACGTACGCTTCGCCGCTGTAAACGATACCACTGTAAACGATTACAACGAGGAGGCTGCATGAAGGCGGCACAACTTATCGATTACGGACCGGCGGAGAACTTCCGCATTGTCGACCTCCCGGCGCCCACACCGGGCCCAGGCGAAGTGCTCATCAAGGTCGAATACGCCGGCCTGCGCTGGGGCGACATCATGGGCAGGAACGGCATCCCGGTGAAGGGCCGGATCCCGCCGTTCGTCCTTGGCCAGGAAGCGGCGGGCGTCGTCAAGGAGCTGGGCGAAGGGGTGACCGGTTTCGCCCCCGGCGACCGCGTGTACTGCCTGCCCCCCGGCGGGGCCTACCAGGAGTACCTCGCGATTTCGCACAAGGCGCTCCACCGCGTCCCGGAGCGCGTCTCGCTGGAGCAGGTGCTCATCTACCCGGTGAACCTGCCAACGGCTCACCTCGCCGTCTACGAATGGGCGAAGGTCAAAGAGGGCGAAATCGTCCTCATCCATGCCGCGGCTGGCGGCGTCGGCTCCCTCGCCGTGCAGATCCTCAAGCGCAAGTTCCAGGACGTCACCGTTATCGGCCTCGCGGGCCGCGATGAGAAGGCGGCGATGGTGAAGGCGAACGGGGCTGACCACGCCATCAACTACAGGAAACAGGACTACGTCGAGGCGGTTGGCGAGATCGCGGGCGTAAAGCCTGCCGGCTTCAATCCCTTTGCGCCCCCGGCCGGCGTCCACGTCGTTCTGAACGGCGTCGGCGGAGCGACGCTGAAGACGGACCGCCGCGTGATTCGAAAGCTGGGCCGCTGGGTGCTCTTCGGCGGGATGGGCGTCGCTGAGCCAGTCAACGTGTTCGCGAACTCGTACGATGCCATCACCATCATGCCGTTCTCCAAGATCCCGTTCCGCGGCACCGAACCTGACCGCCGGGCCGAAGAGTTCACCCGCGAGTGGATGGAGACCGAGAAGCTGGACCAGCCGACCGTCCACCCCATCGAAGACATCGCGAAGGTGCAGGCGGCGATGGAACGCGGCGAAACGTTCGGGAAGGTAGTGTTCCGCGTATGAAGCTCGTCGACCTGACGCGGCTGCTCGATGCGGCCGATGCGGAACGCGTCCCGGCTGGCCGGGGCGGTTCGCCGCTCTTCCCGAAGGTGAAGCCCATCCGGCCCGCCGTCGAAGGCGCTGCCGTCATGTCCCAGATCTTCGGCTGCACGAAGGACGACCTGCCGGACGGCGAAGGCTGGGGCGACGACCTCGTCGAGATGTCGACCCACCTGGGCACCCACGTCGATGCGCCGCTGCACTACGGCTCGCAATGCGAAGGCAAGCCCGCACGCACCATCGGCGACATCGACATCAGCGAACTGTTCTGCCCGGCGATCGTGCTGGACCTTCGCGGCAAGTGCGAACAGGACCGCGGCATCGAAGTGTCCGTGCTGAAAGCGGCCATCGCCGAGAACGGCGCGGCGATCGAGCCGGGCTCGGCGGTGCTGCTTCGCACCGGGCAGGAGCAGTTCACCATCTACGACCGAGGCTGCTACCACTACCCGGGCATGACGCGGGAAGGGACGCTCTTCCTCTCCGGGCTGGGCGCGAAGATCCTCGGCACCGATGCCCTCGGCTGGGACCGGCCCTTCGGCGTCATGGCGCGCGCCTTCAAGGAGACCGGAAACCGGGCCGAAATCTGGGACGGGCACTTCGCCGGGCGCGACCGCGAGGTGTTCATCATCCAGCAGCTTTCGAACCTGGCCGCGCTGCCGCCATCCGGCTTCAACGTGGGCTTCTTCCCCGTGCGCCTGCAGGGTGCGAGCGCCGCGCCTGCCCGCGTGGTCGCCTTCCTTCCCGACTAGCCCGCCAGCGGGCAGCAACTCCGAGGAGTGTCTCCCATGCCGCGTCTGCCACTGCTGAACACAGCTGAATCGGTCCCGGCCGAAGCGCGCGAGACATACGAGACCATCATTCGCAACCGGGGTGCTGTGACCACCCCGGTTGCCCTCCTCATGCACGCGCCCGGGACCGCGCTGCATTCGGCGAACCTCGGTGCCTACTTCCGGTTCGAATCCGGCCTCGCGTTGGACCTCTTCGAGCTGACGATCATCGTGACCGCCCGCGAGTTCGACTGCGAGTTCATCTGGACTGCCCATGCGCCGCTGGCGGTGAAGGAGGGCGTGCCCGAGGCAGTCGTCGATGCCATCGCGACCCGCGGAGGAACGGAAGCGTTCCCGGAGCGGTACCGCATCGTCACCGACTTCCTCCGTGCCATCGTCCGAGACCACAACGTTCCCCAGCCCGTGTTCGACGCCATGCGGAACGAATTCGGCGCACGCGTCCTTACCGACATCACCGCCCTGGCAGGCTTCTACCTGATGCTGGCCTGCGCCCTCATCGCCAACGACATGGAACTGCCAGCCGGCCGCCCTGGCTTCCCGGAGCGGAACCGCGGCTAACAACCTCACCAGCAACGAAGGAGTCCCACCATGGCCGACTGGGAGACCTACAAGCCGAACCAGGTAACGCAAATCGGCGACCGTGCTTACGTGTACACCCAGGTTGGCGGCTGGGGCTTCAACAACATGGCGCTCGTCGTCTCCGAAGGCGAGACCCTGCTCGTTGATACAACCAGCGACATCCCGATGACGCGCCGCATGCTCGACGCCTTCAGCACAGCGGACCCGGCGGCGAAGTCGATTGACGTCCTCGCGCTCACTCACTGGCACGTGGACCACGTGCACGGCGCGTGCATGCCCGACTTCAACGAGACGCGCATCATCTGCACCGAGACGGTCGAAGACTACATGGCCAACCTTCCCCCGAAGGCCTGGCTGGGCCAGATCGAATCGCTCACCGGCGACGCGAAGAAGGTGATGGACCACAATCTCCAGGACTTCTTCGACTTCTCGGGCCTCGAGCCGATCATCCCGACCGAGAGCTTCAACGGGCGCACCGGGTTCGAGTTCGGGAAGCAGCGCGTCGAGCTCATTGAAGCGGGGCCATGCCACACCGCCAGCGATACCGTCGTGTACCTCCCGGACGCGGGCATCGTCCACTTCGGCGATATCACCGGCGCCGGTTCATACCAGAGCCTGCAGTACCCGGGACTGGGCAACGTGATCACCGTGCTCGAAGAAGCCGTCCGCTGGGAAGCGAACGCCTACGTCGCCGGGCACGGGCCGGTGATGGACCTCGCCGATGTGCGCGACCAGCTGGAGTCGTGTCACTGGCTCATGGGCGAAGCAAAGCGGCGGCACGAGAAGGGCATGGCCGCCGAAGAAGCAGCGGATGACCTGATGAACAGCCTCGACCGCACGAAGCTGCGGCGTGGCGCGCAGGGGCTCTACAGCTCGATCCAGATGATCTTCAACGAGCTGGACGGCCGCCTGAACTACCACCTGCGGAAGAACTACCCGCGCTACCTGGCCGAGTCCTACCGGCTGAGCCAGGAGTTCCCGAAGCGCCACCCGGACCTGGCCGGGAAGCGGTAGAAACACGTCGGGGGCGGCGAGCAAACTCGCCACCCCCGGTTCGACGTTTGCCGTTCGGCCCTTTTTAGAACCGCGTGTAGCCGCCGTCGATGATGAAGTTGTCGCCGGTGTGGTACTTGCTGGCGTCGCTGGCGAGGTAGACGGCGATGCCCGCGAAGTCGTTCCCGTCGCCCCAGCGGCGCAGGGGAACGCGGCGGATGACGGCGGACTCGAACTTCTCGTTGCCCACGTTCCGCTGCGTCATCGGCGTTTCGATCCAGCCGGGCGTGATGGTGTTCGAGGTGACCCCGTAGCGGGCGAACTCCACCGCGAGGCTCTGCATCAGTGCGACCATCGCGCCCTTCGTGGCGGCGTACGCTTCGCCGCGGGCCGCGCCATGGATCGCCGAGCCGCTCGAGGTGCCAATGAGCCGGCCACCATCGCCGCGCTCCACCATGTGCCGGGAAGCAGCCCGCAGCGTGAAGAACGCGCCGTCCAGGTTCACCGACCAGACGCGGCGCCACACGTCCGTGGGCTGCTGGTGGAACGGAAGCCCGCTCCCACTGCCGACTCCCGCGTTCGCAAAGCACGAATCGACCCTTCCGAGCTTGTCCAGCGTCTCCTGGAACGAGGACTCGACCTCAGCCTCATCAGCGACGTTGCACTTCAGGGCGAGGACGCGCGTGCCGTGGGCTTCGAGCTGCTTAAGGGCGGCCGCGTTCTTGTCCGGGTTGGTACCCCAGATACAGACATCCGCGCCGGCTCGCGCGAGGCCGTCGGCCATGCCGAGACCGATGCCGCTGTTGCCGCCGGTCACGAGTGCGACCTTGCCAGCCAGATTAAATTCACCAAATGCCATGTGTCTCTCCTTGGCGCCGCGGACACACGGGGTCTCGCGGCTGTTGCTTCGAACGTTGTTGACTGCCGCGCGCTAGACGACGCGGAACTCTTCCAGCGGGTAGTTGTGGAGGCTCTTGCCACCTTCCGGCGTTACCAACACCATGTCGCCGAGGAAGAGGCCGAGCCGGTCCGGTTCCGTGTAGGTGAGCGGGAGGACCATCACGGTCTCGTTCTCGATGAAGGGGCGCTGGAAGAACGGATCCGGTGGCGTCACTGGCAGCACGGGGGGCGTCGAGCCGCCGGTGGGCCGCCCGATGGACATCACTTCCACGCGGTAGCCTGCCTGCAGGACCGGTTCCACGGCCTTCGCGACGTCGGACGGGATTGCCCCCGGCTTCAGCCCGGCGCAGACATCCTTGACGAGCTGGACCGTGTAGTCGTGGAGACGCCGGTACTCGGGCGGGGGTTCCTGGCCAACGGCGACGTAGCGGTTGATCTGCCCTGCGTACCATTCGTAGCTGGCCGCGATCTCGGTGATGACGATGTCGCCCTTTTCGATCACGCGGTCGGTGGGCGCCTGGGTGGGGTAGGCCATGACCGGGTTCGCCATCGGCGTCGACCCGAGCCACTGGAAGCAAAACTGCCCGCCTGCATCGAAGACGGCGTGCATGGCGGCCGCGTAGATCTGGCGCTCGGTCACACCCGGGCGAATAGCGTTGATCATCGCTTCGAGGCCGATGTCGGCGAACTTCGCGCCCTTGCGCAGCCACTCGATCTCCTCGGCGCTGCGCGTGCGCCGGAGCTCTCCGAACCAGCCGCCAGCGGGGACAACGCGCGCCCCTGGGACCCGCTCGCGCAGTTCGTCCATCACCTCGTGCGGGAACGAGCCGACGGTGCCGATGGTTCCCTTCTCGAGGCCCAACTCGAGGATGCGGCGGTACACGTTCGTCCCCGGACGGACATCGCCGAAGACGCATCGCTGGCCGGCGTTCGCACGGTAGGTGACCAGACCGAAGTAGAGCGTCGGCTCACCGTCATAAGGGAAGACGACGAAACCGGGGGCGGCGACGTGGTTCCAGTTAGAAAGCCAGTGCACGTCGGCCATCAGTTCCGCCATCATGCCCGGGCTCCCGGTGACAACCAGGCAGTCGACGCCGTTGGCCTTCATCTGCTCGCGAACGAGTGCGTAGCGCCGCTGGTATTCGGCGTCTGAAAAGCGGGGGTAGTAGGGACGGTAGTAGCTGATAGGATCGAGGGCTGCCATAAAACGTACGTCTCAGTTCAAACTGCTTGGGACAATACTGGTGGCCTTGCTGCGGCGTCAACTTCCGGCAGTGTGTTCGCGCCCGAAGCGAAGTCCTCGGCGATTCACGCCTGTGGCCGGTCGGCGATGGCGCCCGCTTCGTAGAGTGCCGCGATGGCGGCGTCATCGTACCCGAGCAGGCTGGCGAGGACGCTGGCGTTGTGCTCGCCGAGGCACGGTGCGTCCGTCCACCCTTCGGTGGTGACCCCGGCGATCGAAAACGGAAGGCCCGGGTACTCGTGGCGGCCCACGAGCGGGTGTTCGAGTTCGACGAAGAAGCCGCGCGCCCGGGATTGGCGGTCCGCGAACAGTTCCGGTCCCGAGAGCACCTGTCCGGCGGCGATGCCGGCAGCCTGCAGTTCGTCCATCAAAGCGGGGGCATCACGGGTTGCTGTCCAGGCGGAGATCGCCGCATCGAGGTCATCGTGCCAGCGCAGGCGGCCGTCCGCCGTGCTGAGGCGAGCGCCGGCGAGGTCGTTCCGCCCCATCAGGTCGCAGAGCCCCGCCCACTGCCCGTCGGACTGGACGTTGACAACGATCCACCGGTCGTCGAGGCAGGGATAGATACCCGATGGGACGGCGTCCGGGCAGCGGTTGCCCATGCGCGGCGGGCGCACGCCGGTCAGTTGCCATTCGACCACAGCCGGCCCCATGAACGCCGAGATCGATTCGAACTGGGAGAGGTCCACGTGCTGGCCGCTGCCCGAGCGCGCCCGGTCGACCAGCGCTGCCACGCTCGCACCCGCGGCGTGGATGCCGGCGACGTAGTCGGGGAAGGCGACGCCCATGCGCATGGGTCCCTCGCCGGGATAGCCGATAACCGAAGCCGTGCCCGATTCGGAGTCGATGGTCGTCCCGTAGGCCACGCCGTCGCGCATCGGCCCGGTGAGTCCGTATCCGGGCATCGAGACCATCACGATCCGCGGGTTGCGGGCGCTCAAGGTCTCGAAATCGATCCCGAGGTTGCCCATCACGCGCGGGCTGAAGTTCTCGATGACCAGGTCGCACCGTTCGGCGAGGGCGAGGAAGGTGTCGCGAGCGCCCGGCGCCGCCAGGTCGATGGCGATGCTCTTCTTGTTCCGGTTGAGTTCGTTGAAAAGGCCGTTACGGTTCCAGTTCTGGGCAGCGCCGCCATCAGGGCCGAGTGGGCCGCGACTACCGGGGTGTTCGATCTTGATCACCTCGGCGCCGAGGTCCGCGAGCATGCGCGTGGCCACCGGGCCAGACCAGACGCGCGTGAGGTCGAGCACCCGGATGCCCGCGAGCGGCGCGCTCACGCCTCCGGCTGGCGCCGAGGAGGGTGCGCCGCTGGCTGCCGGGAGCGACTCGAGCACCGCCTGGTCAGCGCCGAGGGCCGGGGCCGGGATAGCCTCGTCCCGGCTGCCGCGGATGCGGAACGGCAGCCGGGGCAGTTGCAGCGAACGCCCACTCGCGTCCTCGGCGGGACGCCAGAACTTCCGCGCCTGGAGTTGCTGGTGGCTCAGCACTTCGTCAACTTCGAGGACGGGCGCGCAGGGGATGCGGAACGCCTGGCACTGCTCGACCACCTCATCGCGCGGGCGGGCGGCGAACCACGGCGCGATGGCGGCATCGAACGCCGCGAGGTTCTCCGGGAGTGTGGCAAGGGCGGCAAAGCGTGGGTCACCGATGAAATCGGTGCACTCGGTGAGCAAGAAGAGCTGCTCGAGCTGGGCCTGGCTGCTGGCCGCGAGTGCCGCCACACCGTCTGCGCAGTCGTAGAAGTTGACCCCGACGAGCGAGGCGTAGCGGTTTCCCGTGCGTTCGAGCGCCATGCCCTGGTAGGAGTGACGGGTGAGGGTGAACTGGTGGCCCGCGAGCAGGCACTCCATCGCTGAAAGTTCAACCTTCTGCCCGGCGCCCGAGCGGCCTCGCTCCAACAGCGCGGCCTGGGCGGCCACAAAGGCCGTCGCCCCGGCGAGGAATTCGGGGAAGTAGCGCGGGCCGTTCAGCGGTTCGCGGGCCGCCTCGCCGGTGATGTAGGTGTGGCCGCCCAACGCGTAGAGCGTCGCGGACGTAGCGGCGAAGCCTGCGTAGGGACCGGACTCGCCGAAGGGCGAGATGGAGATGTGGACCAGGCCGGGGGCCGTCTCCTGCATGGCCCCGGTCTCGATGCCTGCCGCGGCGACGAGTTCTGGTGAGTCAGTGATGAGGACATCCGCGGCGCGAAGCAGGCGGCCCAGCGCGTCACGGCCGCCTGCACTCTGGTGCTCGACCACGACACTCCGCTTGGCCGATGCCAGGGTCAGGAAGGCCGCCCCGGCCCCTGCTGACGGGGCGGCGCCGGACGGCGCGCGCAGGGGGTGACCCTCGGGCGGCTCGACGAGCACGACGTCGTGGCCCGCCTGTGCGAACATCCAACCGCAGTAGGCCGCGGCCGGGCCCTGGCCCAGTTCGACGACAAGGAGGCTGGGGGCCGCCGCGTCAGTCACAGGGAACGCCGCGCCGGCCGGACTTCCGGTGAATGGCCTGAATCATTCCGGGAAGTATAAACTTTACAACCGTGATGCCCAGTGGCATCGACTGCCTCGGGGAAAACTGCCATGGCTGAAGATTCTGGTTCGACTGTCGGGCTGCGGGGACACCGCATGCTGGATCCCGATAAGAGTGAGACCCGCCGCCGCGAAGTGCTCCATGCCGCCGCGCGGGTGTTCTCGGAGAATGGGTTCCACGCCTCCACCACGGAGGATATCGCCCGCGCGATGGGTTCGAGCAAGGGCGTCATCTACTACTACTTCCGTTCGAAAGAAGAGATCTACCTGGAGGTGGTCTCCACCGCGATCCTCGGGGCGCAGGAACGGCTCGAGGCGGTCATCGAACGAAGCCTGCCTCCTGCCGAAACGTTGCGCGAAGCGATCCGGGTTCACCTGGCCTACAACCTCAACGAGCAGGAAGAAGGCTACTACGCCATGCTCGTCATCAAGGATGTCCGGACAACCGCGCCGGAAGTCCGGGAGGAAGTACAGGCGCTCCAGCGCCTGTACATCAAGCGCTTCGAAACGATCATCCGGAGCGGCGTCGAAACAGGGCACTTCGAGTCCCGCGATCCTGCGGTGACGAACCTGAACATCCTTTCGGCCGTGAACTACGCTTCGGACTGGTACAGGCCGAACGGCCGGATGAGCCTGGATGAGGTCATCGACCACATCGCCAGCCAGCTCGTCGAAGGCGTGCTCAAGCAGCCCGAAGCTGCCGGCGGTGCGCGATGACCGGAGGCGCCAACGGCTGGGACCCGGAAGTCCAGGAACTGGCGCGGCGGCGCACCCTGGCCAGGGAGATGGGCGGGCCTGAAGGCATCGCCCGCCAGCACGCCAATGGCAAACTCACTGTCCGCGAGCGCATCGACCTGCTCGCCGACGAAGGCTCCTTCCGGGAGTTCATGGGACTCGTGGGCCACGCCCGCTATGAGGGGCTGGAGCTCACCGGATTTACTCCACGGGCGGCGGTCGAAGGCTTCTGCCGGATCGATGGCCGGAAGGTGGTTGTGACCGGCGGTGACTTCACTGTGCGCGGCGGCGCCGGCGGGAGTTCTGGCGGCGGCCTTGGCATGGAGATGGCGGCCAACCGCCGCGCGCTCGAATGGCGCGTGCCCTACCTGCGGTTGCTCGATGCGGCCGGCGGCAGCGTGCGCTCGTTCGAAGAGATGGGCCGGACCTACCTCCCTGATGGCAACTCGTTCACCGCGCCAGATGTGCAGCTACTGCGCACCGTGCCGGTCGTCTCGGCCGTCCTCGGTTCGGTTGCCGGGCTGCCCGCGGTCAACGCCTGCATGGCTCACTTCAACGTGATGGTGAAGGGCACCAGCCAGGTCTTCCCCGGCGGGCCGCCCGTGGTGAAAGCCGCATTCGGCTACGACATCACGAAGGAAGAACTGGGCGGCTGGGAAGTCCACACGAAGCTCAGCGGCGTCATCGATAACCTCGCCGAGAGCGAGGAAGAAGCGTTCGCGATGGCACGGCGCTTCCTCAGCTACCTGCCATCGAACGTCTGGGAGACCGCGCCGCGGATTCTTGGCGAAGACCCTCCGGGCCGCGCCGACGAGTCGCTCCTCGCGATGATCCCCCGGAACCGGCGGCGGGCGTACGACGGCCACAAGATCGTCAACGCCGTCGTGGACGCGGGCTCGTTCTTCGAGATTGCCCCGGACTACGGCCGCTCGCGGATCACCGGCCTGGCCCGCCTGAACGGCTACCCGGTCGGCGTGCTGGCGAACAACATCCTCTTCGGCGGCTCCACAGGCATTGCCGAAGGGGAGAAGGTCATCCGGCTGATCCAACTCTGCGACACCTTCCACCTGCCGATCATTTCGTTCGCCGATGAACCGGGCTTCACGGTGGGCCTCGAAGCCGAGAAGCGCGGCATCGAACGCGCGGGGGCGCGGCTCGTCATCGCCGTTTGCCAGAGCCAGATGCCCTGGGCGACCGTCGTCGTGGGGCAGCTCTACGGCGTTGCCGGGCAGTGCCATCACCGGCCGAGTGGGATGTTCCGGCGCTACGCTTGGCCCTCGGCCAACTGGGGATCGATGCATATCCAGGGTGGCGCTTCGGCGGCCTACCGGCGTGAAATCGAATCCGCGCCAGACCCCGAGGCGAAACGCGCCGAGATCGAAGCCCGGCTGCAGGCCATCGCCTCGCCCTTCCGCACAGCCGAGGCGACCGGGCAGGACATCATCGACCCCCGCGAGACGCGCGCGCTCCTCTGCGAGTTCGTCGAAGATGCCCAGTCGATCCTGCGCACGCAGCTCGGCCAGACCGCGACGCCTTACACGCCGTAGTCCGCTCCTACCAGGTGCCCTTGGCGGTCATTCCACCGTCGACCACGAGGTCGTGCGCGTTGATGTAGGCCGCTTCGTCGCTGGCCAGGTAGAGGACAGCGTGGGCCGTATCCTGCACGGTCCCTGCACGGCCCACGGGGGTTGCATTACCCAGGTTCTGGGTGAGCTTGCGCATCTTGGCCTTTTCGTGCTCAGGGTCGAGGCCGCGCGCCTGCGCCGAGCCGCCATAGAAGATGGGCGTGGCCACTGCGCCGGGCGAGATGCAGTTCACCGTGATCCCCTCAGGGGCGAGGCGGATGGCGGCCGTCTTCGTGATGTGCGTGACGGCCGCCTTGGCCGCGCCGTACAGCCAGTCGCCACTGGAGACGCGGATGCCGTTGACGCTGGAGTTGTTGATGATCCGGCCCCACTGCTGCTCGCGCATGATCGGCACGGCGTGCTTCATGCCCAGCAGGACGCTGCCGAGAAGCAGGTCCATCGCGTAGTGGAACTGGTCCACCGTCATGTTCTCGAGCGAGCCCGGCGTGCTTCCGCCCGCGTTGTTGAAGAGGATGTCCAGGCGGCCGAACGTGTCCTTCGCCTCGGCGATGGTGGCCGCGATGTCGGCCTCCTTCATGACGTCCGCCTGGCGGAAGCGCGCGTTCGCGCCCAGGCTTTCAGCGATCGCCGTGCCCGCTTCCACTCCGCGCCCGCAGAAGACGACGCGCGCGCCTTCTTCCACGAACAGCCGGACCGTCGCTTCGCCGATGCCGCTCGTTCCGCCTGTGATAACCGCTACCTTGCCGTCGAGTTTTCCCAAGTCCTTGTCGCCTCCGTTTGTTGTTGCGCTGGCCGGTGTTAAAGAGCGCCGGCCTACCAGGTGTCGACCCAGCTGTGCTTTTTGTGCGCGCGCGGCGCCGCCGGCGGGACCGAATCCAGGCCCATCACCAGCCAGCTCCGCGTTTCCGCCGGGTCGATGACGTCGTCCACTTCCATCACCGTGGCGGCGTTCAGCGCACGCGACCACGCGTAGGCCTCCGCCACGTACTTGTCGTAGAGCGCCTTGCGCGCGGGGATGTCGGTGATGGCCGCGAGTTCGGCCCGGCGGCCGAGCTTCACCGACCCTTCGAGGCCCATGCCCGCGAACTCGCCCGTCGGCCAGGAGATCGCGAAGAACGTCTCGTCGAAGCTGCCGGTGGACATCGCCAGCGCGCCGAGGCCATACGACTTGCGCAGGACGACCACGAAGTACGGCACCGTGATGTTCGCCCCGGCCACGTACAGGCGGCCGCAGTGGCGGATGAGCGCCGTCTTCTCGGCCTCCGGACCGACCATGTTCCCGGGGGTGTCGATGAGCGAGAGGATCGGGATATCGAACGCGTCGCAGAGTTGCATGAAGCGCGCAGCCTTATCGGCCCCGTCGGAGTCAATCGCGCCGCCGGTCGGTGAGTTCGAGTTGTTCGCGACCACGCCGACCGTGCGGCCCTCGATACGGACAAAGGCCGTCACCATCGAAACGCCGAACTTCGGCCGGAGTTCGAGCATTGTTCCCACATCCGCGAGCGTTTCGATGACCTTGCGAATGTCGTACACGGCCCGGCGGTTCTCCGGGACGATGTGCCGGAGGATGCGCTGGTCGTGCGCTTCCCAGGTGGAAACGCGGCCCTGGAAGAACGAGAGGTAGTGCTTCGCCGCCGCCGTGGCCGCCGCTTCATCGTCCACCAGGATGTCAATGACGCCGTTCGGCTGCTGGATGCTGACCGGGCCGACCTCGCTGGCCGCATAAGCGCCGAGGCCACCGCCTTCGATGACCGCAGGGCCGCCGATGCCGAGGCTCGAGTCCTTCGTCGCGATGATGACATCGCACGCGCCGAGCAGCACCACGTTGCCCGCGAAGCAGTAGCCCGAGTTCACGCCCACGATCGGCACGAGGCCGGAGAGCTTTCCGAGTTCGCGCCACGTGCGGACGCTCAGCCCAGCGACGCTGGCGGCAACCTGGCGGCTGGTGTTCACGTTCGAACCGCCGCCCGTGCGGCCACCGCCGCCTTCGGTGTAGAGCACCACCGGCAGGCGGTATTTCTCGGCGATGCCGAACATCCGGTCCTGCTTCTGGTGATTTTTGCCGCCCTGGGTGCCCGCGAGGACCGAGTAGTCGTAGGACATCACCACGCAGCGGGCGTTCTCCCGCCCGACGCTATCGCCGTTCACGCGGGCGACACCCATCACCATCCCGTCGGCAGCCGTCTTGATAACCCGCTGCTCCAGCTCCTCGATGGTGTCCTGCCGGAAGCGCGCAGCGGTGACAATCGGCCCGTACTCGAAGAACGAACCCGGGTCCACAAGGTCGGCGATGTTCTCGCGGGCGGTGCGCTTGCCGGCGCTGTGGCGCTTTGTGGCCGCTTCCTTCCGGGCTTCGTCCTTCGTCAGGCTGTGGAAATGGAGGACCTCGGCGACGTCGGGCCGGATGCTATCCGGGTCGGGGGCGGCTTCGGCCTGGTACTCCCCGTCGACATCTCCCGGCTCGAGGAAGAGGATCGGGGTGTCTTCGTAGATCGTGTCGCCGACTTCGAGGGTGACTTCGCGCACCCTGCCGGAGAGTTCGCTGCGGATGATGTGCTCCATCTTGAGGGCTTCCATCACCGCCACGGGCTGGCCCTTCTGGACGCGGTCACCAGCACCGACATGGAGCGCGATGATCATCCCTTGCAGCGGCGCGGCGATGGCGACTGTTCCCTCGGGCGCCTCGGCATGCGGGGTTTCGAAGACCGCCGCCGCCGGGGCGGCGGGCGCAGGCCCGCGGAGCGAGAGCACGGCCAGCGGATCGTTCGGGTCGACCTGTGAACCGGCCTTGCGAACCTCGCGCTCCTGGGGTTCGAAGTAGCGGGCGCGCTCACGGTCAGCGTCGAGCAACTGGGCGGCGTGGTCTTCGACGTAGCGGGTGTAGATGCCGCCCTCGGCCAGCGGCGCCTGGCTCAGAAGCGCCTGGAGGAAAGCGGCGTTGTGCCGCGCCCCGGCGATCTTGAACTCGGCGAGCGCGCGGCGGGCCTTGCGGGCGGCCGCCGGAAGGTCTTCGGCATGGACGATGAGCTTCGCGAGCAACGAATCATAACGGCTGCTCGTGGCATACCCCGCGTATCCGAACCCATCGACCCGGATGCCAGGCCCGGCTGGTGGTTCGTACGCAGTGAGCACGCCTCCGCCCGGGCGAGATGAGCCGTCGGCGGACATGACTTCGAGGTTCACCCGCGCCTGCAGGGCGACGCCGCGCGCAGGCGGAACCTGGTCCTGTGTCAGCCCGAGGTCGCGGAGCGTGGCGCCGCCGGCGATCTTCAGCTGGATGGCGACAAGATCGAGGCCTGTCACTTCTTCCGTGACAGTGTGTTCCACCTGGAGGCGGGCGTTCGCTTCCATGAAGACGAACCGCTCGGCTGCGCCGGGGGCAGCATCGACCAGGAACTCGATGGTCCCGACACCGCGGTACTTCGCCGCAGCGCCGATTTTCACGGCGGCGGACAGGATCTCGGCGCGAACGGCCGGGGAGAGGCCGGCGACCGGGGCGAATTCGATCAGCTTCTGCCGCTGGCGCTGGAGGCTGCACTCCCGATCCCAGAGGTGGGACACCGCGCCCGAACCGTCGCCGACGATCTGCACCTCCACGTGGCGGGCGCGAGGCATCAGCTCTTCGATATAGAGTTCACCGGAGCCGAACGCCTGCTGGGCTTCGGACGCCGCCCGGTCATACGCCTCGCGGAGGTCGGCGACCTCGTGGACGGGGCGCATGCCACGTCCGCCGCCGCCGGCCACCGCCTTCAGCATGACCGCGCCGCCGGGCCCGAGACCTTCGAGGAAGGCGCAGCACTCCTCGAACGTGACCGGCCGGCTCAGCCCCTTCACCACCGGCACTCCGCATGCTTCGGCCAGCAGGCGAGCCTGCGCCTTGTTCCCGAACTGCGCGAGCGTCTCAGGGCGCGGCCCCACGAAGGTGATGCCGGCCCGTTCGCAGGCTTCGGCAAACGCGGCCGACTCGCTCAGGAAGCCGTAGCCGGGATGGATGGCATCGCAGCCCTCCTCCTGGGCCACGGCGATGATGGCCGCAGCATCGAGGTAGGCCGCCACCCCGGTCGCTCCGAGGTCCACGGCCCTGTCAGCGTGCCGGATGTGCAGCGATTGGCCGTCGTCTTCGGAGTAGATGGCAGTGGTGGCAACGCCAAGGTCCGCCGCGGTCCTCGCAATCCGGATGGCAATCTCGCCACGATTGGCGATGAGCAAGTTCTTGATCATCGGTTCCTCACCTGAAAGTCATTTCCGGGCCTCGAACGGTGGCCCGGCGCTAGGAGATGACGCCCTCGGCCGCCAATTCGGCGATCTCGTCGTCATCCATCCCCAGCAGTTCGCTGTACACCGAAGCGCTGTGCTCCCCGAGGAACGGCGCGCGGCTGATAGGCAAGCGCTCTCCGTTCCAGGTAATCGGTTCGTGCTGGAGCAGCATCGAAATCCCGGCCGGGTGGTCGATCTCTTCGAGGAACCCCTGCCGCATCGGATCACGGTTCACGAGGTCGCCGACGTTTTCGACGGGCGAAGCGCAAACCCCGGCAGCCTGGAGCGCCTCGGCCAGCGCCCAGTCGTCCATCGAAGCGGTGCGCGCGCTGATGGCGGCGTCAATCTCGTCCCGCGCGGCGATCCGGCCTTCGAGGGTCTCCAGGCCGGGCCGTTTCGCCAGCTCATCGAGCCCCAGCACCCGGCAGAGGGCGACGAACTCGGCGTGGTCGCGGACGGAGATCGCGATCCAGCGGTCGTCGCCGGCGCAGGCATAGGCGCCGTGCGGCGCGTAGTTGCGGGAGCTGTTGCCCGCGCGCTGGGGCGTGTCGCCATTGACCGTGTACTCGATGAGTTCGGTGTCGAGCAGGTGGATCGTCGCCTCGTACTGGGCGAGTTCGATGAACTGCCCTTCGCCCGTGCGGTTGCGATGGTGGATGGCCGCCGCAATCTGGAGTGCGCCGAGGTAGGGCGACGTGAAGTCCGAAAGGAGGGTGCCAAGGCCGAACGGTTCGCGCCCCGGGAACCCGGTGTGCGCGTTGAGCCCCGCCATCGCGACCACGCCGTTGCCGACGGCCCGCCAGCTGCTCTTCGAACCCTTCAGGCCCATCACGGGGAGGCTGGCAACGATGATGTCCGGCTTCACCGGCTTGAGGTGCTCGTACCCGAGGCCCCAGCGGTCCATCCGGTCTGGCGTGAAGTTGGATGTCACCACATCGGACTTCGCGACGAGCGCCTTCGCCAGTTCGATGCCCCGCGGCACGCCCAGGTTCAGCATGATGCTCTTCTTGTTGACGTTGCAGTCGTTGAAGACGCCGTTCGTCTCGGCGTGCGGCGGCGAAGGCTGAACGCCAACCTCGCGGATGCGGTCGACGCGGGCCATGGATTCGACCTTGAGCACTTCGGCGCCGAGGTCCGCGAGGAGGCGAGTGGTCAGGGGGCCGGCGATCATCCAGCAGAAGTCCAGGACGCGGATCCCGGCGAGCGGTTGCGGGGTCATCGGCGGGCCTCCACGGCAGCGGCGGCGCCGCACCACTCGCGGAACACCTCTTCGGTATGCGCGCCGAGCGCAGGAGGCGGCGCGGCGGCAGCCTCATATGCCGACGTGGTAAACGGCAGGCGGAAGACCTCCAGCTCCTGGTCGAGTTGTTCGATGCGGACACGCTGGAAGAAGTCGCGTTCACGCAGGTGCTGGTCGGCCGCGATATCCGAGACGTCCTGCACGGGCACGCAGAGCATGCTGCGCTTCTGCGCTTCGGCAATCAGGGTGAGCCGGTCCATCGAGCCACAGGTGCGCTGCGTGATCTCGACGATCTCGGCGCCGTGCTTCATGCGGTACAGGTCATCGTCCCACGGTGCGCGCGTGTACTGGTCGTCACCGAACAGTTCGGCGTACCAGCGGGCGAACGGGAGGAACGCCGGTGGATGGTGGTAGAGCGAAACGTACTTGTTGTCCGCGGTCAGGAAGATGGTCTGGCCGCTCACACTCCCGAGGCCGTGCCGCCCGGGGCTGCGCTGGCCCCAGTAGGCGTAGTTCTCGTTGGCCGTCTGGATCGTTGTCCACATGACGGCTTCCTGCATGCACACTTCGACGCGCCCCGGCGGGCGGCCTGCCGCGGCCTCCATCACCATCGTCACCGCCGCCAGTGACGCCGCCAGCGACACCTGCTTGTAGGCGAGGTTGCCGGCCGCGTAGTTCGGCGGATCCGCAGGGTCCCCGTTGAGGTACATCTGGCCGCCGGCGGCGACCGCCGTGAGATCCGTGGCGGTGTCGGCTGAGTTCCGGCGGAAGACCGGCTGCACCAGCCCGACTGCGGGGTAGGCGGCGGCGAAGGCGCCAGCCTCGAGGATACCGCGCAGCCCGGCCGGGACGTCCAGCGGCGCAATCACGACTGCCGCCTGCTCGATGAGCTGGCGTACCTGCGACTGTCCGGCCGGGCTCTCCCAATTGAGGGCAACGCTTCGCTTGCCGGCGTTGTAGAGGATGTGCGCGAGTCCGCGTTCGAGTCCCGGTTCGCCATTGACGAAGGGGCCGCGCGAGCGCAGCCAGTCACCGCCGGGATGCTCCACGCGGACGACGTCGGCGCCGAGGCCCGCGAGCAAACGTGACGCGAACGCGACGGGTTCATCGCCGAGGTCGAGCACCTTCACACCGGAGAGGGGGAGGGTCATGGCTGTGGCTCCATGGGTGGGTTTGGCATGTTCAGGCTCGCCCTCGCCGGACGGGGTCGAGCATTTCGGAGAGGACATCGCTGAGGAAATTCAGTGCGAGCATGAAGATGGCGACGATAGCGGCCGGCGCGACGAGATACCACCACGCCAACCTCATAAAGCGACGTCCGTCGAAGAGCAGGCCACCGAGGGTAGGGTTCGGCGCCTGTTCGATTTAATCTTATCAGGATAAACCGGCGGCGCAGCGGGATGATAAAAGTAGTCCCGGAGACGCGTCAACGCTACTGCACCGCCGGGCGCGGGGTGTTCCCGCGCCTGCCGCGAGGAGGGGGCGGCGATCGAGCCGGGCTGTTAAGCCCCGGCCGCTGAATTCACGGGGTCAGACACGAATACCCCGGCGAGCAGCATCGCCGGGACCTCCCGCTCGATCGCCTCGAGCGGCATCGCGCCGTCAGGCCGGGCCCAGCGGAACACCGAAAGCACGGCGTTGATGAGCGTGTAGGCAACGAGCCGCGGGTCGCGCCGGACGACAAACCCGGCGTCCATCCCGCGCTTCACGATGTCGATGAACAGGTTTTCGTACTCGCGGTCCACGTCGCGCAGGTAATCCCGCGACTCCTGGGGGAGCGACGTTGGCCGGCGGACTCGGATAGCGGCGTAGTCCATGGGCTGCCATCCGAACTGGACGAGGTCATCGACGGCCGCCCGCAACTGCGCCTCGGGATCGGATTCGCTGCGGGCAATCTTCTGGAGCCTCGCGATTGCGTCGCGGTTCACACGTTCGACCAGGGCGACGAAGAGGTCGGCCTTACTCCGGAACTGGTAATAGATGACGGCCTTGCTGCAGCCCATGAGGCTGGCGACGTCATCGAGGGTCGCGTCTTCGTAGCTCTTCACGGCGAGAACTTTCGCCAGGGCGAGCAGCATCTCTTCGCGGCGTGCCGAACGCTTTTCCGGGTCTCGAACGCGGTGGCCCCGGAGACCAGTAACAGAATGGGCGGCTTCTCGGCTTCGTATCACCAACGACCTCCTGCTCGTGGGGCCATTGTAGCCCGGAGTTTTCGTAGGCCGGGAACATCGAGTCCCAGCGGAGATCATAGTTGACTTTGGTACGCTGGGATCTATACTCCCGCGAATAATCCACAGAGTTTCGATTGCTGGGGATTCAACCGGGAGCCTGGAGGGGGCAATGAACGAAAGGGACAACTACTGGACACGCGTAGCGGCGCGGAGCCTGAGCAGGCGGCGGGTGCTCATCCTCGCCGGTTCGAGCGCGGCGGCAGCCGCCCTCGCGGCCTGCGGCGGCGACGATGACAGCGGCGGCACATCGGGCGGGGGAAACACCCCCGGCGCCGGCAACACGCCAGGCAGCGGCGGAACGTCGAATGCGCCGGCGCCTGCATGGGGCGCGATGCCTGCCGGCAAGCCCGGCGGCAAGGCGACGATCGCCTACTCCCTGGATGTCGGCACGCTTGACCCGCACACCCCGGGCTCGGGCGGCGACTCGTACTACCTGAACACGCTGTTCAACGCACTCGTCAGCCTCGACCAGCTGAAGGTCTCCCCGGCTGTCGGCCTCGCTGAGAAGTGGGAAATCGCCGACCCCACGACCATCAATTTCACCCTGAAGAAGGGCATCAAGTTCCACGACGGCACGCCGTTCAACGCCGAAGCCGTGAAGGTCAACATCAACCGCATCCTCGACCCGGCTCTGAAGGCGACGTGGGCTTCGCAGCTCTCCGCCATCGACCGCGTAGAGGCCGTGGACGAATCGACCGCGAAGTTCGTGCTCAAGCGGCCGGACGCAGCCCTGCTGTTCGCGCTTTCTTCCACCTACGGCGCCGGGATGATCTCGCCGACCGCCCTGAACAAGTTCGGCAAGGACATCAAGTCGAACCCCGTGGGAACGGGCGCCTTCACCCTCGACCGCTGGGTGCCGGGCAGCCAGGTGGTGGTGAAGAAAAACCCCAACTACTGGGAGAAGGACTCCAAGGGCAACGTGTTGCCCTACCTCGACGAGGTCACCATCAGCCCGATTCCGGATGCAACGGTGCGCTATGCGAACCTCCAGACCGGCGACGCGACCATGGGCGTGATCGACTCCAAGGATGTCTCGGCCGCTGAGAAGAATTCCGACCTTGTCGTGATCAAAGGTGTTCCGGGCGCGGCCGTGCCCGCCGTGCTGCACTACAACTTCGCAATCGGACCGATGGACAACGCCAACCTGCGCAAGGCTATCGCCTGGTCGATCGACCCGTCAGTCATCGCGAAGAACGTGTACTTCGACCTCGCGGTGCCGGCCGACGGGGCGATGACGACGCCAGGGAGCTGGGCGTTCTCGCCGGTCAAGGATCGGCCGCGCTACGACGTGGCCAAGGCGAAGGAGTTCCTCAAGGCCGGCGGCAAGCCCGACGGCTTCGACATGGAGGTCATCGCCTACACGTCGCCTACGATCAGCCAGCAGACCGAGATCTACCAGGAGATGTGGAAGAAGGTCGGGATCAACGTGAAGGTGACCACGCAGGAAGTGTCGGCCGCGGTCACGTCGTTCTTCGGGCCGGGCACCCAGACCTTCCCGCTCATGTCGACGTCCTGGGGCGGGACGAGCGTCGAGCCGAGCACCACACCGACCATCGCATGGGGCAAGGAAGCCTTCTACAACCCCGCGAAGAAGCCGATCTCCCCGGAACTCGACGACCTCCTGGCGAAGGCGCGCCAGACGTACGACGACGCCGAGCGCAAGTCGATGTACGAGAAGATCGACTCCATTGTGGTGGCTGACCAGTGCGTCTTCGTGCCGCTGCTCTATGCGCAGCCGCGCTACGTCTTCCGCAAGAACGTGGGGAATACCGAGGCCGCGTACTACGGCGGCGGCTTCCTGCGACTCCAGAACTACTACCTCAAGTAGTCCAGGGATCCCTCCTTCGGCCGGGCCGCTTTGCCATGGCGGCCCGGCCTTTTCCATGCCGCGACGCTTCGAGACCGGAGCACATGGCAAGTTCGAACCAGCGGAAGGCAGGCAGGCATGAGGGCCTACATCATCAGGCGAATGCTGCAGTTCATCCCGGTGATCCTGGGCATCACGTTCCTCGTCTATTCGACGACGCTGATGCTCCCCGGTGACCCCGTCTACGCGCTGGCTGGACTCAACGTCGGCCAGACCGAATACACCCCCGAGCAGATCGAGCGTTTTCGCAAAGACCTCGGTCTCAACGATCCTATCCCGATCCAGTACGCCAACTGGCTCAAGAACGCGGCCCAGGGTGACTTCGGCGAATCGACGAGGACAAGACGCCCGGTGACGGACGAAGTGACTCCGCGGCTCAAGGTGACGCTGCAGTTGAGCGTCGCCTCCCTTTTGATTGCCATCGTGATCGGCCTCCCTGCCGGGGTGGCTGCCGCTCTTTGGCGGGACACGGTGGTCGACCGCTCAATCACCGTTATCTCTGTGGCCGGTGTGGCCGTTCCCAGCTTCTGGCTCGGGATCATGATGATCCTGCTCTTCTCCGTGCGGCTTCAGTGGCTGCCGCCGTCGGGATTCGTAAGCGTGTTCGAAGACCCGGTCCGGAGTATGAAGCTGTTGGCGATGCCGGCCACGATCCTCGGCACGGGCGGGGCCGCCATCCTGACCCGCCAGACGCGGTCGGCCATGCTCGAGGTGCTGAACCAGGACTACATCCGGACGGCGCGCGCCAAGGGCCTCTCCTCGAGGAGCGTGGTCTGGCTGCACGCCCTGAAGAACGCGATGCTCCCGATCATCACGATCCTGGGTCTGTTCGTCGGGAACCTGCTCTCTGGAGCGGCCATCGTCGAAACGATCTTCGCCATTCCCGGCCTGGGCCGCTTGCTGGTGGCCTCCATCGGCATCCGCGACTTCCCGGTGATCCAGTTGCTGGTCCTGATTGTGGCGCTCAGCACGGTCATCGCGACGCTGCTTACGGACGTCGCCTACGCGATGTTGGACCCAAGGATTCGATACCGATGACCGAGCACGTACTGGAAGCGGACGCCAACCCCCAGGAGTTCCTCGGGGAATTCTACCGGCCCGCCCGTTCACCCTGGCTGAATACAACGTTCCAGGTGCTGCGAGAGCCGTTCTCGGCGATTGCAGCGACGATCATCCTGATCTTCACGATCTGCGCCATCTTTGCGCCGATCCTCGCGCCGTATAGCCCCACGGACCAGCAGGCGCTCGAAGCCCTCAAGTCCCCGAGTTGGGCGCATCCCCTCGGCACCGACCAGCTCGGCCGGGACCAGCTCTCGCGCATGATGTACGGCGGGCGTGTCTCGCTCGGCATCGGGATCGGGGCGGTCGCCTTCGCGTGCCTCATCGGCGTCACCCTCGGACTCATCGCCGGGTACGTCCGCGGGATCGTAGACGACATCATCATGCGATTGATGGAGGTGATTATCGCCTTCCCGGGGCTGATCCTGGCCCTGATGTTGATCGCGTTCTTCGAACCGTCGGTGAAGAACCTGCTGTTCGCCATCGGGATTGCGTCGGTGCCGGGCCTTGCCCGCCTTGTGCGCAGCCAGGTGCTCAGCGTACGCGAACGCGACTACGTCCTGGCGGCGAGGTCGATTGGCGCTCCCGGCTGGCGAATCCTGTTCCGGCACATCTGGCCGAACTGCATGGCGCCGGTCATCGTGGCGGCCACCCTGAGCATGGGCTTCGCCGTGCTCGCGGAGGCCGGTTTGAGCTTCCTCGGCGTGGGTGTTCGCCCCCCGACACCCACCTGGGGATCCATGCTCCAATTCTCGTTCGGCTTCATCAGCCTCGCACCCTACCTCTCCATCGTCCCCGGGGCGGCCATCTTCTTGCTGGTGCTTTCGTTCAACGTCCTCGGCGACGCCCTGCGCGACGCCTTCGACCCGAGCCTGCGCAGCCGCTGATGCCTCCACCGCGGGAGGGCAGCGTGAACCAACCCTGAGGAGGTGTCCTATGTTGCGCTGGGTGTTCTTCCTTCGCTTCCCAGACCACGTCTCGAAAGAAGAGGCCGAGCAGTGGTACCTCCATACCCACGCGGCCGAAGCGAAGGGCCTCAAGAACCTTCGCCGCTATGTCTCGTGGCGGGCGAAGAAGGCCGAGGTCGCTCCGCCGTGGTCCACCCTCGAGCGCCTGAACCGCTGGGACCGCGTTACCGAACTCTGGTTCGATGACTGGGCTGCATGGGAAGACGCAGCCGTGACCAACGTCCCGGCGTACACGGCGCCGCCCTACGGCTGGCCCGGGTTCCACTCCGAAACCATGTTCATCGAAGAGGAACCGTCCAACGTGTTCCTCCCCGGCTCCCCGGCGCCCGGGACGGTGACAGGCCCGGACGGCGAACGGCTCGCCCGCTGGCTCTTCATCCTTCGCTACGGAGAGAACACGACCTACGAGGCCGGCGAAGACTGGTACCTCAGCACGCACACGCAGGAAGCGAAAGAGATGCGGGGACTCGCCCGCTACGCCTCCTGGAAGGCGCTCCCGCGCCCCGCGGGCCTGACCAACCGCATGCCTTCGCAGTGGCACCGCCTGACAGAGCTCGCCTTCCACGACATGGCAGCCTGGGAAGACGGCGCGGTCACCCACATGCCCCGCTGGACGCCGCCGCCGTACGGGCAGCCGGGCTTCATCTCGGAGACGGTCTTTGTCAGCGAGGAGCCCGAATTCGACTTCTTGCACGGCTAGCACCGGGCGCAGGAGGAACACCCGTGATTCGCTTTGTCCACCTCTTTAACTACACCTGCGACATCGTCGAAGGCGAGCAGTGGTACCTGGAAACGCACGTGCCCGCGGCCCGCGCGCTGCCCGGGGTCATCGGTTTTCGGTCATGGCGCGGCTTCGACGCCGGGATCCCGTATCCGAGCCCCGGCGCGCCAACGCCGCACGACCAGTTCGTCCGCAGGAGCGAACTCCAGTTCAAAGACGCAGCGGCGGCCGTTGCCGCCCTCCACGCGCGGCCCGGCCTCTGGTCGCTGGCAACCGGGAGCGAACCCGGGTTCCGCGAGTTCGAATGCATGCTGCTGCCGGAAGCGCCCCAGTACGACCTGCTCCGGGATGCGCCGCCGCAGCACTACAAATACATGACCCTCCCGCTCTGGTGGCCGTCTGGCGCGCCCGAAGTCGATGACTCGGCGGAGATCTTCATCGATAGCTACTGCATCGCCTACCGGCCGGACCTGACCTTCGCGACCGGCGAAGACTGGTACATCGGCCACCACACGCGCGAAGGCAAGCAACTGCCCGGGATGAAACACTACCGCACCTGGCGGACCATCCCCGTGGCTGAGAACCTGCCCGCGCCGCTGGACCTGAACAAGTGGACCCGACTCACCGAACTGGGCATGAGCCCGGACGCCTACCGGGCGACGATGGTCCACGACGCGACCCGGATCCGGTTCACGCCTTCGCCGTTCGGCTCGGTCATTGGCCGCTGGCTCAACATCGACATCAAACCGGGCGACGGCGACGACCTGCTGGCGTAGGCTCTCCGCCCACAGACCACTCTCTTTAAACCGCTCTCTTTATAAGGAAAGGAACACGCCATGGACATGAAAGAGGTACTGGCTCTCGGGGCCGAGCTTCGCAACTGGGGCCGCTGGGGCGCCGAAGACCAGATCGGCACGCTCAACTTCATCACGCCGGCGAAGGTCATCGAGGCAGGCGGCCTCGTTCGCGCCGGGAAGTCGTTCAGCCTCTGCATCCCGTTCGATAGCAAGGGTCCGCAGTCCGGCGGCGGGCGCTTCAACCCGCTCTACTTCACCCGGGCCGACGGCGGCGACGACGCAATCGGCGCGCAGGACCGCATCCCCGGCGGCGCGCGCTTCCAGGACGACTTCGTGGTCATGCCGCTCCAGACGGCGACCCAGTGGGATTCGCTTTCGCACTGCTGGTACGACGGCCAGCTCTACAACGGCGTGCCTTCGACGACGGTTTCGAGCACCGGTGCACGAAAGAACGGCATCGAACACACGAAAGACCGCTTCGTCACCCGCGGAGTGCTCCTCGATATCGCCCGTTCGAAGGGCCGCGACTGGCTCGAACCCGGCTACCCGATCACCGTCGCCGACCTTGAAGCCTGCGCCCGGGAAGAGGGCGTGACTATCGGCTCAGGTGACGCGCTGCTGGTTCGCACCGGCCACCAGGCGATGTGCCGAAGCCAGGGTTCGTGGGGGACCTACGCCGGCGGCGACGCCCCGGGCCTCGCCATCGAAACCGCTCGCTGGCTGCACAGCCACGAAGTCTGCGCCGTCGCCACCGACACCTGGGGCATGGAAGTGCGCCCGAACGAGCCGGACAACGCCTTCCAGCCGCTGCACATGGTGCTCATCCGCGACATGGGAATGTCGGTCGGCGAGATCTTCTACCTGGACCAGCTCGCCGAGGACTGCGCGGCCGACCGGGTGTGGGAGTTCATGTTCGTCGCGCCGTCGCTGCCTTTCACGGGGGCGGCCGGCTCGCCGGTCAACCCGATCGCGGTCAAATAGCGCGCGGGTTCAGTCACCGAGGGGAACGTAGACCGAGACGGTACAGCCTTTGCCCGGCGCGCTTTCAAAAGAAGCAGTGCCTCCGGCCTGTAAGGCACGTTCCTTCATAGAGACGAGGCCCAGGTGACCCGGGAAGCTGTCGGTGGCTGTGAAGCCCCGCCCGTCATCCTGGATCCTGAGCGTGACCGCTTCGGAACTCACGCTGAGCGAAACCGTGATCCGGGAAGCCTGTGCATGTTTCACGGCATTCTGGAGGGCCTCCAGCCCGACCCGGTAGAGCACTTCCTTGGCGGCGAGGGGCAGCGGAGGCTCGTCCCTGAGGTCCGCGTCCACCCGGACCTGGTGCCGCGCCTCTACCGATGCCGCCTGGCGCCGGAGCGCTGCGGCAAGTCCCTCGTGGGCAAGCGTTTCGGGCCGAAGCTCAAAGATCATCGCTCTCATCTCGCTGAGCGCTGCGCTGGACAGGGCGACCACGTAGTCGATCGGCTCGATCGCGGCCTTTGGGTTGGCGCCCAGGAGTTCGCGAACCGTCTGAGCGCCGAGGGAAATGGCGTAAAGAGACTGGGAGACAGAGTCGTGCAGATCCCGGGAGATCCGCTGCCTCTCTTCCATGATCGCCAGCGAGCGAGCCTGTTCGAAGAGCCTCGAGTTCTCCAACGCCACCGCGGCCTGGTCCGATACTGCCTCAAGAAAGGACAGCTCTTCGTCATCCGGGTTGTGTTCAGGAAGATAGACGACCATCAGGAGGCCGGTGCCAACGCCGCGATACAGCATGGGCACGACTGCCATCCTCTCCCAACCGGCGCGAAGCAGCGCCTCCCTGACCTCCTCGTAGCCCGGCCGCTGGACGACGTGCAGACCGACGACCTGTGCCCGGCGGGTCTGGATGGAGCTCGAGACGATCTGGGTGCCGCCAGTTCGCCAGGCGCGTTGCAGCATCTGGTCGAATCCCTCGGGCGTCCCATAGCTGCCAAGGACGGTGGTCGCTACCTGGGTCGCCGGATCGCTGGCGCCTACGATGCAGGCGACGGATCCAATCGCTCCCTCGACGACATGGCGTGCGACTTCGCCCATCATCGCTTCAAGCGAGCGTTCGAAGGTGAAGCTGGAGGCAACCTTCGCGATCGCCTCCAACTCCCGCAGGCGCCTGACCACGTTCAAGCCTGGTTCGGACAATGCGACCCCCATGGTGCTACGACGAAATGCCTGCACGGACGGCGTAAAGGGCTGCTTGCGTCCTGCTCCGCACATCGAGCTTCCCCATGATGCTGCTGACATGGGTCTTCACGGTCCGTTCGGTGATACCGAGGCGTTGAGCGACCTCTTTGTTCGACTTCCCTGTTGCGAGCAGTTTGAGGACGTCGGTCTCCCGCTCGGTCAGGGCCTCCGCCTGCACGGGCTGGCGGAGTTCGGCCATCAACCGTGCGCTGGCTTCCGGCGACAGTTGGACCTGACCTTCTGCGGCCGCGCGGACTGCCCGGCGCAATTCAGCGCCCTCCGTGTTCTTCAACAGATAGCCGATGGCGCCGGCGCGGACAGCCCCGACTACGGAGGCATCTTCGAGCACGCTCGTCAGTGCGATGACTTCGACGTCTGGCTGGCGGGCGCGGATCTGTCCGATCGCCGTGATCCCGTCCATCACCGGCATAAGAAGGTCCATCAGGACCACATCTGGATTCAGCTCCGACGCGAGCTGCACCGCTTCTTCGCCGTCACGGGCCTCACCCACGATTTCGAATTCACCGCCGGCGGAGAGGAACATCCGCAAGCCCTGGCGGACAACGCTGTGGTCATCGACGAGGAGGATGCGGATCGGCATCGTGCGGCTTCACCTCCAGAGTGAGGGTGTGCAATCTACCACGTCCCCGCCGGCTTCTCGTACTTTCGGCCGCCGCCCGGCCGTCCAAAGGATGATGCCCCACGCCCGGCGGATCGATTTCCCGGCGCCCTGCGAGCCGTACAACTGGATTTGTCCAGCGCCGTGTCCCAATCCCGGCCGGTAGGGACCGGCAACTGGACGCCAGCCCGTACACCGGGGCACACCTTCGGCCCGCCGCGAACGATCACGTCGGACCGGTCTCTATTGCCAGGAGGCACAGAGTGATTTCCAGTTTCTCTCCCGAGCGGCTCGCTCGCTTCAGCACCCGGCGACCCTGGACTGTGGTGGCCATCTGGGTCGTCATCATCGTGGCCGGCCTGTTCGCCGCCATGTCCATCGGCGATGTGGTGACCACATCCAACCCCACGTACAAGATGACCGACTCCCAGAGAGCGGATGAACTGATCACCCGCGGCTTCGGCACGGATGACCCCGGCCGCGAAACCGTTGTGGTTCGATCTGAGACCCGGACGGTGGACGACCCCACGTTCAGGACCTTGGTGACGGGACTCGTCGGCGATCTGCGCGCACAATCGGCAGACATCGTGTCAGTCCAGAACTACCTGGAATCGGCGTCGCCAGGCCTGGTCTCCGCTGATGGCCATACGCTCATCATCCCCGTCACGTTGGCGGGGTCGACGGAAGATGCCAGGGACCACGTTCAGGCCCTGTCAGAACGTACCGCGGCGCTCGACGGCGTCGACGGTTTCACGGTGGTCGCCGGTGGGGACGGAACCTCGGCTGTGGCGTTTGACGAGCAGGCCGAAAAGGATCTCCACAAGTCTGAACTTGTCGGCCTTCCGATGGCGCTGGTTATCCTCGTCCTCGTCTTTGGCGCACTCGTCGCTGCCGGTCTCCCCATCCTCGTGAGTCTGATTTCGATTGTGGTCGCGGTGGGCATCTCGGCGATCATCGGGCGGGTGTTCGGGCTCTCCGTTTTCGTGGTGAACATGATCACGATGATGGGGATGGCAGTGGGCGTGGATTACTGCCTGATCATCATCCAGCGGTTCCGTGAAGAACGGTCCCTCGGGGCGCCGCGAGACGCATCCATTATTCGTGCCGGCGCCACTGCCAGCCGCTCCGTCCTGTTCTCGGGCCTCACGGTGGTCGTCGCCCTCGCGGGGATGCTCCTCGTGCCGAATGGCGTCTTCCGAAGCCTCAGTGTCGGTGCGATGGTCGTCGTGGTTGTCACTGTGGCCGCGGCCCTCACGCTGCTTCCGGCTGTGATGCGACTGCTGGGCGACCGCGTGAACCTCGGTCATCTCCCTTCCCGGCGCCGCAGGAGCGCGGCCGAACAGGACGTGCGCGACAGCTTCTGGTACCGCGCCTCCGGGCTCGTCATGCGCCACCCGGTGGTCAGCGTCGTCCTCTCAGTCGGTCTCCTCACAACTGCGGCCATGCCATACGCGACGATTCAACTCGGGTGGTTCGGAGCGGGCAGTCTGCCCGCGGACAGTGAAGCGCGAAGGGCCTTCGATATCCTCGAGCAGGAGTACTCGGCGGGGGTGATCTCGCCAACTGAGATCGTCGTCGGCGTCGGCGATGTGTCGACCCCGGACGTTTCCGGCGCTGTCGAGCAACTCCTCCAGACCGTCTCTTCCGATAGTCGCTTCGGCGTCCCACTCCCTCCCCAGGCCAATGAGGCGAACTCCGTCATGGTCATTCGCGTGCCGCTTTCCGGTGACCCGATGGCGGCAGAGGCCACGAGGGCCATCGAGGACCTCCGCGAGACGTACATCCCGGACGCCTTCGCCAGTTCGACAGCTCGCGTGTACGTGACAGGGGCGACGGCATCGAGCATGGACGACACCTCCATCATCACGGGCAGTGCCGTTCCGGCGTTCGCGTTCATTCTCGGGTTGAGTTTCGTCATCCTGCTCATTGTGTTCCGAAGCATTGTTGTGCCGCTGAAGGCCCTGGTCATGAACCTGCTCTCCGTAGGCGCGGCATATGGGCTCACGGTGCTCGTCTTCCAGCACGGCATCGGCAACGAGATCTTCGGATTCGCCCATGTTGATAGAGTCGAAGCCTGGGTGCCGCTCTTCATGTTCTCCGTCCTCTTCGGGCTCTCGATGGACTACCACGTCTTCCTCCTCACCCGCATCCGGGAGCGATTCGAGGAGACGGGCGACAACACCGAATCAGTGCTCTATGGGGTGGCTCACACGGCGGGGATGATTACCGGCGCTGCCGCCATCATGGTTGCCGTCTTCGCCGGCTTCGCCTCGGGAGAGCTTGTGGCGCTCCAGCAGATGGGCTTCGGCCTGGCCGTCGCGGTGCTCCTTGACGCGACTGTCGTCCGCGTGGTGCTGGTGCCGGCTTCGATGCAACTCCTTGGCGCGAGGAACTGGTACCTGCCCTCATGGCTCGGCTGGCTGCCACGGCTGGACATCGAAGGCGCCCATGCGCCATCGTCGCCGCCGATGCCTGCCCGCCACGGCCTGATGACGGCGGAAGCAACCGCCATCGACTGAGCGCCGATCACGTTGGCCGGCCGCTTCCTCTGAGGCGGCCGGTCAACCCGATCGCGGTCAAATAGCGCGCGGGCGGCCCGGGTCCGGGCCGCCTGTTCCGTTTCGACGGCCGCCCTACCGCTCCATCAGCGGCTGGCCTGCCTGGAGGACGCGGTCGATGCGGATCATGACGGCGGCGCCCTTGCGCTCGGGGTCGCGGTCGAGTTCGAGCGCGATGGTGCGGTCCATCACGGCCTGGCGCACGGGGCCTTCGGTGAGCACTTCGGCGTGGCCGAACATCTTCCAGACGGTCTTCGTCTTCGTGTTCCGGTACATCAGGCAGACGCCGGAGTTCTCCGTCACGTTCCTGTACATCGTGCCGAGAGCGCGCTCCCAGTACGCGACGTGCTCCGAATCGAAGACCATGGCGCTGCCCTTGAAACCAATGTCCGGCATGCCTTCCTTGTTCGTCGTCGCGAAGATAATCGGCGCGCCGTCTGCCAGGGCGGTTTCGAAGGCGGCCTTCATCTCGTCGGTGAGTGCAATGGGCAAGGGAGATTCTCCATTAAGCGTTACAGATGGTCAGCAGCTTACGCGAAGTAACGAAGGAAACGCTACCCCTCCCGGATGTGCCGCTACGCCCGAATCCCGTACGGTGTGAGCGTGCGGTTGAGAACCCTTGGCTGACGTCCTCGAAGTCCCCGGCCGCGTGCGCAACGCTGAATCGCGGACGGCCCTCGGCATGCTCATCGCGCTGACCGCCATCGCCCCCGTCTCGATCGACATGTTCCTGCCGTCGATGCCGGACATGGCTGACGAGTTCAACACGAGCAAGGGCGCGGTTAGCCTGGCGGTCACGCTCTTCCTGCTGGCCTTCGCGAGTTCGCAACTGGCCTACGGGCCCGCGTCCGACCGCTTCGGGCGGCGGCCAGTGCTGTTCTGCGGACTCGGGTTATACGTCGCGGGGGCGGCGCTCTGCCTGTTCGCGCCCTCGGTCTCCGTGCTGCTCATCGGGCGGGTCATCCAGGGTTTCGGCGGCGGCGCCGGACCGGCCATCGCTTCGGCCATCGTGATCGATGTCTATAAAAAGGACAGGGCGCTGCAGGCCCTCGCGGCCATGACGTCGGTCAGCGCGCTGGCGCCGATGCTCGCGCCGATCGCCGGGGGCTTCCTCCACGACATTGCCGGGTGGCGGTCCGTGTTCGCCGTCCTCGTAAGCGTCGGCTGCCTGCTGGCCGTTGGCTACGCGCTCATCCTGCCCGAAACGAACGAACAGCCCGACCCGCGAGCGCTGCACGCCGGAGGCATGCTCCGAAACTACCGCACGCTCTGGTCGACGCCGATCTTCGCGGCCCATTCGGTGCTGCTCGCGCTCGTATTCTCAGCGCAGCTGGTGTTCATCTCGTCGTCGTCGTTCGTGCTCGTCGACAACCTTGGTCTCTCGGCGAAGATGTACGGGGTGAGCTTCGGACTGATGGCGGCAGGCATCATGGTGGGCGCGAACACCTCGCGCTGGCTGGTCGGGAAGTGGTCGCCGCGGCGGATTGTGCTGACGGCGACGGTGGTTGGCGGCGTGGCGAGCGCAACGATGGCGGCGCTCGCCCTCTCCGGGGTCGAAGGGGTGTTGTTCATCCTCGTGCCGATGTGGTTCATGAGCGCGGCGATGGCGATGTGCGGCCCGGCGGCGCGGGCGATGGCGCTCACGCCGTTCCCGCAGATGGCCGGCCTCGCCTCGGCGGTCATGGGCTTCTCCCAGACGGGCATCGCCTCGGCCTACAGCATCATCTACAACGGCACATTCGCCCTGACCCCGGTAACGATGACCTGCGCGATCGCGTAGCCTCGCTCAGCGGCCTGGCGCTCGCGCTGGCCGTCGGCGGGCGCGGGAGCGAAGCGGGGTAGGGGCATTCGCGACAAACATTGTCGACTTTCGTGTTGTGCGCACTAACTACTTGACCCGCGTTTACCGAACGGACTATGGTTCCGGCGCACTGCGATGATGCAGCCGCTATGCTCGGCATTACAACATCGGAGTGTGCTTCCGGGGAGGGGAAGCGCAGAAGCTGGCGTGTCGTTCGTTGCACCGGCTACAGCGGGGAGCACCTTTGTGGCCTCTGAGCGGTAGCGGGGGACGCGTGCGCAACGCGACAAGGAAAGGACTGGTCATGACAAGAACGACAACGATGAACCGCTGGTGGCTGGCGATGATCGCCGCCCTGGCGGTCACAGCCTTCGCGCTCTGGGCCCCGCGGCCCGCGAGCGCGGACACCCCCATGGTCACCACCGATGTGCGTGTGGTGGACTCCCAGGGAAACGGCATACCGGGGGTGCCTGTCATCTACGCTGTCGATGCCTATAGCGGCTGGATGACTCTTGGCACCACTGACGCTTCGGGTGTCGTCGCCGTATCCGTTCCTGCCGGGAACTACCGACTTGAGGCGACCTATAACCAGGGATCCTCCAGGAGCGCGTCGGTTGATATCAGCCAGACCTACACCTTCCATACGGTGCGAGTGACGCTGCTCAACACCGGCTACCTCACCTACGCGACCACTGCCAACTCCGGATGGCACGCGTACACCGGACCAATGGAGATGTTCCCGGGCAACTACAAGCTCGATAACGGGCATGGCCACCCTGACCTCGTGGTCGGGCCAACCGGGTTCCTCGGCGGCATAGTCCGGCTCGTCGACCACACTGGCGCTGGACTCGCCGGCGGCACGATCGGCTACTACACCAACGGCTGGTACTCGCACCCCGGCGTTACCGACGCCAACGGGAACCTTGTGTTCTCGGTTCCAACGACCTCTTACCTGTCCATTGCGATGTACTACAACGGCACGCGAAATCAACAGAGCCTGGCTCAGCTGAACGCCTCCAATTTCACCTTCCAGACCGCCCTGGCAGTGGTCAAGCTGCAGGATGCCGATGGGAACCCTCTGGACACGGGTTCCGCTTCGTACTACGCGTCTGGCTGGCATACCATCGGCAACACGTCCGGAGGCCAGGTCTCGCTCGAGATGCTGCCCGGCAGCTACTCATTCGTGATGACCTACAACAATACCCGCCAGCAGACGGACGGTGTGGCGATCTCAGGGCCTTCGACGGATGTCATCTTCCAGACTGGCCGGCTCACCGCCTACTACAGCGGGACGATGTCGTGGAACAACAGCCAGTTCTACCCATTCGTGGCGCCAACCATGGAGTTCCTCCCAGGGAGCATCCGGCTCAACCCGGCCGGTTGCCAGACGGACTGGATCGCCATCGCCGCGGGTGACCACCTGGTGAAGAGCGTCATCGTCGCCACCCTGGCAAACAGCGCCAACCAGCCCCTCGCGGGCGGCGTCGCCACGGTCTATGCGAGCGGCTGGAAGCCGGTCGGGACGACCGGGGGGAACGGGGAGACCTGCGGTGTGGTTGATGGCGCGCTCGGCAACGCGACCGTGGCCATGACCTACGGAGGCGCCCGCCAGCAGATCACCCAGCACCAGCCGACGAACTCCGTCTACGCCTTCAAGACGACCGGCGTGACGGTGGAACTCCGGGATTCCAGCAACGCTCTCATCGACACCGGCAACGCTTCGTACTACGCGTCCGGCTGGCACACCATCGGCAACACCTCCGGCGGCAAGGTCGTCGTCCAGATGCTGCCCGGCAGCTACAGCTTCGCCATGACCTTCAACGGCACCCGCCAGCAGCTCAATGGCCAGACCATCAGCGGCGTCAACGACACCGTCACCTTCCAGACGACCGCCGTGACGGTGGAACTGCGGGATTCGAGCAGCACACGCATGGATGACCTAAACACCGGCAGCGCTTCGTACTACGCGTCCGGCTGGCACACCATCGGCGACACCTCCCGCGGCGTAGCGACCGTCGAGATGCTGCCGGGCAGCTACAGCTTCGCCATGACCTTCAACGGCACCCGCCAGCAGCTCAACGGCCAGGTGGTGAGCGGGCCCAGCAGCACGGTCACCTTCCAGACGACCGCCGTGACGGTGGAACTCCGGAACTCCAGCGACGCCCTTATCGATACCGGCAGCGCTTCGTACTACGCGTCTGGCTGGCACACCATCGACAACACCTCCGGCGGCACGGTCGTCGTTCAGATGCTGCCCGGCAGCTACAGCTTCGCCATGACCTACCTCGGCACGCGCCACCAGCTCAACGGCCAGGTCATCAGCGGCAACACTGATACCGTGACGTTCCAGACCGGCTCCGTGCACTCCGGCACCAATACAGCGGTCAGCTACTACGCCAGTGGCTGGCGGCCGTTCACCCAGGACATGGAGTTGCTGCCCGGCAGCTACACGTTCGACTTCTCCGACGCGACGCCGAATGCTGTCATCCCGCTTTCGGCAGGGGCAGGGGTCGTGAACAACATCCACTAGGCACTTCGCGTGCTGCGGCGCTCCTCCCAGTACGAGAGCCGCAGCGGCGCCAACCAGAGGGGCCTGTCTCAGCGCCGCACTTGCGACGCCCGGGACGGGCCTCTTTCCACGTCTGGGCGCCAGCATTCGCCCCCTCCTATCCCTGCCGGGATGAATCCCGTTCGCTTTATCGCTAGAATTGGCCGGGCCCTCCATGCGGGCTGATACGCGGCTCCCGGAGCGGGGGCCGAAAGGCAGGAAGAATGCAGGCTTTCGATTACGTTGCACCTTCATCGGTGCAGGAAGCGGTTGCCGTGCTCGCGAAACACGGGGCCGCCGCCCGTGTCCTCGCGGGCGGGACCGACCTGATCATCCAGGCCCGTGAAGGCCGCCGCGACGTCGCTGTCATGGTCGACGTCAAAGGCATCGCCGAAGCGACCCAGCTCAGCCTTGCCGGCGACGGTGCGCTGCGCATCGGCGCGGCCACCTCGTGCTCGGCCATCTACCACAATAAGGACGTCGCGAAGGCGTTCCCCGCGCTCATCGATTCGGCGTCGCTCATCGGCAGCGTCCAGATCCAGGCGCGGGCGAGCATTGGCGGGAACCTCTGCAACAGCGGCCCGGCCGGCGATTCGATCCCGACGCTGATCGCGCTCGGGGCCGCCTGCCACATCGCCGGGCCCGCGGGCGAGCGCACGGTGCCGGTCGAGGAGTTCTGCACCGGCCCGAGCCGGAACGTCCTCCAGAACGGCGAGATGCTCGTTTCGATTTCGTTCCCGGCGCCGGCCGCCCACAGCGGGGCCGCCTTCGAGCGCTTTATCCCGCGAAACGAAATGGACATCGCGGTCGTGAACGCCTGCTCGAACGTGACCCTCTCGGCTGATGGACAGACGTTCACGGCGGCGCGCATCGCCATCGGCGCAGTGGCCCCGACGCCCCTGTACGTGCCCGCAGCGGGCGCGGCCCTCGTTGGCCAGCCGGTTTCGGACGCGACAATTGCGAAGGCCTGCGAAGCGGCCCAGGCCGCGGCCACGCCGATCACCGACATGCGCGGCTCGGTTGAGCAGCGCCACCACCTTGTCGGCGTCCTCGTGCGCCGCACCATCAACAAAGCCGTGAAGCGGGCGAGGGGTTAAGTGAGCAAGCGAATTGTCAGCGCCACCATCAATGGCGAAGTTAACGAATTCCTGGTCGAGCCGTACCACACCCTCCTCGAAGCGCTCCGCAACGAACTCGGGCTGACCGGTTCGAAGGAAGGCTGCGGCAACGGCAACTGCGGCGCCTGCAACGTCGTCATGAACGGGCAGCTGGTGAACTCCTGCTGCGTCCTCGGCGTCGAAGCGAACGGCGCGACCATCACTACCATCGAGGGCGTGGCCGAGGGCGAACAGCTGCACCCTCTGCAGCAGCAGTTCCTCGAAGATGCGGCCCTCCAGTGCGGCATCTGCACCCCCGGTTTCATCGTCGCTGCCAAGCAGTTGCTGGAGACGGAGCAGGACGCCGACGAAGAGCGGATGCGGCACTTCCTTGCCGGGAACCTGTGCCGCTGCACCGGCTATGACAAGATCATCAAGGCAGTGATCAACGCCCGCGACGTCATGCGTTCTACCGCGGGCGCCCGCTAAGAAAGGAATCGAGCCATGGTGACTACGGACAAACCCGCCTACAAAGTCATTGGCACGCGGCCCATCCGCCCGGACGGCATCGATAAGGTGACCGGCCGCGCGGTCTACGGCGCCGATGTGAACCTCCCCGGCATGCTCTACGGGCACATGAAGCGGAGCCCGCACGCCCACGCCATCATCAAGCGCATCAACACCGCGAAGGCCGAAGCCCTCCCCGGCGTTCGCGCCGTGGTGACCGCCCTCGACCTCGGCCCGGACCCGGCGGCCCTGCCTGACCTTTCGAAGAACATCCTCGCCGGCGACAAGGCGCTCTATCGCGGCCATGCCATCGCGGCCGTCGCGGCCACCACGGACCTCATCGCCCGCCAGGCCGCCGACCTCATCGAAGTCGAATGGGAAGTGCTCCCGCCGGTCCTCGATGTGCGCGAAGCGATGCTCCCCGGGGCGCCGCTGCTGAACCCGAACCAGCACACTCGCACGCCCAGCGGCCCGAGCGAGAACGCCTCGAACGTGGTCGCCCATGCGGCGGTCGCGTTTGGCGACGCAGACAAGGCGTTCGCCGAGTGCGACGCCATCGTCGAGCGCGAGTTTTCGACGAAGATGGTCCACCAGGGCTACATCGAACCGCAGTCGGCGACGGCGGTCTGGAACCCGGACGGCCAGGTGACCATCTGGTCCTGCACGCAGGGCGCGTTCCCGGCGCGGCAGAACTGCTCGGCCATCCTCGGCCACCCGGTTTCGAAGATTAAGGTCGTCCCGACCGAGATCGGCGGCGGTTTCGGCGGCAAGATCGCCGTCTACCTCGAACCGGTCGTCGCGCTCCTCTCTCGCAAGTCCGGGAAGCCGGTGAAGATGACGATGGATCGCGTCGACGTTTTCGAAGGCACGGGGCCAACCCCGGGCACGAGCATCCGCGCGAAGCTCGGCGCGACGAAGGACGGCAAGCTCCGCGCCCTCTACGCGGACCTCGCGTACGAAAACGGCGCCTTCGCCGGTTCAGCCGCGAACTACGCGACGATGTGCATCGCTTCGGGCTATGACATCGAGCACGTGAAGCTCGACGCCTATGACGTGCTGGTGAACAAGCCGCGCACGCAGGACTATCGCGCCCCCAGCGCACCGGCAGCGGCCTTCGCCATGGAGCAGCTCATCGACGAACTGGCGATCAAGCTCAACATGGACGTCGAACAGCTCCGGCTGCAGAACTCCTGCAAGCCGGGCACGCGCGGCCCCATGGGCATGCCGCACCAGGCGCCGGGCCACGAAGAGTGCCTCCGCCAGGCGATCGCCTCGCCGCACTACAACTCGCCGCTCGAAGGGCCGAACCGGGGCCGCGGCACCGCCTCCGGCTTCTGGTTCAACGTCGGCCTGCGCTCGAGCGCCTCGGTCAGCGTCCAGCCTGACGGCGGCGTCAGCCTCATCCTTGGCAGCACCGACATCGGCGGCACACGCGCCTCGCTCGCCATGCAGCTGGCCGAAACGCTCGGCATCCCGTACGAAGAGGTCACCCCGACCGTCGTCGACACGAACTCGGTGGGCTACAACGATGTGACCGCCGGCTCGCGCGTGACCTTCGGCTCGGGCATGGCGACGGTCGAAGCCGGCAAGAACGTGATCAAGGAACTGAGCGCGCGGCTCGCGCCGACGTGGCAGGTTCCCGTCGAAGATGTCGAGTTCGAAGGCGGCGTCTTCAAGTCGAAGGACGGCTCGAAGTCGGGCACGTTCAAGGAGATCGCGCAGGCGATCGTAGGCCGCGGCCCCGGCCTGACGGCCAGCGGCTCGGTGAACGCCGGCTTCCTCCAGGGCGGCGGCTTCTCGCACGCCATCGTCGATGTCGAAGTCGACCCGGAGACAGGCAAGGTGACCATCCTCCGCTACACCTGTATCCAGGATGCGGGGACGGCCATCCATCCCTCGTACGTTGAAGGCCAGATGCAGGGCGGCGCCGTCCAGGGCATCGGCTGGGCGCTCAACGAGGAGTACTACTACGACGACAGCGGGCGGATGGTGAACTCCAGCTACCTGGACTACCGCATCCCGACGACCCTCGACGTGCCGATGATCGACACGATCATCGTCGAGGTGCCGAACCCGCTGCACCCGTACGGCGTGCGTGGCGTCGGCGAGCCGGGCATCGTCCCGCCGCTCGCTGCCATCGCCAACGCCGTGGCCCACGCCACTGGCGTGCGCCAGACGCAGCTCCCAATGAACCCCCGCCGGATCCTCGAGACCACCAGCGGGAAGTAGGGATAATTCTGTGGCGACGGTACACATCCCGGCGCTGCTGCAACCACTGGCCGGCGGCCTCCAGACGATGGAGGCCGCCGGTTCCACGTTGCGCGAAGTCCTCGCCGACGTGGTACGGCAGCAGCCCGGCCTCAACGGCCGCATCAGCGACCTCACCGGGATCCTCCCGGAAATCATGATCGCTATCGGTGACATGGAAGCGAAGGTCGTCGACGTCCCTGTCCCTGCAGACGCCGACGTCTGGATCCTGCCGAGCCTGGCAGGGGGCTAGGACAAGGGGCGAACCAGCTACTCGCGGGCGGCCGCGGGCACGGGGACGGCAATCGGCCCGCCCGTGCCGGCTCGCCGCAGCGAGGGCTGGCGAATCACCACCGAGGTGGTCGCCGCGAGCGTGAGCCAGGCGAGCAGGGCGAAGGTGAGCGGTAGCCCGAACGCCTGGCCGAAGGCGCTGACCGGCGCGGCCATCAACATCGAACCGCCCATCATCAGCGGGAACAGCCCGAGCACGCGGCCGCGCATCTCGTCCTTCACCGCCTGCTGCACGATGGTCGATGCCGTTACCATCGTGCCGACGAGGCAGAAGCCCAGCCCGAAGTTCACAACGGCCGTAACCGGGATCGATCGCGAATGGGCGAACACGATGGCGCAGACCGCAAACCCAACTGTCGTCAGGCAGAGCGTGAGGCCGCGCGTCGCGAATGCCCGCCGGAAGGCGAAGAAGAACGAGGCGACGAAGGTCCCGAGGCCCCATGTCATCGCCATGAAGCCGAACTGGGCCTTCGAAAGTTCCATCACGTCGCGCATCCAGACCGGCCCAAGCGTCGAGGGGCCGGGCATGCCGATGCACTGCATGGCGAACACGGCGGCAACCACGCCGAAGATCGTGGCGTCGGAACGCGCGTAGGAAAGCCCCGAGCGGATGTTGCCGACCATGCCCTGCCGCCGGTCCGCCGACCCGACGCTGCGGAAGCGGAGCGCGGCGATCATCGGGATGATCAACACCCACGCCAGCAGCGTCAGCGAATAGACCGTGCCACCGCTCATCTGCGAGTTCAGGAATCCTACGAGCGGCAGCGCCAGCGGGAACGTGAGCTGCTGGGCGACCATCTGGAGCGTGATCGCGCTCGTCAGGTCTTCCATGCCCACGACGGCAGGCGTGCTCGCGGTGCGTGTCGGGATATCGATAGCCATGTTGCTGGCAGCCGCGAAGGTGAGCACGAGCAGCAGCGCGATGGTGGCGTCGCCGAGGGGGTTCGTCAGCATCAGGAGGGCGATGAGCGCGTTGATGCAGAGCGCGGTGCATTCGCAGACCAGCAGCACTTTGCGCCGTTCGAACCGGTCGGCGAACGCGCCGCCGATGAGGCTGAAGAGGAGCATGGCGCCGCCCCGGCTCGCCCCCAACAGGCCGACGAAGAACACATCGCGATGCGGGTAGGCATCCTGGATCCAGAAGATCTGGGTGATGAACTGCATCGGCGCGACGAAACTGACCACTCCCGAGCCGATCAGGAGCAGCCGGAAGTCACGATGGGCGAGAGCGCCGCGGGCCATGCGACAGTTTGGCAGATGGAAAATACTGCGGATAGGCGGGTATCGCCTCAATCGCGGCTGATTGCCACCGAATAGCTGCGGAACGGCAGGTCCGGAAGCGGCTCGGGTTCCGGTTCCGGTTCTGGGCCTGACGGCGCGGCAACGTCGATCGTGCACTCCATCAGTTCGCAGCCGTGGAGGATATCGTCCAGCAACTGCTGATCGATGCGGGACCCGGTGTTCGTCTGGCCGCCGCGGACGTGGATTCCGACGACCTTGCCGAAGTCAGGCCCGTCCTGTGCCGACCAGATCGCCGAGCCGCTCTGCCCCGGGGCGGTATCGATGTCGTAGTACAGTTCGAACGGATCCACAGCGAGGAACGACGGCCGGATGAGGCCCCACATCGTGCCGTCCGGCTTGTCACCGGGGTAGCCCACGATGACCGGGCGGAAGTCCGGTACTTCGAGCGCTTCGGTGCTGAGCACCGCCACCGAGAACCAGCCCGTCTGCTGCGCGAGGTCGTCGGTTCCGAGCTTGATGATGCCCCAGTCCCAATCGCCGAGGCCGGTCTCGGCGTACTGGTCCGGCACCCACCAGTCATCGGCGTAGTCGTAACCGAAGGGTTCGTAGTCGCCGTCCTTGCCGGGGATGACCCGGATGTTAAAGGCCGCCCAGGCTTCAGCGTCGGAATCCCAGAGGCAGTGGCCCGCCGTCAGCAGCGTATTGGGGCCGATGAACGTGCCGGTACACGAGCCGATGACTTCCTCGTCCTCGTTCTCGAGTTCGAGGTAGGCGATCGCGCTGAAGGGGAACTCCGTGGTGTCTTGAATGCGGACGCGGTCGTCGAGGCCGATGACGGACGTGCCGGTGACCACACCGCCATCGCCGTCGCCCGCGCGGACGTTCGCCGGGAGGCAGAGCACAGCGGCCGTGAACAGAGCGGCCGCGAAGACCGGGAGTCGTTTCTTCATGGCTGCGAAGTGTGCCGCGCCGGTCCCCTCGGCGCTACCGGGGCAGTCCAGTGACAGGCGCGGGGAAAGCCCTCGCCGGCGGCCGCGAAGTTGCCGACACCCATGGCGAGCCCATGAACATCGAGAACGGCCTCCAGGCGCAGGTTGCACGCCAGTTCATCGAACGGCGCGACAGCATGCTGGAGGAGCTCGGGAGCAGGGCGAAGACGCCCGCAGGCGAGCGAGGCGCCCCACCGGCGGCGTCCCTCGGCGGCGACGAGGTGCGGCTTTCGCCGGAAGCCCGCGCGGCCGCGTGGCAGCTCCGGCTGGTCGAGCCCGGTGGCTACCCCGGCCTGCCGGCGCCGGACGAGGTCGTAGCTGCCCTGCGCGCGGTGTTCGAAGCGCCGCCGGGCACGAACCTGCGCGAACCGCTGGCGGCGCTTCGCACGCTGCTGGCCCGGTTGGCAACCGGGTTCCCGGGCGGGTTTCCCGGCGCGGGGACCACTCAATCACTGCCCGCCGCTGAGCTCGTGCGGCTGCTCCTTGGCGAGCCCGGAGGTGAGTTGCCGCCCGGCGTCGCGCGGTTCGACGCGGAGGCGGGGGCAAGTGCGCTGCGGGCGCTGCTGAGCCAGGCCGGCGCGGGTGGACCTTCAACGGCCGTGCCTGCGTTCGAACGCGCGGCGGCCGCGTTACTGGCCGCGGTGCTCAGCTGGCGAGAGCGGGCAGCGGGTCCGGCGTTCCCGGGGTTCGCGACGCACACGCCGGGCAACCTTCCGGCCGCGTTGCTATCCCTGGCGGGTGAGCCGCCTCGCCGGCCGAGGCGCCGCCGGGTCGCCGCCTCTCACGGTGAGAGGGACGAAACAGACCAACCGCCAGACAAAGAGGATGACGAACCCTACCGGTCGAGCCCGCGGCGGACGTAGGCGCCGAGGAAGCTGCGAGGCCGCCGGATGGCGTTCGCGAAGAACATTCCTGCGGCGGCGAACCCGGCACGCTGGTCGCCGCGAGCGAAGTTCAGGTCCACCATCACATGCCGGTGACCACGCCACCATCCAGCCCAGGTCGCCGCCTCGCGGGGCGAGAATCCGCCGCTCACGGTCTGCCCGGCGAGCAGCGACCAGAACCGGAGGTTATCGCACCAGGCCAGCGGCGGCGGGTTGCTGGCCCGGGCGGCCGCGAGTTCGGCGGCCAGCCGGCTGCTTTCGCCCGCCGCTTCGAGGAAGGCGAACCAGGGCAGGTTGTACCCGCGCCGTACCTCGAGCGTGAGTCCGTTATAGGGCCGCAGGTTGAGGTCGATGAGCATCCGCCGGCCGTTCGCCTCGACGAACTCCGCCTCGAAGATGCCGTGGTATCCCACCCGGCTGAGCAGGCGGCCCAACCCGGCAGCAAGCTCGCAGTCGACGCCGTCGGACTCGAGGCAGGCGGCGTTGCCGAAGCGACGCGGGTACTGGAGCAGCTTCCGGTGGGCCGCGAACACCGAATCGCCGTCGCGGCTGCGGTAGCCGGTCAGGTGGTAGACCTCGTTGCCGGGCCTGCGGATGTACTCCTGGATGATGGGATGGGCCAGCATGGGGTCCTCAGCGAGGAAACGCGGCGCGTGCGTGACTTCGCGGCGAAACCAGGCGAGACCCTCCTCCAACTCAGCCGGGCTGCGGACGAGACGGCCACGCACCCAACTGCGACCGCCGACGCGCGACTGTGGCTTGATGACCAGCGGGAACGGTCCGGCCGGCAACACAGTGCCTGGCTCGGCGAGCCAGGTGCGCGGCGCCGGCAGCCCGGCTTCGAGGCACTGCTGATACAGCCGGTACTTCACCGTAAGATCCCGCACGGCTTCGAACGTCGCCACCGCCGGATGACCGCGGGCAGCAAGCCACCACACGGCATCGTCGTTCCCGGGCAGGATGACTGCCTCAGCCGGGAACGGCGCGCTCGCGAACCAGCGGTCGAGCCGTTCGTCCCACTCGGCGGGCATGGGGATGATGCGCCCCACCGAGGATGATGCGCGGAGGGCCGCATGGTCAGCCTGAACCGCGGCCAGAACGCGTACACCTTTGGCTGCGAGGGCGCGGCTGGACTCGATCGCCCCCGGAAACAGCACAACCGGCGGCAGATCCATCACGGCCTGCGATTTTCGGTCATCCGCATGCTATCGGGAATGGCCAGGCTCAGCCCCGCGTGATGCGACCGGCGAGCGCACCGCCGCGCCGCCTCAATTGCGCCGGAGCGATGGGGATCCTGTGCTCATGGACGACAGACCCGGCGATGCCGCGGGCTGTGCGCACCAGCCGGTCGAGCCGCGGCTCTTTCCCCACCTGTTCGAGGACCCGCATGTGCGTGGCGTAGGTGAACTTGTAGCCCTCGCGGCCGAAGAGGTAGTCGAATTCGCGATCGCCGGCTTCGAAGCTCGCCCGCAGCACGGCCAGGCTCATCACCGAACCGGGCGAGAGCGACGCGAACCCGGGGCTGTAGACCGTGGTCCGGGTCATGCGCCGGCCGCCGGAGAGCAGGTAGAGGTTCCCGCCGAGCAGGCTGCCGGCCGCCCAACAACTTGTGACGTGGAGGACGCCACGGCCGCGAAGCTCCCGGTAGAACTGGAGCGCCCGGGGCGAGGCAAGCGGATTGAAGCCCGGGGAGCGCGCATACTGCTCCCGCTTCCAGCGCAGGAGTGTTTCGAACACGCCATCGCGGTCGTCATCGAGGTCCAGTTCGAACGTGCCGAGCTTCTTCTCGATGGCCCGGCGCTTTCGTTCCACCGTCTCGACCGAATCGACGCCGGGGAGGGATCTGCAGTTCGCAAGGAAGCTCTCCCACGATGTCACAGTCGTCCAGTCGATGAACGGGGCGACTTCGTGACCGGGGTATGCATCCACTGAAGCGGGGACCACCGCCGTGACGACGTCGAAAAGGTGGCTGACCGCGCGGGCCGGCAGACTGGCCGGGAGCGGTTCGAGATAGAAGAGGAACGGGTAGAACCCGCTGACCGCGCGGCCGTTGCGGCGCACCAACGTCCGCACCGTATACCCACCAGCGCTCACGAGCCCAGATTGGGTATCCGGGAAGTAGCTGTCGCGCAGGGCATCGAGGAAGGCGTCGGAGCTCCACGGCGGCCAGCCGCCGGCCCCTGCCTGCGCGCCGCCGCTACTTGACCACGAAATAGCGCGCCTCGGGGTGGTGGACCACCACGGCCGCCGTCGTCTGTTCGGGATGCCACATGAACGTCTCGCTCAGTTCGACACCGATGCGCTCGGGCTGCAACAGGTCGCGGATGTGGACCTGCTGTTCGAGGTCCGGGCAGGCCGGGTAACCAAACGAGTAGCGCGCGCCCTGGTAGTGGGCCTGGAACAGCTCTTTCATGACCGGCGAGTCCTTGCCGGCGATGCCGAGTTCCTCGCGCACTCGCTTGTGCCACATCTCGGCGAGGGCCTCAGCGCTTTCGACCGAGAAGCCATGCCAGTGCAGGTAGTCGCGGTACTCGTTCCCCTTGAACAGCTCCTGCGAAAACTCGCTCGCCTTCGAGCCCATGGTGACGAGCGTCAGGCCGACCACGTCGTACTGCGGCCCGCCCGCCGCGGCTTCCTCCATCGAACGGAAGAAGTCGGCGATGCACTTGCGCTGGCCGGTGGACTGGCGCGGGTACTTGAGGCGGACTGGCTGGCCGGCTGGCTTGCCGTCGCGCAGTTCGGGCCAGCAGACCAGTTCGTTCTTGTCGGCGAGGCAGGGGAAGTAGCCGTAGACCACCTGGGGCACGAGCAACTGGTCGGAGATGGCCTGTTCCGCCCAGCGCCGGAAGACCGGCCGCACTTCCTCATCGACGAAGGCGTTGTACTCGATGTCCGACCGTTCGCCGCGCTGGTACTGCCACTGGCCGCGGAAGAGCTGGGTCTCGTTGATCCACGGGTAGATGTCGCGCAGGGGGAGACCTCGGACCACACGGCTGCCCCAGAACGGCGGCGTCGGAATCGGCACGTCCCGGGTGGTCTCGGTCTTCACGTACTCGTCGAGGTTCGAGGTGTCGGTCCCGGGAGCGGTCACCTGCACCGGGTCGTAGACCGAGTCCACGGTGACTTCGGCGCCGCCGCGGGTAAGCACCGGGAGCGGGCGACCTTCGCGGGCTGCGGGCACCACCTTTTCGAGCGTCGCGAGGCCTTCGAAGGCGTCCTGGGCGTAGTAGACCACACCCTTGTAGAGCCGCCGCAGGTCGTCTTCGACGTAACGCCGGGTGAGCGCGGCCCCGCCGAGGATGACCGGGTAGTGGAACAGTTCCCGGCTGTTCAGCTCTTCCAGGTCCTCGCGCATCACGACGGTGCTCTTCACCAGCAACCCGGAGAGGCCGATAGCGTCAGCCTCCACCTCCTGGGCCTTCTCGATGATGCTCTGGATCGGCTGCTTGATGCCGATGTTGAATGTCGTGTAGCCGTTGTTGCTGAGGATGATGTCGACGAGGTTCTTGCCGATGTCGTGGACGTCGCCGCGGACGGTGGCGAGGACAACACGGCCCTTCGTCGAACCCTCGCTCTTCTCCATGTACGGTTCGAGGTAGGCGACGGACTGCTTCATCGTCTCGGCCGACTGCAGGACGAACGGGAGTTGCATCTTGCCCGCGCCGAACAGTTCGCCAACCACGCGCATGCCGTCGAGCAGGTGCTCATTGATGATGGTCAGCGGGTCGAAGCGGGTGAGCGCCTCGGCGAGGTCATCGTCGAGGCCGCGCCGGTCGCCGTCGATGATGCGCTGCTTGAGGCGCTCTTCCACAGGCAGCGTCGAGCGGTCGACCTTCTCGGCCTTGCTCGCCGCTTCGTTTTCGAAGAGAGAAATGAAGTGCGTGAGCGGGTCGTACCCTTCGCGGCGGCGGTCATAGATGAGGTCACGCGCGGTGTTCAGCTGCTCTTCCGGGATGCGGTTGAGCGGCACGATCTGCTTCGCGTTCACGATGGCCGAATCGAGGCCGTGGTCGATGGCTTCGAAGAGGAACACCGAGTTGAGCACGCGCCGGGCCGCCGGTTTCAGCCCAAACGAGCAGTTCGAAACGCCGAGCGTGGTATGGACGCCGGGGAACTCCGCCTTCATCTGCTTGATCGCGTTGAAGGTCTCCATCGCGTCACGGCGGAGGTCTTCCTGGCCGCCCGAAAGCGGGAACGTGAGGAAGTCGAAGAGCAGGTCGCCGGGTTCCATGCCGTACTCGCCGACGGCGAGGTCGTAGATGCGGCGGGCGACGCGCAGCTTCCACTCGGTCGTGCGCGCCTGGCCCTCTTCGTCGATGGTGAGGGCGATGGCGGCGGCGCCGTGGCGCTTGATCAACGGGAGCACGCGGCGAATCTTCCGCTCGCCGTCTTCCAGGTTGATCGAGTTCACGATGGCCTTGCCGCCGTAGAGCTTGAGCGCGGTCTCGATGACCGGCGGCTCGGTGCTGTCGAAGACGAGCGGGAGCGTGCTCTGCGTGCGCAGCGCCGAGGCCACCCGGTCCATATCGACGACGCCGTCGCGGCCCACGTAGTCGACCATCACGTCGATGACGTGCGCGCCTTCGGCCGCCTGCTCGCGGGCGAGGGCGACGATGCCATCGAGGTCCTCGGCGAGGAGGAGGTCGCGGAAGGCGCGCGAACCGGTCGCGTTCGTGCGCTCGCCGATGACGAGGAACGAGATGTCCTGTTCGATCGGCACGCTCTGGTAGATGGAGGAGACGTTTGCCTCATAGGGCGCGTGCTGGCCGCGGAGGAACTCGGCGCGGGCCGGCCGGAACTCCGGGGCACGCCGGCCGATTGCGGCGATGGCGGCCGCGAACATCGCCGGGGTCGTGCCGCAGCAGCCGGCGACGATGTTCGTCCCGAATTCGGTGATGAACGTGTGCTGGTATTTCGAGAACTGCTCGTCGGTCAGGGTGTAGCAGGCCTGGCCATCGACGACTTCCGGGAGGCCAGCGTTCGGGCCGATGAACACCGGGCGGCGCGAGTGCTCGGCGAGATAACGCACGTGCTCGGTCATCTGTTCCGGTCCGGTCGCGCAGTTGATGCCGATGATGTCCACGACATCGATCGGTTCCAGGGAGGTCAGCGCGCAGGCGATGTCCGAGCCGAGGAGCATCGTGCCGGTCGTCTCGATGGTAACGCTGGCGATGACCGGGATGCGCTTGCCGGTGAACTCGAAGGCCTGCTCGCAGGCGGTCAGGTAGGCCTTGGTCTGGAGGAGGTCCTGGCAGGTTTCGACCTTGAGGACGTCGATGCCGCCTTC
>JADYYG010000026.1 GCA_020853755.1 Dehalococcoidia bacterium | reverse complement strand
GGTGTGGTCCAGGCGGCGCCCGCCTGAGAGTGTCTGGAGCCCTCATCCAGATTTGAACTGGAGACCTCGTTCTTACCAAGAACGCGCTCTGCCGACTGAGCTATGAGGGCCTGTGGTGCTCGGGGAAGCTCCTTGCGAGCAGGTTGGCTGGCGGGGACGGCCCATCAGCCGTGGGAAGGTGGTGGAGAGAGGAGGATTCGAACCTCCGAAGCGCGAAGCGCGGCAGATTTACAGTCTGCTGCCATTAACCACTCGGCCATCTCTCCACGCGGTGACCACCGCTCACGCGGCGGGCGTGGTTGTGTTGGAGCCCGAGAGGGGACTCGAACCCCTAACCGGTCGATTACAAATCGACTGCGCTGCCAATTGCGCCACCCGGGCAGGGTCCCGGAATCTCAAGACGGATTCCAACACAAAAACGATCCGCGGCTGCGGATCAAGCTCTAAGTATGAAACGCATACCCCGCAATGGCAAGAAATCCCCGGTCCAATTGCTGCTCCGCCATCGGAACTATGCACCGGCCGCCAGGGCCACTCGTTCCAGCGCGGGCGCCATCCAGCGAATAGTCTCCGCGATGCCGCCGGCGAGCGCCCATTCCGGGCTCCAGCCGAGCGCTTCGCGGGCTCGTGCGTTGGCAAGCACGCTGTGGCGAACGTCACCCGCGCGGGCCGGCCCGAACCGCGGCTGCCGCGAGTATCCGGTAGCGGCGGCGACGAGGCCAAAAACTTCGGAGACGGAGACTCCTTTCGCCGTGCTGATGTGCGCTGTCAGGTCACTCGGTCCTGCCAGTGCGAGCAGCACCGCCCGGGCGACATCGACAACGAACACGAAGTCCCGGGTCTGCTGGCCGTCGCCGTGAATGCTTACCGGACGCCCCTGGAGCATGCGCGAGGCGAACACGCTGATGACACCGGCTTCGGTACTCGCCGATTGCCTGGGCCCGTAGACGTTCGCAAGGCGCAAGGTGGTCAGCGGGAAGTTCCCGCGTCCAAGCAGCCGCAGGTACTGCTCAGCGGTCCATTTCGAGAGACCGTACGGGCTGATCGGCTCGACAGGATGGGACTCATCGATCGGGAGGTATCGCGTGCGGCCGTAGAGCGCGCCTCCGGTGTTCACGTAGATGAACCGCTCCACTCCTGTTGCGGCCGCCGCCTGGGCAAGGTTGATGGTTCCGAGGACATTCGTCCGCGCGTCGGCCTGGGGGAGGCTGACCGAGAGCGGCACGGATGCCTGGGCAGCGGCATGCACAATCGCGCCGGGCTGGAACGTATGGAAGACGTTCGGGACGGAGGGATCCGCGATGTCGAGGTTCACCAGTTCGCATCCCGGTGCCAGGTTGCTTTCGAGTCCGGTTGACAGGTTATCGATGACGAGGACGCGACAACCTCCAGCGAGGAGAGCATCCACGACGTGCGAGCCGACAAAGCCCGCGCCTCCAGTCACGAGCACGCGGGCGCCATGGGGGAGTGGCGGCTGCGTCATGGCCGAATCGCCTGTTGGCCCTTTTTCACGGCCAGGCCGAAGGGGATGATCGCGCAGGCCAGCAGCGCCATCCCAACGCGTATCCCCACGAATGAAATGCCTCCAGCGGCCAGCAGCGGGCCGGCCGCGGCGCCGACGCCTTCGACGAGGAAGATCCACCCGAGCGTCTCGCCCCGGGAACGCGCTCCGGCATCAAGAACCGCCGCATTCACGAGCGGCGCGGCAGCGGCGAGCGCGCCAACAATCGGCACTGTTAGCAGCCCGACGAGGAGGAGGTGCCCTTCGCGCGAGATCACGAGCAGAGCGAACCCGCCGAGGGCGTAGAAGTCACCGGCCAGGGCGAACCGGCCGCCCGCCTTCGAACGGGAGCCGCTCCAGAGCATCGTGAGTCCCCCCGCCGCGGCGGCCGGGAGGAGGACGACCGCCGCGGCTGTGGTGGAGAGATTCAGCTCCCTGAGGAGGAACGGGATGTAGAGGCCCGCGAGCGCCGTGAGCAGCGCGAAGTGGCAGAAGACGATGGTGAACAGGGGAAGATGACGCCGGATCACTGCGCGGCGGACGAACGTGCGCGCTTCGGGCTGGTTCAGCGTGGCCATTGCCATCAGCGAGCAGACAACGACCACGAGGGTGACGCCGAGACCGAGCGCGGCCCGGGGGGTGGCCGTGGCGACGAACAGGGCCGCCAGGAAGATGGCCGAACCCGTCGCCGCTCCCGAAAGCAGGCCGAGCGTGGAGGCCGCCGCGCCCCGGCCGTCGGCAGGCGCTTCCCGGGAAAGGGCCGCCATCACCACGACCCAGCCAACGGACACGGTGACGGCAAGCAGGCCGACTGCGACAAAGAACGCCGCCGCGCTCGCGCTGCGAGCCGCCACGGCGAGCCCGATGGCCCCCGACGCCAGCGCGACCGCCACCACGGGACCCTTGCCGAGCCGGTCGAGCAGCCAACCGGCGGGTTGCGAGGAGCCGGTCTTCATCGCGCCGTAAATGGCGAGGGCGAACGCCGGGTATGCGGGCGGCGCGTGAAGGATTCGGAGCAGGTAGGAACTGCCGTAGCCGACGACGATGAAGACGCTCAGCAAATCGAGGAGGAATGCCGCCAGCAGCAGGCGCGCGGTCGCCGGCCGCCAGAGGGCCGCGAACCCGCGGGAGTTAATGAGCGCGCGCATGCCACCATCCCAGGACGCCGAGGATTGGCAATGCGGCGAAGGCGGCAACGGCGCCAGCTCGCTTCCAACTTCGCCGGCGCAGGCCTGGCGCTTCGCGGTCAACCGTGAGGCGAATCCAACTCATCGGCATGCAGACGGCATCCACGAGGGCGTCGTACATGCGGGTGCGCGTGCGGGCCACGGGGATGGTCACCGGGTAGCTGTTGCACATGCGGTAGCCAAGCCGGGCGAGGATGACGGCGACTTCAACGGTCTCGCTGTACTTGTAGCCACGGTAGTACTGCTGAGCGTCGAGCAGTGGGCCGATGCGAAAGACCCGGTAACCGCTTTCAATGTCTTCGAACCGGAAGCCTCCGGAGATACGTCCGATCCACGTCATAACGTGATTGCCGAAGCGCTTGTATCCGGTGTGGTAGCCGAGATCCCGGCGCGCGATGACGCAATCCAGGTCATTCTCAACGAGGTGGGCGATCATCCCCTCGACCGCGCCGGGCTCGTGCTGGCCGTCGGCGTCGATCGAGAACGCTACGTCCTCGGGTGAGATGGCTCGGGATGCGACCAGTTCGCGCACGTGGTCCCAGCCCGCCCGGAGTGCCGCTGAAAGCCCGCGGTTCGCCGGGAAATGGACGACGTGGACGCCGTTGCGACCGGCTGCCCAGGCGTCCACCAGCGACCCGGTGGCGTCCGTTGAGCCATCGTCGACGATAACGAGGCAATCCACCCGGTCCACAAGGTCATCGAGGACGCCAATAATCGTCGCGGCTTCGTTGAAGGCCGGCATGACCGCCACGCGGCGCGGATTCAGGCTTGAGCGGCGCTCCGCCGTCAGGCCGGCTGTGGTTGCGGCGCCCATTGCTTTATGAACCAATCAAGGGTGGAGTCGAGGCCGGATTCGAAACCGGTGGCCGGTTCCCAGTCGAGGACGTCTTTGGCGTGCGTCCGCGAAACGACGCGGCCCTGGTAGTCCCCGGCGCGCGCCTCCATGCGCTGGATGCCGCCGTTGCCGGCGATCCGGGCATTGATCGCCTCGGCGACCTCGATGATGGCGACCTCCTTCGGCCCTTCGAGGTTGAACGTCCCCGTGGCGTGCCGATCGAGGACACGGACGTGCGCATCCGCGAGGTCTTCGACGTAGATGAAGTTCCGGTATTGCTTGCCGTCGCCGGAGATGGTGAGCGGCTCACCGTGCAGCGCCTTCTTGATGAAAATCGGGATGACGAGTTGTTCGCGCATGCGCGGGCCATACGGGATGCCGTAGCGAAGCACGGTCACCGGCAGGTCGAACAGCTGACTGTAGGCGTTCACCAGGAGTTCCCCGGCTATCTTCTCGGCGGTGTAAAGGTGCTTCGCTCCGTCCGGTCGAAGTGGGGTTGTTTCGTCGACGTGGATGTCGTCGCTCGCCTCGTATACCCAGACGGTCGACGCGAAAACGAAGTGGGAGATCCCGTGGCGGCGGGCGGCATCGAGCAGCGCCGCGGTGGCGCCGAGGTTCAGTTCGGCCGATTCATAGGGAGCGGCTGCGACATCGTTGACGTTGGCCATTGCCGCGAGGTGCATGATGGCGTCACACCCGCGCGTCGCCTCAAGAGCTTCCTCCGGGGTGCGGAGGTCGTTTGCCCGCCAGTCGACGTCGTTGCGATGCGGCGGCTTGAGGTCGAGGACGCAAACGGTGTGGCCTGCACGAAGCAGGTGGTCGACGACGTGGCTGCCGATGAATCCGGAACCGCCGGTAACTGCGACGTGCATGGCGTTAGACCCCCACCGGGAGGCAGCGGGCGAGGCTTTCGACCACATACCGGGCGTCGTCCTCGGTCATCCGCGCGGAGACCGGCAGGCAAACCTGGCGGGAGCAGACTTCGTCGGCGCCTGGATAGCTGCCCGCGGCCCACGGTTCGAAGACGGGCTGGGCGTGAAGCGGCAGTTCGTACACCTCGCCCGAAAGGCCGACTTCGCGTTCGCGCATGGCTGCTTTCAGCCGCGCCCGGTCGACTCCTTCCGGCAGGTAGGCGACGAATTTGTAGAAGTTGCTCTCATCGAGCCGCTGCGCTGAGGGAAGGGTGAGCACGCCTTCGCGCTTGAGGCCCGCCTCGTAAGCGGCCGCGATCATCCTGCGGTGGGCGATGAACTCGTCGAGCCGCGCGAGTTGGACGAGGCCGATCGCCGCGTGCACCTCGCTCATCCGCCAGTTGTTGCCCATGCGCGTGTGGAAGTTACTGGTGAACCCGGCCTTGCCCTGGTCCCGGTAGACACGGGCTTCGGCGGCGAGGGCTTCATCGTCGGTGACGATCATCCCGCCCTCACCGGAGGTCATGACCTTGGTCGGGTAGAAGCTGTAGGTCGAGGCTGAACCCCAGGTGGACGCATCGAGGCCGTTGAGCGTCGCGCCGTGCGCGTGGGCGGCATCGCAAAGGAGGAACACGCCCCTGGCCTTGCATTCAGCGGCGATGGCGGGGAGTTCCGGCGAGACGATCCCGCCGATGTGGACAACGATGACGCCCGCCGTGTTCGGCGTGAATTTCGCCCTGATGCCTTCGAGGCTCACCGCCAGGCTGTCCACGCTCGCATCGGCGAAGACGGGCGTGCCACCGGCATGAACCACCGCAGCTGCCGTGGCGAAGAAGGTGTTGTCCGGGACGATGACCTCTTTGCCTTCGATAGCGAAGCTGCGCAGGGCGATTTCGATAGCGCTTGTCCCGCTACTGACCGCGACAGCGTGCTTCCGGCCGCAGCGGGCCGCGAATGCTTCTTCGAAGGCCGCGCCATGCTGGCCCAGGGTCAGTTGCCCGCTGCGCAGGCTCGATTCGATTCGGGAGAGGGCGTCAGCGATATCGTGCTCGCTGAAGACGATGCTGGCTGCTGGTACCCGCATGAGGGCGGCCTCCAGGGTGTGGTGTGCGGCCTGTGATCCGCCGATGCACAGCCTCGGACGCCGCGCTGAACGCTTTCGCAACGGGTTCTGAAGATTGCCTGAACTACCCGATCAATGGCAGCCGGATGCGCACAAGTGCACCCCCGAGGTCTGAGCGCTCAATGGCCAGATGGCCGTGGTGAAGCTCCGCGATCCGGGCTGCGATGGAGAGGCCAAGCCCCGAGCCATCGGGCCTGACAGTTCTGGCTGCACGCCCCCGGTAGAAGCGGTCGAACGCTTGGGCGCGGTCCTCGTCGCTGAAGCCAGGGCCGCTATCCGCGACTTCGACTACTGCATCTTCATCGTCGCGCCAGGCAGTGACCCGGACGTTGCCTCCGGCCGGGGTGTACTGCATTGCATTCTCGATGATGCTCGAAAAGAGACTCGACAGTTGGTGGTGGTCCCCCGCGACCGGCAGCCCCGGTGCGAGTTGCGAACTCAGGTGAACCGCCGGGTGAGCCGCTGTGGCCGCCTCGACCTGCGGTTGCAGTAGTTCGTCGATGTCGGTGACCTCCCACGTCGCCGGGTTCGACGGGCCATCGCGAGAAAGCAGGAGCAGCGCGCTGACGGACTGCGACATCGCCTGGACCGCACCGCGCGCCTGGGCGAGCGCTCGCTCCCGGTCCGGTCCCGCCGCTCCGTCGAGGTGTTCGAGTGCGCCCTGGAGGACGGCCAACGGGGTCCTCAGGACGTGCGAGGAGTCGGCGAAGAACGTGCGCTCCCGCGAGAGCGCCTGCCGCTGCCCTTCCACGAGCCTGCTGAGCGCCTGGCGAAGCTCACGGGCCTCCTCACTTCCGTCGCCTTCGGCGACGAGAGGAACCTGGAACCCGGAGGAGCGCGCGGCCAGCGCTTCGTCGGTGAGGGCACGAATCGGCGCGATTTCGCGACGCACAAGAATTACCGCCGCAACCACACCGACGACCAGCCCGAAGCCCGCAGCGCCGACGAGGATGCTGCCCAGGTCGACCAGCCGCCGGCCGGTAGCTGGCACGGCCCGGGCCACAATGATGTACCCGGTCACCGTGTCGCCGTCGATGAGCGCATGGCGGACGAAACGAAGCTCCTGGCGCTGGTACTCGACCGTGTGGAAGCCGTCGCCGCGGATAGTTCCCGCCGAATGCGGCCGGTAGGGAATGCGCGTCGCGCCGAGGTTGGACGATTTTGCGGTCACCTGGCCGTGCGGGTCCTCCACTTGCAGGAAGGTTGCGGCAGTCGAGAATTCATCGAGGACTGTGGCAGTGTCGGTGCGACCCTGCAGCCTTTCGGAGGCAGCGACAGCGATGTCACGCAGGCTGGCATCCTGGCTCCCCGTGTACCCGTGCTCTTCGAGAATGAGCGCCAGCCCAATGATCACCAGGAGCACCACCGTCAGGACGGCGACGAAGAAGAGCGTGAGCCGGGTGGCCAGCTTTTGCGGGTACATCACCGGAGGACAAACCCGATGCCGCGCACAGTCTGGATGATGCGGCGTCCGCCGCCCGCCTCGAGCTTCTGGCGCAGGTTCGCGAGGTGAGCGTCGAGCAGGTTGTCGTCGACGTCGTCGTCGAGCGGCCAGATCGCCGACGAAATGATCTGACGGGTGACCACCCGGTTTGTCCGGCGCGCAAGGAAGACAAGGAGTTCGAACTCGGTGGGCGTCAGGTTGACCGCCTCACCTTCGCGCCGGACCTCGTGGGCGTCGAGGTCGATGACGAGGTCCTCGTACTCGATTTGCGACGAGTTCGGCGCGCTCCGCCGCAGCACCGCTTCGATTCGCGCAACCAGTTCGGCCATTGCAAAGGGTTTCACGAGGTAGTCGTCCGCCCCTGCGCGCAGTCCTTCGACACGGTCACTCACGGAGTCGAGCGAGGTCAGCATGATGATGGGCGGGCCCTCCATTTCCCGGAACCGGTAGCAGAGGTCGATGCCTTCTATGTCGGGGAGGAGCAGGTCGAGGACGATCAGGTCTGGCCTCGCGGCTGCGAACGAAGCGAGTGCGGCCCGCCCGTCTCCCGCCGTCGTCACATCGAACCCTGACCGCTGCAGCCCGAGCCGCACGTTGAGCAGGATCTCCGGGTTGTCCTCAACGACGAGAATGCGCCGAGGGCCGGCGTGAGAGGCGTTCGTCACCGGGCTACCTCACAGTCGGACGGTTGGACGCGGTAGGCGGTGTACTCACTGGTCTGCGCCGCCACGGAAGCGCAGCGGCTGCCACTCATCGTGTTCAGCAACGACTCCTCGTTCGTGCTGAACCTCCGGTGGTAACTCGTGAAGATGAGGACATAGTCGACCCGGCGCTTCGAGAGAAAGGCTGCGTAGTCCTGCTGGCTCGGCCAACTGCGCCGGTCGATGCTCTCAGGGAAGAACTCTGAGTCGAGGCGGCCGCCGGCCTTGAGGATCTGGTACATACCCACCTTCCCGTCTCCGGCGCGCAACACCCGGTAGGTGGCGCCGGGCTCGAAAGCCGGCGTGCGCGTGAAGGCCGCGACCTGGCCGTCCGGCTCCCGGAAGAACAGCCCCCAGGCGAACATAGTGTGCCGGACTGGGACGAGGAGCGGGTTCAACGCGAGAAAGAGGATGGCTGCCGGCCAGAGCCCACGGGGCCGCCGCGTCGTGAGCCATGCCAGCGCCGCCGGGACGATGAACACCAGCGCCCGCCACCCCACGGTCTCCGCGAAGTTGGCCAGGACGGTGGTCCGGCTCGCATCACTGACGACAGGCGATGCGAGCACGATGGCGGCAGCTGGCAGTGCGGCGGCGACCGATACCGCGTAGGACATGGCCAGGCCGCGCCGCCTCCCCGGGAAGATGTTCCAGGCGAGGAGGAATGCCACCGCTGTGATCGGCATGAGGACAGCGGCATGCGTGGCCTGCGCTGCCCCGGCAAGGAGCGTTGCCGCGACCATTCGCTCCCGGCGGAATGCCCAGGCTGCCCAGAGGAAGAGCGCCGCCGCCCAGGCGAACGGGAGTTGGAAGAGGACGAACATCTCCACCAGTACGGGGTTCGCCAGCGCGCAGGCTGCGGGCAGCGGCCTGCGCAACTCAGGCAGGGCTGCGAACGTCCCGGCGATGACCCCTCCCGCGCCAACCGCCATGAAAAGCGTCGAAACCCAGTCGCCGAGGAGCGGACGGAGCAGTGCCGCGAGCGTCCATGGGAGGAAGCCGTACGGGTACGCCTGTCCGTCGCCATGGAGCAGCGCCGGCAGCTTCCAGGGGAGCGAGTGGTGCTCGCGTAAATGTTCGGTGATGAGCCAGACGTGACCGTAGTTGCTCAACGAGTCGTTGCTGACCACGATGCGGTGGAGCAAGAGCAGGCTGATAGCCGCGGTCCAGGCCGCAATCAGCGCTCCCAACAGGAGCCGCGATGCAAAGGAGGCTCTGGCGTCCACGATGGCAAAGGGTCTCACGAAGCCTGTCCGAACAATACGTGCCGCGAAGATCCTCGGTGCGGCTGCATTGGTCGCCCTCCTTTGCCTCCCCGCGCTGGCAGTGACACGACCGGCAATCGGCGCCGGAGCGGGTCATGTGGCGGCCTGCGTCCTCCTATCTGCGCTCGGTTTCGCTCTCGGGTCACGGTTTGTCTCGAAGGCGACGGCGGCGGCGGGAGCGGTGGCTGCGCCAGCGGCGGCATGGCTGCTCACCCAGACAACCTACCCTGGCGGCGTCGATACGGTGGCGTTCCCGTTCGGGTTGTTCGTGGGCCTCGCGGGCGCGCCGCTCCTTACCTCGCTGAGCTGGAAGGCGTTCGTCCTGCGCCGGGCGCGGCAGACAGTCCCCGTGACAGTTGGCGCCGTGGAGGTACTTGGTTTCTCGGCGTTCTGGGTCGGGTCCACCAATCCGCACGTTACCTGGCTGGGCGACCTCAAAAGTCACGGCGACCGCTCCCGGCCGGTCGTTGCACTGACGTTCGACGACGGCCCGAACCCCGACTACAGCCTCGAGGTGGCGCGGATCCTCGATGAACGTGGTGTGAAAGGGACGTTCTTCGAGGTCGGGAACGCAGCGGTCGAACGGCCTGACATCACGGCTGCCCTCGTTGCTGACGGCCAGATTGTCGCGAACCACTCCTACCTGCACGATGCGGTCCGCTACCTGGACCCGCGCTACCCCGAACTCGATCGCGCCGAACGGGCGCTGGCGGGCGCCTCGGGAGTCTGCCCGGCCTTCTTCAGGCCGCCGCATGGAGCCCACACTCCGTTCATGTGGCGCGCCCTCTCGAACCGCGGGATGACGATGATCACATGGGACGTCTCAGCGCAGGACTGGGTGGAGACGGACCCGGATCGCCTCGCGGCGAACATCCTCGCGAAGGTGAAGCCTGGCAGCATCATCTTGCTGCACGACGGCCTCGACGGAAACATTCCCGCAGACCGCTCGGTCGTCGTGAAGGCACTGCCCGCCATCCTCGATGGCCTTCAGGCGCGCGGCCTCAGGCCGGTGACAGTACCCGAGCTCCTGCATCGGCCCGCCTACCTCTCCGATTCGGAGTGCGATCGCTTCCGGTAAAGACCGCGCACCCTTCGGGACAGGACGCTGCACCCCCGTTCAGGGTGTCTTCAGAGCCGCGGAGCATGCTCTGGAGCGATGTGGTGGAGCCGTAGGCAGACGCATGAGCCAGTCAGCCGGGTGGGGACGCCCGAGGAACGCTATGCCATGGCCACCAGGCACGGCCAAAGCGGGCTCGCGTTCCTGGCGCTCTACGACGGCTGGGAGTACTTTGCGCCGCCCCAGAACCCGGGTTTCGTTGCGTTCGAACGGCACCGCGGGACGGCGGTCGTCTGTGGCGACCCCGTCTGCGCCCCGGAGCACGCCGCGGCAACCCTCGATGCTTTCCTCGCCTTCTGCACCCGCACAAGGCTGACACCGGCCTTCGCCAACGCTTCCGCCGGTTGGCTGGAGCGGTATGCCGCCGCAGGCCTCCACGCGATTAAGATCGGGGAGGAACCACTCTTCGATACCGCTGCCTGGGCGCCGCGGGGCGACCGCGCAAAGAAGGTACGGTCAGCTTCGAACCAGGCGCGCAAGACCGGGGTCACCGTGGAAATCCTCCCGCCGGGGGCGACGCCAACTGCTGTGCTCGAACGCGAAATCGCCGAGGCGACCGCCGACTGGCGGACAAGCCGGAATGTGAAAGCGCTCGGATTCACGCTCCGCCTCGCTCCACTGGCCCATTCGAACGACAAGATCGTGCTCCTCGCTCGCCGAGACGGGCGGCTTGAGGCATTCCTCACGTGTGTTCCGTACGCAGGTGGTTCGCGGTACTACCTCGAAGACCTGATCCGCCGAAAGTCGGCGCCGACGGGGGCGACGGAACTCCTCGTGATCGAGGCCGTGGCGGAGGCGGCCCGGCGCGGCGCGGGCGTCGCGAACTTCGGCCTTGCGCCGCTTCGCGGATGCCGTTTTCAACCGGGTGGGCACCGGCTCCTCGGCCGCCTGCTGAACTTCACGTTCCACCACCTGAACATGTTCTACCGCTTCAAGCCGCTCGATCATTTCAAGGCGAAGTTCAGCCCGACGCGGTATGAACCGGCGTACCTCGTGTACCCGAGGGGACGTTTACCCCGTGCGGCGGTCGGTCTCCTGAGCGCATTTGCACCGGGTGCGACTGGCCCGGTTTCGACAGCGATGTCCCGGTTCCAGCGCAAGACTGGCGCGGGTACGAGCGCATTCGACCTGCCGATTGCCGCCGGCAGCGCCGTTGCTTCGGCGGTCCTCCTCGGCACGCTCGTCGTGGATCCTGGACTGGCAGTGCATGCAACGCTCTTCGCCCTGCACCCGATGTTCTTTGCCGGGGCACTCGCGAGGGCGCATCTCTATCTCGACACTGCGTTGCTCGCTGCAGGCGGCGGGTGGCTGGTCTCGGCCCGCCGCCGCTGACTGGCCCTTTCGCCGACAACCGCTGCGCCCTTGCCGGACTCGCTTTCGAGACCACACAATCCGCCATCGCGCAGGTGCGGTTCGAACCCGCAGGCTGTGCAGGAGGTTCCACATGGCAAGCCACCGTAGGGTGATCATCGCGTCCGTCCCGGACGGGCCGCTCGAACCGGGCCACTTCGCGGTCCAGTCCGTCCCGTCGCCCGATTGCGGCGAAGGCGAAGTGCTCTGCCGAACCCAGGCGTTCACAATTGGCGCTGGTCAGCGGGCCGGGCTCCAGGGGAGCGCGAGCTATGCCGGCGCTCCTGTCGCGGGCGTGGTCATGGGCGGTACCGGCCTCGCAGTGGTCGAAGCCTCGAAATCGCCCGACTTCAAGCCGGGTGACGTGGTCGTTGGCCCGACGGGTTGGGACGAGCTCGCCGCAGTCAAAGCGAGCGCGCTGCGCCGCGTCGATGGCGCGGCCGACGCGTCGCTCCACCTCGGCCTCTACGGGACGAACGGCCTGACGGCCTACTTCGGACTCCACGAGATTGGCCGCCCGGAGCGTGGGCAGGCGGTCGTCGTCTCGGCGGCTGCAGGCTCGGTTGGGCACATGGTTGGCCAGTTTGCCAAGCGCCTCGGCTGCCGCGTTGTGGGCGTCGCCGGTTCGGCCGAAAAGTGCGGCGTCCTGACCGGCGAACTGGGTTTCGACGCGGCGGTGAACTACAAGGCGCACGACTTCCGGGACCAGTTCCGTGCCGCGACCCCAGACCGCATCGACGTCTACTGGGACAACACCGGCGGGGCCATCCTCGAAAGCGCGCTCTTCTGCATGAACACCTTCGGCCGGATCGTCTGCTGTGGCGCTGTCTCGGCGTACGACGGCGCGAAGCCAGCAGCTGGGCCGCGTGGTGTGCCCGGACTCCTCGTGAACAACCAGGTCCGGATGGAAGGCTTCATCGTCTACCGGTTCGCCGACCGGTATGACGAGGCCCGGAAGGCGATGGCGCAGTGGGTGGCCGCAGGTGAGGTTCAGACGCGGACCACCGAATACCGGGGTCTCGAATCCGCGCCGCAGGCGTTCGTCGACCTGCTCGCCGGGCGCACCATCGGGACCACCATCGTCCGGCTCGATTGAGGTCAAGAAAGCGGCTGCCCCCTCACGACCGCCGATGGCTCAGTGCGGCGCGAACCTGGTCTCCGATGGCATTCAGCGAAAGCACAAGCAAGAACACGGCGATGCCCGGGATGATTGGCAGCCGCGGGTGGTCATAGATGAAGGCATAGCCGTCGGCGAGCATGCCGCCCCAGGTGGGAGTCGGCGGCCGCACGCCAAGCCCCAGGAAGGAGAGCCCGGCCTCTGCCAGCACAGCGCCAGACATCGCCAGGGGCACCGCAACCGTGAGCGGCGCGATACTGTTTGGCAGGACGTGGCGGACAGCGGTTCGTAACGGGCTCGCGCCGACCGACACGGATGCCTTCACGTACTCGACTTCACGGATCACGAGCACTTGCCCCCGGACAACACGGAATGCCCCCGGCACCCCGTACACAGCGAGGGCGATGATGACATTCTTCATGTCGGAACCAAACACCGAGAGGATGAAGAGGGCAAAGATGATTGCCGGGAAGGCCATCACGACATCGGACACGTAGGAAACAACCGAGTCGATAACGCCCCCCAGGTATCCCGCCAGCAGCCCGAGGATGGCGCCCAGGAACGTGGAGAGCAGCGCGGCGGAGATGGCTGTGGCGAGCGAGATCCGCGCTCCATAGAGGATGCGAGCGAAGGTGTCCCGGCCGAGGGCATCGGTGCCGAGGAAATACTCGCGCGAGGGCGGTGCGAAGCGAGCCTGCAGGTTCTGGTCATTCGGACCGTGCCCACTGAGCCATCCTGAGAACGTTGCTCCGATGACGACCACGATGACGAAAAGGGCGGCAGGGTTGAGGCACGCCCGCCCGGCTCTTCGCAGCTGTCGCAAGGCTGACCGGTAGTGGACCGCTTCGATGCCCGATTCGAACAGGGATGAAGTCGATGTCACCGGCGGATCCTGGGGTCAACCACCATGTAGAGGAGGTCAACCATGGTGTTCACGAAGACGACGACGACGGCGATGACCAGCACGGCGCCTTGCACGAGCGGGTAGTCATGCTGGATCACAGCCTCGGTCACCAGGCGACCCATGCCGGGGATGCTGAAGAGCCGTTCGATGATGACGCTCCCGGCGAGGATGTTTGCGAACATCAACCCGGCAACACTCAGGATGAGGACGCTCGCGTTCGGCATCGCGTGACGGAGCGTGACCACCATGGTTGAGAGTCCCTTTGAGCGCGCAGTGCGAACGTAGTCCTGCTCGAGGACTTCCAGCAGGGACGCCCTGGAATAGCGCAGCAGGACCGCCAGCGGACCTGCAAGCGCCCCGGTGATGGCAGGCAGCGCGAGGTGCCTGAGCCCCTCTTTCACATCCGGGATGAGCGGCCTCCAACCGGTCACGGGCAGCCAATCGAGCTTCACGGCGAAGAGGAGGATGAGAAGGATGCCGAGGAAATAGCTCGGTGTCGCAACCCCGGCGAGCGCGATGGTGGAAAGGGCGCGGTCAACGAGCGTCCCGGCTTTGACGGCTGCAAGACAGCCGGCTGCGATACCAAACACCAGCGCCAGGACAAACGACGTCGTCTGTACCTGGAGGGTGATCTTGCCGCTCTTCCAGAGAAGGGGAGCAACATCCCGCCGCTGCAGGATGGACTCGCCCATGTCCCCCTGGACGACGTGCTGGAGCCAGTTGATGTACTGGATCGGCACGGGCTTATCGAGGCCGTACTCCTTGCGGAGTGCGCTGTAGTCCTCGGCGCTCAGGGCGGTGTCGATACCGTACCGGGCGCGGATGGGGTCACCCGGTACGGTTCGCAGCAGGAAGAACACGAGGAGGGTTACGCCAAACACCACCAGGATGAGTCGAGCCATCCGTCCCAGCAGATACTTGAGCAACCCACTCTGGTTCACCAATCAGGCCTGCAGCGAGAGTTCTGCGAAGCGAGGCTTGCCCTCGCCGCCGAAGACAGTGTCGAGGCCCCCGACCTTCTTGGAAGCTGCGATGAGGCCCACCGTGTAGGTCTCCCAGGCGTGCATGCAGTACTTATTGCTAATGAGGTCCTGCATGGTCGTGTACAGCTTCTTTCGCTCGGCCTGATCGTACGTCTGGCTCGCCTTGTCGATGAGGTCGTCGACATCTGGCGCGGACGGGAGCCCGGCGGTCAGTGCGCCGCCCTTGCGGATGGTCAGGCCAAGGATACCGTGCGGGTCGGCGCGCATGCTCATCGAAGCGAAGATCATGTGGTGGGTGTGCGCCATCAGTGTGGGGACGAGCTGGCTGGCGTCGCCAAGCGTGATCTCCATGTCGATGTCGATTGCCTTGAGGAAACCCTGCACCAGTTCGGCGCGGCGTTTCGCCGCCTCAATGCCGAGGCTGAAGGCCTTCACCTTCGTCCCCTTCGCGATGCCGGCTGCTGCGAGCAATTCCTTCGCCTTCTTCACATCGAAGTTGGGCGCCTGGACGGATGAGTCGAACGCCCACTGCGCGGGAGTGATGATCCCGATGGCTGGCGCTTCCACGCCGCCGGTGAGCACCTCAGAAAGCGACTTCCGGTCGTAGGCGTAGGCAAGCGCCTGGCGCACCCGGACGTCGCTGGTCGGGGCGATCGTCGAATCCAGCCAGGTGGTGACGGCAGCGGCGCCGTTGAATTCGGCGAACGCAAAGTCCTTGAACTTCGCCTTATCGGTGCTGCTGATCGGCATCAACTGGATCTCGCCGTTCTGGAGCGCTGCCTGGGCGACGGCCGGGTCGGTGATAAACCGGGACGTCAGCTTCTGGAGGTAGGGCAGCTGGGTGCTCCCGGCCTTCCTCCAGTACTCGGGATTGCGACTAACCGCCCAGCGTTCCTTTGGGGTCCAGTTATCGAGGCGGAACGGGCCACTTCCGCCGTTCGGCTTCGTCGAGTATTCCTTCATCCCGGCCTGGAGCGCCTTCTTGGAGACGATCATGCCGCCGCGGTCACCCAGCAGGGTCAACAGAGAGGCAGACGGCGCCTTGAGCTTCAGGTTGACCGTCTTCGCGTCGGGCGTTGTGACCGATTCGATGGGGGAGAGGTCCCCGCGCGCCGCCGACTTCGTCGCCGGGTCGAGCACGAGGTCGATGTTGTACTTCACGTCCTCTGCCGTGAGCGTCTCGCCGTTTGCGAACTTCACGCCCTGCCGAAGCGTGAGCACAATCTCGGTCGGGCTCTTGATTTCCCATTTCTCGGCGAGCGAGCGGCTGGCATCAAGCTGGGCCTTCTGGTCGTAGGCAATGAGGTTGTCATGGAGTTGCCAGTGGTACTCGTGTTCACCACCGAGCGTGCTCGTGAGCGGGTTGCCATCGACTGGTTCGGCGCCGGCGTAGCTCAGTTCGCCGCCTACCTTCGGGCCGCTGGTCGTCGGGGATGCGGCCGGCGAACCCGAGCCGGGCTGGGTGGTGGCGCCGCCCCCGCTGTTGCTGTCATCGTCATCGTCTCCGCAGCCGGCCCCAAGGAGTCCGGTCACGGCGAATGCGGTCGCTGTGACTGCGCCACCCTTGAGGAGGCGCCTCCGGCTCGTGGCTTTCCTGGTCCAGTAGTTGTCCATCATGTCCCTTCCTTTTGTGGGTTCGCGCTCTATTGCTCTACGGACTGCTGCCGCAGTTGCATCCATGGAGGCGATGACTCGCCAATGTGTGGGCCGGGCACGTAGGCCGGCCGCCAACCACCGAATCGAACCTGCAGTCCCTCATGCCGAGTGGGCTGCAGCCCGGAGTGGTCAGCAAGGTCGAAGAACAGGCCCTTTCGGTTCAGGAATGGGTCGGCGAACACTTCGTTGGCATAGAGCACGGGGGCGGCGGCAACCCCAAGCTTCTGCAATTCGGCGGCGGCAGAGTGCTTGGTTCGAGCGCCCGTCCAGGCAGCGACGTGCGCGCCGAGGTCTGCCCCAGGCGGCGCGCCTACGAGTTTGGCCAGCGTCGATTCGGCTTCGGGGCCGGCCGGACATACCGCAACCCACTCGTCGCTCCCGAGCGCCGGGTAAACGCCGTAGCCGGGGAAGGTCTTGCTCTGCGCGTCACCACCGAGTTCGAGGCTCTCCGCGATGATTCGCATGGTGGCCTCAGCCTGCGACACGTCGACCTGGTGGAACTCATCGCAGCCGTTGAACACGAGACGGGCCAGCACGGCACAGACCGCTTCGAGTGCGGAGGCGTAATCGGCGAGGCCAAGGACGTCTTCGCCCCTTTCCTTGCCAGAAGCGGACGTGAGCCAGGTGAACCCAGCCTCGGCCTCCGTGGTCGGCGCGAACGCAGGGACACCGGCGTATGGTCCGGCCTGCCCGAAGCCCGATAGCGACACGTAGGTCAGACGGGGGTTTATCGCCCGCAACGCGTCAACGCCGAAGCCGCGTGCTTCCGCGACGCCCGGTGCGAAGTTCTGGAAGAACACGTCCGCCTGGGCGAGGGCGGCCTGCACCTCGGCCGGCTTGGAGAGCACGAGGCTGCGCTTGCCGCGGCCTGCCTGGTGGCGGGCGCCCGCTGCGTACAGCGGGTCTTCAGTCGAGTCATAGTTCGGGAGAAAAGCGCCGATCCGGTCGCCTAATTCGGAGATCTCGATGTAGCCCTCGGGGCCTCGCGGTTCGAGCACGAGGACATCGGCGCCGAGGTCGGCGAGGAGCCGTGTTGCGAAAGGCCCGGCGACGGCGGTGGTCAGGTCGACCACCCGGAGGCCGGCAAGCGGCGCGTCCGGGTCGCGGACAGGCGCGGCGTCGCCCCCGGGGGCTCCTGCATGGAGGCTCCGGCCGGGGACGACGGTGCGCTTACCGTTGTCCAGGACTGCCGGGGGGAACCGGACCGGCAGCCCGGGATCGAAGAACTGCCTGGAGGAGAACGGTTCCTGGGCGGCCTCTTCGGGTGTTCGGACGAGGCCGAACGGGATGCGCGCCGCGATGCACGCAGCCGCAACCTCCGTCCTGCTGCGGTCGCCGAACCAGGGCCCCAGGAACGACTTCAGCTGTTCGAGCCGAAGGGCCCTGGCCATTGGTGTGGCGAACCGCTCATCGGTGACGAGGCCGGGTTGTTCGGTCATGAGGCAGAGCGCATCCCAGTGCCTGGGCTTGATCACCGCCAGTACCACCTCACCGTCGGTGCAGGCGAACGTCGTTGTGCGCGGGAAGAGCGGGTTGCCGCGCTTCTTCACGATGCTGAGCCGCGAGTAGGCGAGGAACGCAAACGGGTGGAGTGTCGCGAGCGCCTCGAGGCGCGAGGTCATGACATGGCGGTGCGAATCTCGTCGCCGGTATCTCGCGGCAAGGAGTCCGATGAGTCCAAACATCCCCGCGAAGTACTCGCTCATGAAGGACGGCAACCCCACCGGCGGACGGCCCAGTACACCTGCCTGGCCCGTGTGGCCGCTGAGCGCCCCGAGCAGTGGCTCCGGGAGCGACCAGCCTTGGTAGTCCGGCGCCGCGGCCGGGTCTTCGATGGTGAGGACGTGCCCGTTGTGGCTGTTCGCGAGTTCCAGCGCCGCTGAAGTGAACGGCCCCCCGCGATCCTCGACAATCGCGAACCTGCCTTTGAACTCCTCTGCCAGGCGGGAGACCGTGGTTTCAAGTTGTGCGGATCCAATCAAGACCGTCTGCCCAGCTGGGTTCGCCAGGACGCGCTCGAACGCCGCGCGGACGTCGGCCGGCGTTTCCACCGGGAGTGTGGAGCGCAGCGGAGGGCCGTCGGATAGCCGGATGCCGTGGCAGCCGAACCCTGCAGCCGTGTGGGCTGCCCAGGCGCCTGCAAGACCGGTGGAGCAGTCGATCATGGTAAACGCGCCCGGGTCACGGGTGGTCATCGTCGGCCTGCCAGCGGCGCAACCCGTCCTCGCCGTGGTTGTGCGCCACAGGCTGCCCGAGAGTGCGAGGGGACGTCGTTTCGATTCGGCATCGTGCGGTTCTGTCAGTTGGCTGGTGGCAGTGGCGCCGCAATGCTGCCCCAATGCTCGAAGAGGTACTGGTCGAGCTGGCGCGACCGCTGCCAGCCCCACCGGTTTCGTTCGTATGGGAGGAGGCCGACGCCGTCCGTGGCGAGACTGACGCCGGGTACGGGGACTGCCTGCGGTTCGCTGCAATACACGAACGCCGTGGCGCAGTAATCGTCGACTCGTTCGTACAGGCCCCCGAGCAGGGGGACCTCGCTGTTCTCGCCTCCAAACCAGAGCCAGCCAGCCGGGTCTCGCTCGGCCAACCAGGCCGTGAACGCCTCCTTTTCGGTATCAGGGAACGCGGCGGTCCCCATTTGTTGAATAGTTACCTTGATGTCGCGCTCAAACGGCACCGGGTCGGGTCCGTGCCAGCGGTAGAAGCTTGCGAGGTCGGTAGCGCGCGGCTTCCCGTCGTCGCTCGGCGGCCCGATGAGGTGGGCCGAACCGCTCCAATGCCCGGAGTGAGTACCGAGGCCCCATGCGCTGCAGACATAATCCTCGAGGCCCGTGCCGCAGTAGGTCGGGAGCTCGCTGTCCCCGTCGATGTAGAACTTCACTTCGCCTTCGCCGTACCAGTGCTCGTGGTCGGAAAGGGTCCGGATACCCACGTTGCAGCCGGCAAACCGGCCCGGTCCGCGGAGACCGTCGAGAATGACGAAGTCGCGAGCTTTCGTTGTTGGGTTTTCGCGACGGAACGTTGCATGAAGGTAGCCAGCTGCCGGGTCCAGTTCTCCGGTCGTCAATGTCAGCTGGTAGTAGATGACGAATGCGCTGTCCGACCGGTTGATGACCTCGATACGGGCATCGCGGTGGACCGGGATCGGGAGATAGGTGCTGATGCTGCGTCCTTCGTGGCAGGAGCTGATCGCGGAGTAGTACTCCGCGAAGCGGCCGTGGGGGAGCCCGAAGAAATCGAGCAGCGGGACAGAGACACTGGGCTCGGCGAGGCCGTCGTAGAAGATTTCGAGGTGCAGAGCCCGCAGCTCTTCGGGCACGGCATGGCGGAACGCGATCCAGAAGTGCCGGACGGTCGCCGGGCCCTGGATCGACGCCAGCACCTCCCGTTGACCGGCCCCGATCGCCTTCGACGGCGCGCCCTTGCGCCCGCGCCACGCGGTTCCTCCGGCGCCCTTCGCACCCTGGGGGTTCTCGAAGGAGCTGCTTCGGAGGCTCATCCCGCGAGGGATCATGCTCAGGTCGGTCCAGTTACTCATCTTGTTGGTTGCTCTCCATCCGTCGGTTCCTGATACGACCTCGTTCGGCTACATGGTTGGCGCTATTCGTGGCGGGGCGAAGTCGCGCTGGCCAATCGATTCGCCAACGGTTTCCCTCCCGTTGACGACCTCCTCGAACAGCCGGAGCAACTGCTCTGTGGTCTCCCCGGGTGGGCCGGCGAGCTGGCAGTCAGCTGCGAAGACCGCGCCCGGCGCAGACGTGACGCGGATCACCGGCATCACAGGTGAGCCAACGGGAGTGGCTTCGCCTGCGAAGGCGACACCGATGACTGCGCCCTGGGCCGCGGCCACCGAGAGGGCCTCAACTTCCGACGGTGCATGTGTGACATCGTCTCGTGCCCAGATGCCCGGGACCGAGCCACCCGTCGTCGCAGGTCCGGTGTCGCGGACGGCGGCAACCGGCCCCAGCACGTCGAAGCCGTGCCCCCGAAGCGATGTCGCGAAGTGCTGCGCATGGGCGAGTCCCGCAGGCCCGGCGTCGTCCCGCACCGTCACCACCACACGCAGGTCGCCAGGAGCGACCTGTACACGGCTCACCATGGCATCGCGCCCTTCAAAGAGGCGGCAAACTGCTTCTGCGGCGGTGGTCACTCCACCTGCAGCCTGGAGCGTCAGCGACGTCACGGCGCTTCGTCCGCGGTTCGCAAGCGAGGTGACATCGGCCGATTGGTTCGTCTCGCAACCGAGGCCCACGACGACTCCGCCAGCCACGTTCGGGTTCAAGAGCATGCCGGCGAGGGTGTCCCTGAACTGGGCGACGTCATCGCGGAGCATCCCGCAGCCACCCTGGTGGGTGAGAAGCGCCATGCGCGGCGCGCGTTCAGCGGCAAGTTCCACGGTGCGATTGACGCAGCCGACCGACGGGACGGCCAGCCAGTGCTGCCGAATACCCACGCCGTTTTCGCGAAGGAAGCCCGTGAGGTTCATTCGGGGGCGCCTCCGCCCCTGGCCCGCTGGCTCGCGAGGTTGTGGGTGTGAACGTGAGCGCCGGTTGGGATCGGCTGAGTGGCCAGACCGATGATGCTCCCGTATTTGTGGACGGTCGCGCCTCGTTCGAGGCGCCGCGTGGCGAACTTGTGGCCCGCAGGGATGGGATCCACAACGTGGATGAGGCCAATGCCTGAAACGTTCACGCCGGTCCCGGCCGCTATCGGCTCCGTGGTCACGGCTACGTCGTCTTCACCGTGCAGTCGAAGGACGGTCATCGTGCGGTTCCTGCAAGCAGCTTCGAGCTACCGAGCGGCGGCAGGGCGAAATCGAACTGGCTGGCGCGCTCCGCGAGCGAAGGCGTGCCGCTGGCCGTGTTCAGCATCAAGCGGAAGAGGGCTGCCCCTGCCTCATCGAGTGATTCGCCCGAGAGAACGGTGCTCGCATCGAAATCGATCAACGAGGAAAGGTGTTGCGAAACGGAAGGATTCGTCCCGATCTTCAGCGTCGGCGCGACGGGAGAGCCGGTTGGCGTCCCCCGGCCGGTGGTGAACAGGATGATCTGCGCCCCGGCGGCGGCCATGCCGGTCATCTGTTCGACGTCGTGCCCGGGGGTGTCCATGACGACGAGACCCGCGCGTGATGGCGCCTGGCCGTAGTCGACAACTTCCACCAGCGGGGTGCTTCCCCCCTTGGCGATGGCGCCGAGCGACTTCTCTTCGATCGTGGTCAGCCCGCCATCCTGGTTCCCGGGCGACGGCTGAGCTCCGCGAAGATCTTCGCCGAAGCGGGCCGCCAGCGACTCCCAGGCCAGCACTGCCCCGGTCACCCGGTTAGCGGTCTCGGCGTCAATCGCACGTTGCGCGAGGAGATGTTCGGCGCCGATGGCTTCAGGGAGTTCGCAGAGGAGGGCGGCGCCGCCCTCGGACACGAGCCGGTCGACGACTTTCCCCACAACCGGGTTCGCGGACAGGCCCGAATAGCCATCCGAGCCGCCACATTCGGTCCCAACAAGCATCTCACTGACCGGGAACGAGATTCGATCGACCGTTGCACACCCGGCTGTGGCACCGGCGCACGCGTCATGAATGGACTGGATGAACCCGGCCACGCTGGAGCAGTCCTCCGCGTTCAGCGTCTCTGTGGGGACATCGAGCCGCCGAAGGTCACCAGTGATTGCTTCGGCAACGTCGCGGGACGACGTACTTGAGACCAAGACGACGTGGCCTACGTTCGGGTTGGAAAGGAAGTCCGCCACCACGCGAAGGGTGAAGGGTGAACGAAGGTGAGTGAGGGCGTCGTGCACGGGGACTCGAACGGCGCCGGTGCTCGTGCTTCCAAGTTCCACGAGGCGGGAGAGGCTGGCATCCAGGGGAAAGATGACTGGCAGGTTGCGGACGCCAGGCCGGCGCGAATCCCGCCGGAACCCCATGAAGGTAGTGCCTTGAGAGCAGCCCATGGTCCCTCCCTCCTGTTGCTGTTAGCGCAACCATTAGGCTTATACATGAACTCTGGTTGGCGATGCAAGCGGTGCGACGGTTCCTTGACGTTGAAGATCTTCGGCGCGGGAGGGAACTACTGCCGGTGGTCCTGGGGTGGCGCCGCACCCAGGCAGCCACAGGATGAGCGCAGGCGAACATCGCCGCGGAGGACCGCTCGCCGCGCACCGGAACGATCGCCAGCCAGCCGATCCAGCAAGAACCGCAGCGCAGCCGCGCCGATCGCGCGCGCAGGCTGTTCGTAGCAAGAGTAGAACGCCCACTCCGATGGCCCTTCGCTGTCGTCGAACGTGACCAGTGCGAGGTCCTCGGGGATGCGCAGACCCCGTTCCCGGGCGACATCAACAATGCCGGCGGCCAGATAGCTGTTGCCGGCGAGGATCGCTGACGGTGGGTCTTCGGAAGCGAGGAGCTTGCGGGCCTCTTCGGCGCCACCCGACCGAGTGAGCTGTGCGTGCCGGACGAATCGCCTCGGAACCGGCAGGCCGCGCCGCCGGAGTGCGGCCTTGAATCCGCGGACGCGCTCCTGCGCCGTCCAAACGTGGTCCGGACCGGCAACGATGCCAAGCCGTGTGTGACCGTGGGCGATCAGGTGGTCGGTGAGTTCGATCGCCGGCGTGTACGACTCGCCACGCGCGATATCGAGTTCGACCCCCTCGACTTCGCGGTCGATAAGGACCACCGGGATGCCTCGCCTCTGGAGCAACTCGATGGTCTCGCGGGACTCCCGGGAAGCCGGGGCGAGCAGCACCCCGTCAACGTGGAGTGATGACAGCTTTTCGGCGTACTCACGTTCGGTCAGCTCGTTCTCATCGGTGTTGCCGAACACGAGGAGATACCCGGCTGCTGCCGCCGCGCCCTCGACCTCGTGGCCGAGCTGGGTGAACCAGGTGTGGGTGATGTCGGATACGAGAAGGGCGAGGACACCGGTTCGCTTCTGGACGAGCGAGCGCGCGATGCTGTTTGGGATGTAGCCAACCGACTCCATCGCTCGTTCGACGCGCTCGCGGGTTGAGGCGCTGACCAATCGGGAGTTGTTCACAACGCGGGAAACGGTCATAGGTGAGACGCCTGCCGCCCTGGCCACGTCGACGAGCGTGGCAGGATGGGACAGCCGGGGCGAAACACCGCCTTTGTCAGTCAAGCGGGGCCTTTCACGCGGGAGTATGCAGTATTCCCCGGGACATGGGTATGATAGCGCAACCAATCGAAGGGGCTCGTTCGATGTCGCAGGTGCGAGAACGCGAGGAGACGCCTACGCCCGGGTGGAAACGTGGCGCCGGCTGGGGGTGGATTTGGGGGCCGGATGACGAGGTCGGCGCACTCAATTGCATGACCCCGGCCAGTATCCTCCGGGCCTTCTCGGGAATTCGCGAAGGCAGGGTTTTCGACCTCGGCGTTCTCCTCGATCGGGGTTCGTTCCTCTCCCCGGTGCATCCGCACACCGAGGTGATCGCGTTTCGGACGCCGGAGGGTACGAAGCGCCAGCAGGACCTCCCGTTCATGGATCCTCGGACGAACACGCAAGCACTGGCGTTCATGTCGAGTCTCGTTATGCTCTCCGACCACGCAGGGACCCAGATTGACGCTTTGGCTCATGTGACGGCCGGTGCGGATAACCACTGGTACAACGGATTCCACGCCGAGGGGAGCGGTGGCGACTTCGGCCCACGAAAGGCGGCTGGCCACACGACGCCACCCATCATCCTCAAGGGGCATCTCCTTGATATCGCGGGCCTCACCGGGGTGCCTCATCTTCCCGATGAAACCCCGATCGGGCGGGATCTCCTCACGAAAGCGGTTGACCGCGCCGGTGTCGTCATCGACCCGGGAGATGCCGTCTTTGTCCGGACGGGGTCGCTCGGTCTCTGGGGCGAGGGTGGCCACGACCACGAACTGCTTCGCGGCCCCGACAGCAGTGGGCTGACGTTGGAGGGGGCGCGCTTCCTCGTCGAGGAACTCGGGGCCGCCCTGGTCGCTTCAGACACCTCCATGGTCGAAGTTTTCCCTGCGGTCGACGGCCGTTCGTGGCACCCCGTCCACGAATACCTTCTCATCGAACAAGGCGTGCACATGGGCGAACTGCACAACCTCGAAGAGTTGGCTTCGGCCGGCGTCACAACCTTTTGCTACATCGCACTCGTTCCGAAGCTCCGGGGCATCACGGGCGGCTTCGCGATGCGGCCGATCGCGGTCGTCTGAATGATGGCCGACGGCACTATGGAACCGCCCACATTCCTGCTTGAGGTGAACGGTTGAAAGCCTTTCGGATGCTGGAACTGGGCTCCGCGCAGATGACCGATGCGCCCGTTCCCGAACTTCAGCCCGGCGAGGCGCTCATCGAGCCAGTGCTTACCGGGATTTGCTCGACCGACATCCATGTCCTGTACCAAGGCGCCGTTGGCGCTCGCGTTCCCGTCACTCTGGGGCACGAAGTCGTCGGACGGGTGGTTGATATCCGGTCTGGGGAAACCCTCCGCCAACCGTATCCCGGTGGCGAGGCGATAGAGCCTGGCTCGCTGGTGACGGTCGAGCCGTTGCTGCCCTGCGGCGCGTGCCCGCAGTGTTACCGGGGACTCCCGAACCTGTGCGGCCGTTCGACTCATCTTGGGATTACCCGCGATGGCTGCTTCGCGGAGTTCCTGACAGTCCCAGCCAGCCGCGTGTTCGCGGTGAATGCCCTCGATGCCGCGCGCGCCATTTTCGTCGAGCCGCTGGCCTGCGCCCTGCACTTTTTGCACCAGGGTGGCGTGGAGCCGGGCATGAACGTGCTCATCGCCGGCGCGGGACCTGCCGGCCTGCTCACGCTCCAGGCTGCATCAGCTGCGGGAGCGCGTGTCTTCGTTTCCGAACCCGACGCCGCGCGGCGCGCACTGGCTCTTCGCCTTGGCGCAGAGGCCGCCTTCGACCCGTGTTCGGAGGACGTGCCGAATCGCATTCAGGAACTCACGCGGGGAGCGCAGGCAGAGGTCATCATCGAAATCACTGGCGTCCCGGGCGCCATTTCCGAGTTGCTCTCGTGGACCGCCCCCGGGAGCACGATTGTGCTGGCCGGGATCTGCGGCGGCCGGAGAGTGGAACTCGATAGCGACCGCGTCGTGACGGGCGAAGTCACCATCCGCGGGGCTGTGGCTTCGCGCTGGCAGTTCCAGCGTGCGGCCCAACTCCTTCAGGATGGGCGCATAGACACCACCAGCCTGATCAGCCACCGCCGGCCATGGAGCGAAGTCCCGGACCTCATCGACGTGGCCGCAGGCGTGGAAGGGGTAACCAAAGTCCTCCTCGACCACAGCTCTGTCTGAGAGAGTGGTGTGTCGCATGGATATCCATCGCTCCGCACTACCCGGCGGCCCCCAAGCCGCGTAGACTGTCGACTTGCGGGAACGTTTGCGCAATGTCGCTGCCTATTCGTTCCGCCCGCCGGAGGACTGTATGGCCGATGAAGTGCTGTTTACCGTTGACGAAGGGCTGGCGGACATCGCGCTGAACCGGCCCCACCGGCGAAACGCGCTCACCGGGCCGCTCCTCGAGGGGCTCCATGCGGCCATAGACGAGGTGGCATGCCGTGACGATGTGCGCGTGGTATTGCTTCACGGCGCGGGCGGTGCGCTGTGTGCGGGAGTGGACCTCACCGAGTTCGGCGCCGACCCGCCGCCGGAGTGGTTGCCACGGTTCCGGCCGATGTGGGTGGACCTGCAGGTGAAGTTCTACCGTTGCCCAGTGCCCATCGTGGGGGCTCTCGAACGGTTCGCCATTAATGGCGGCGGCCCCATCGCCAGTTGCTGCGACCTGCTCATCGCGGGGGAGACTGCCTACCTTCAGGTCGGGGAAGTTCGGCAGGGTACGTCGCCGGCGATGAACCTGGCGTGGCTCACACTCCGGCATGGCGAGGCGGTTGCCGCGCGCATGGCCCTCACCGGGGACAAGGTGATGGGCCCCGAACTGCTGCGCCTTGGCATCGCGACCGCCGTGGCGCCGGACGATGCTGTCCTCGACCGTGCGCGGGAACTGGCCCGCTCCATCGCTTCGTACGACCCGGCGGGCGTTCGCGGCGTGAAGGCGACGCTTCGTGGCTTGCCGGGGCTGGCAGACCCGGAGACCTACTTCCGCGAAGGGTTCAAGTGGCACGCGGGGCAGCCCGGCAAGGGCACCGCACGGGTATAGCCATCAGTCAGTGGCTGTGTTCGAGCCTCGGGGTGAGTTGCACGAGCACGCCGCCGCTGTCCGACGGGTGGATGAACGTGTGCGGCGGCTGTTCCACCAGCAGGGTGCCAGCTGCGCGCAGCCGCTCCGTGGCTGCGGGTAGGTGAGACGGGATCAGTGCGAGCGTGATCGGGCCATCACCCCGCTTTTCGAGCCGCCGTTGCGTGGCGGACTCCACGCCCGGCGCTGGTGACACCAGTTCAATCATCTGCGGTCCCAGAAGGAACCGCGCCATGGTGATTCCGCCGAGCGGGTGCGGTCCACGCTCGCTGACCTCGACGCCGAGGATCCCCGTCCAACGCGCCACTCCCGCCGCGAGGTCTCGGACGGCGATGGCCAGGTGGTCGAGCGCCACGCCCGAGGGCGAGAGAACTCGCGGGTGCTGGTGGTCATCGACGAACGTGACTTCCATGCCGGATGCCTGCTCCCGAGGAACGATGATGTGGCCGTCGTGGTGTTCGGTTCGAACACCGGCTCGCGCCAGCGCCGTCGCTCTCCCTTGGCTGGATTGCACGACCAGCCTGATGCCATCGATACCACGCGGGTTCTCGCTTCGAACCACCCTGACGAGCGATTGGCCGGTGGCGAATGTCGCGCTGGCGCTGTCCTGTTCGGCTGCGTGGCCGAAGAGGGCTTCGAACGTGCGGACAGCGACTTCTGGCCGGGCAGTGGTGATCGTTACCTCGTGAAGGCGTGGCAGGCCGGCGCCCGGAGCTGGCGGGTTCATCCTCTCGACCTGCCGGGAGGTGCGGATTGGCCGGAACCCCCGCCGGGTTCGGACGCGAGCAGGGTCTCAACAACGAGAATCGCCGCCCGGGCGATCGCCTCGGAATCGATCGCCTGCGGCCACCGGTCCTCGGTCGAATGGAAGAGTTGGAAGTTTGCGCCGATTAGGCTCAGGAATGTGCCTCCGGCTCGTTCGATGACCTGGGCTTCGCCACCCGGTGCGTGTTCACGGAACTCCCAGTGCACCGCGTCTGCGGTCATGCCGGACCGGTTCCCGGCGGACCGCGCAATGTCGAGCAATCCACGGTCGGAGGAGACCGTCATCAGGGTGGTCCCGCGTGCACCGATGTTCGCGCCGAGATGAACCCAGAACCGGCTGGCCGGCCCGACGCCCGGATGCCTGGCGATGTGCTGCCGAGCACCCCAGAAGTTCAGTTCGTGCCCGGTCGACGCGACGAAGTTCACGGTCCGGGAGATGCCGAGGCGTCGCACCTCGCCCGCTACCTCGAGCCAAACGGCAATGCCGCCGCCGCGTTCACCGGCACAATGCCACCACCCGCTGCGCGGCGTCAGGACAGTGATAGGGGCGAGCGATGGGTCACCGCCAGTGACGGTCGCGATGACGTTCGATGCCTCGGTGGGTGCATGGACGGCGCCGCAGTGGATGGTTAGCTCCTCGCCGCTCTGTTGGGCATGTTCGAGTTGCTCCGCGGCGTTTGCCGGTACCTGCACGACCGGCGGGCCGTAGGGCTCATCCTGGCGCCACTGGTTCCGGAGCGTGAACCCCGGGCCATCGAGGATGGCGATGATGGCGGCCCACGGCTGCTCCCGGAGCGGGTCGACTGGCGAGGCCATGCCGTGGGCGTCGGCGCGAACCAGCGCGAACGCACCGGTATCCGGCCGTTCCGCAAAGCGGCCCTTCAGCGGATTGCCCGGGGCCGGCAGGAGCGAGTCGGTGAAGGGGTATCCTCGGATGGTCCAACTGTCGCCCTGCAGCGAACAAGGCTCGGGATCGACGCGCGTGAACCGGAAGGTTTCGAGTGCGCCCTGCACGTTCCGCGAGTGGAGTTCATCGATCAGCCACTGGGCGGAAGCATGGTCGACCGTCGTCGCGGTCCGGTGCCAGCCCTGGGCGTCGTAGGCGCGGATGATGCCACTACAGACTTCGGCGGCAATCATCGCGTGTCGCTGCCCGTGGACTGGTGAACAACCCTGTTGTGAACCAGCGCGTCAATGTGGTCCGTCTCGAAGCCGAACTGCTCGAGGATTGCGCGAGTGTGTTCGCCGGGTTCGGGGGCGCGGCGCCATGGGCCGGTCTCGGCCTGCGAAAAGCGAAGCGGCGAGGCGACCACGCGCGGACCACCGGGATTCTCCAGCGGCAGTTCCCGGATCATCCCGCGCTCCGCGAAATACGGGTTGGCGAGCGCCTCATCGAGTGTGTGCATCACTCCGTAGGCCACGCCGGCATCTCCCAGCGTCGCCGCAGCCGTGGCAGTGGATAGGCCTTCCGCCCAGCCCGTGACGGCTTTGGAAACCGCCTCAGCGCCGTCCGCAGTGGCTCCCGGGTCTCCCACGGCCCCGGCCAGCCTTTGCCAATTGCGCGGGGGGCCTGCGTTCACCGTGAGGTAGCCGTCCTGCGTCTTCTGAAGCCCGTGCCGGAAGGGCCGGAACGCATCTCCGCCGAGTACAGGACCGGCAATTTCGCCAAGGAACGCGAGTTGGCTATCCATGAGTGAGATGTTGACGAACTGCCCGGCGCCGGTGGTGACACGGTCGAAGAGGGCCGCGAGGACCGCGGTGCACGCGTTCATTCCCGTTGCAATATCGGCGACGGTGATGCCGGGCGCGAATGGTTCGGCGCCCCCCTGCGCCTGTTGTTGGACCCACAGCCAGCCGGCTTCTGCATGGGCGGTGGCGCCGTAGGCCGGGCGTTCGCCAAATGACGTGTCAGTGCCGAAACCGGAGATCGTCGCATATACGAGGCGTGGGTTCCGCGCACGGACGGCGTCGTATCCGAGGCCGAGCCTGGCGAGGGCGCCAGGGCGGTAATTCTCCACCAGGACGTCCGCCGAGTCCGCCAGCCTCAGGGCCACTTCAAGGCCAGCAGGCTGCTTCAGGTCGAGCACGATTGAACGCTTCCCGAGGTTCAGGCCGCCGCGGCCGCGCTGCTCTCCGAACGTCGCAGCCGGCGGTTCGATACGGATAACGTCGGCGCCGAGGTCGGCGAGCATCCGGGTTGCGTATGGGCCGGCCACGATCTGGGTGACATCGAGCACCGTGATACCGGTGAGAATGTGCCTAGCCATCGCTCGCTCCGCGCGAGGTCTCGTGCCTGGGTACCGCGCTGATCGAACGCCTGACGGGCGCCGGTCCGGTCGATTGCCGCATGACGAACTCAGAGGTTCGCAATGCGTCAGGGTCGAGGCGCTGGCCGTCGATCCGCGCTGCGAGGCGTTCAACCGTCCGGCGGGCGACAGCGGGGTAGTCTTCGCGCACGACCGAGATCGGCGGGGAGTACCCCCGGTGCCACTGCGAATCGCCGAAAGAGAGGAACGAGGCGTCGCCGGGGATGTGCACTCCTGCCGAGAAAAGTCCTTCGAGAACATATGGTGTGAGGCGGCCGTTCGCGGAAATGACTGCTGTTGGTGCGTCCTTCGCCGCCATCAGCGACTGGACGGCCGGCAAGCAGTCCTCGGGCCTGCTGACCAGTACGGTCTGGGCCGTCTCCGGGGGCAGCCCTTCGGCCGCCAGGATCTCTTCGAGGAGATGGTGGCGCGCCCGCCCGGTCCGGGTTGCGGCGTATTCGAAGAGGAAGACCGCGAACTTCCGGTGCCCCATCCTCACAAGGTGCCGGTACGCCAGCGTGGCGCCGACAGCGTCCGAAGTCGTGTCCCGGTAGACGTTGATCCGCGCGCCAAGGTCAGCTTCGGCCCAGACGCGCCCCAGGAACGGCTCGACCGGAACCTGGGAGGCGACGGTGTCCCTGAGCAACTGTGTGAGCGGGAGGATGCCGCGGCCGAGGATGATCCCGTCGACGCGGTAGTCCAGCATCCGTGCAAGTTCAGCGTCCTGGATCTCCGGCGTCTCCTGGCCGTCGCCAACCAGTACCGCGTACCCGAGGTCGTACGCGGCGTGCACCGTTGCGCGGAGGTGGTCGTACGAAATCGGGTTTTCGAGGTTCGGCGCCAGCAGACCGATTGTCCTGGTGCGCGCCGACCGCAGGGCCTGGGCCGAGCGGCTTGGCCGGAATCCCAGCGCATCCGCCGCCTCCCGCACGCGCTGCCGGGTTGCTTCGCTGATTCGAGACCCGCCGGAAAGCGCCCGCGAGACGGTCGAGGTCGAGACCGCTGCTTTCCGGGCGACATCATGAATGGTGGGCACTGGCCGGGACGCCGGTGAGTGCTGAGTGAGCGAGCGATCGTCTCCGGCCCCGGTGTTCAGGATGTGCCCTCCGTCTGCGGCACAGCGTTGCCCAGCATCTGGAGTTGCGCAAGGCTCTCCGCGGCCTCGGCCACGAACCGGCGCATGACGTCGGCCACGGTCGTCTCTTCCGTGAACCAGGCGATCCCCTGGCCGAGTCCGGTGCCGAGGAGCGGCTCGATCTCGTGCCGATCGATTGCGCCGAGCAGATCGCCGACGAGGATGTCCTGGTACGGCATCTTGAGTGGCTCGGGCGCCCCTGGCGCGGCCCACTCGTCGGTGTAGGCGGTCCTGAGCTGGCGGTTCGTCTTGCCGCTCTTCGCGCGTGTGATGACGGTGTCATCGGAGTTGGCAGCGAGAAGATGAGGCATCATTTTCGGCGGCGTGTGCGCCTCTTTCGTCACGAGCCAGGCCGTCCCGACCCAGACGCCTGCCGCACCCATTGCCAGGGCGGCCACGATGTGCTGGCCCGTGGCGACACCGCCGGCGGCCAGTACCGGGACGTTCGCGGCCATTTGCGTGATCTGGGGGACGAGCGAGAACGTGCCAATCGGTCCCGTGTGCGCACCCGAATCATGACCCTGCGCGACGAGGATGTCTGCGCCCTGCGCGAGCGCCTTCCGCGCATGCTTCGGGTTCCCGACGAGGGCGAGGACGCGCTTACCGGCAGCCTTCGCCGCTGAGATGAACTCCGGCGGGCTGCCGATACCCATGGCAAAGATGTCGACATCCGAGGCCAGCACGACGTCTGCCTGGCGTCGGGCCATCTCGTCGGAGCGGACGAAGCGGGAGCGAGGCCCTGCAAGACCGTCGCGCGGCACGTTGTATTTGTCGTACAGGTAGTCGACGAAGGCGCGGTGCTCCTCAGGGAGCGCGGCCTCGATGTCCTCCCGGTTGTTCCGTTCGGGCATGCCCTGGGGCAGGACGAGGTCGACGCCGAAGGGCCGCGCTCCGATCCGGCTGCGGATGTCGGCGAGGTTGCGGGCAATCTCCTCGGGGAACATGCGCGTCGCTCCGAGCACGCCGAGGCCGCCTGACAGGCAGACCTCGACCACCACGTCGGCGCTGTGGCTGAAGGCAAAGATCGGGTGCTGAATCCCGAGTTGGCGGCAGAGCGGAGTTTCGATCGGGGAACGTTCCATTGGCCTCGGCCTGTATCACTGAGAAGTCGCGGAAAGGTTTGCACAATTCACCGGCAGCCTGCAAGGCATCGGCGACAGGTTCACGGGCTAGCCAGCGGCAATCCGAGATTGGGCGTTCGGGGTATTCCTTGATATTGACAGCCTCAATGAAAGTGCGTACAACGCGAAAACGTTACCGCGTGCCATGCCGATACCGGCCCGGGAGGACTCTCATGCCAGACACGACCACTGACCGAAACCTGACACCATTCGGCCGCCGCCGTTTTCTCCAGGCTGCTGCTGGAACGGGTACCGGGGTTGCCGGTCTCTTGCTGACCGGCTGCGGAGATGATGACGACGAGACCCCGCCGGGCGGGACGTCTTCGCCGGCAGCCGGGCAGACTCCAGCTGTGAAGACCCCGAAGAAGGGCGGGACGCTTGTCGTCGATGCCGGCGAACCGGCCCCGGACGCCCTTGTTTACGCGTTCAACCCGAACAACTTCTACCTGCGCTGGGCGCTCTGGGACACGCTCATCATCCAGGGGGCGGACAATCGCCCGCGGCTGGCGCTGGCTGAGAAGTTCGAGATGAAGCCGGACTTCACCGGCGTCAGCATCAAGCTCCGTCCTGGCCTCCAGTTCCACGACGGCCGCCCGCTGACCTCGGCTGACGTGCGCTTCAGCATCGAGACGTTCCGGGCCGACACCACGACGAGCCAGTTGAAGAACCCGGGCAAGCTCATCACCGACATCAAGACGCCCGACGCAGTGACACTGGACATCACGTTCTCCGCTCCTCGCCCGTACATGGAGGACTACTTCTCGCTCCTCCCGATCGTGGACGAGAAGACGGTGGCTGACGCGCCGAAGATGAAGACCATCAACGGGTCCGGTCCGTTCAAGTTCACGTCGTTCACACCCAATCAGGGGTATGTGCTCGACCGCAACCCGAACTACTGGGACGCAGGAAAGCCCTATCTCGACAAGATCCAGGGCCGGATCTACTCGGACGAACAGGCTCGTATCCTCGCGCTGCAATCGGGCGAGTTGATGCATGCCAGCCAGGTCACGCCGGCCATGGTGAAGGCGCTGAAGTCGTCCAAGGACGTGAAAGTGACCGACGGCGGTGTCGGTGGCTCCTGGTACGCGGGCTTCGTCGTCGACTTCCCCGCGCTGAAGGATGCGCGCGTCCGGCAGGCGTTGACCTTCGCCATCGACCGGAAGCGCATCGCAAACGAATGGGCCGAAGGCGCCGTTTCGCCTCAGGTGCTGCCGTGGCCGAAGGAATCGCCCGCGTACATCGCGGGGGACGAAGCGCTGTTGACCTATGACCCGGAGAAGGCGAAGTCGCTGCTGAAGCAAGCGGGTGCCGAAGGCGTGACTATCCCGATGGATATTGGGCAGGGCCGGGAAGGGCTCGGACAGTACGTGCAAGACGACTGGAAGGCGATCGGCGCCAATGCCCAACTCAACGTGTCGGAGTACTCGGCATACCTTGAACGGTTCCGGACGCGGAAGGTCAACGGCGCGGCGTTCATCGCGCCGATGGGCTTCTCTGACCAGATGTACCCGGCAACCTTTTTCGAGTTCGCCCAGCCGGTGCGGATCCCGAATGCGTCGCACTACCAGCCGGACGCCTACAAGGCCATGCTCGCCAAGATTGTGGAGACGGACCCGCGCTCGCCTGCCGGACAGGAGCTTCTCCACCAGTGGAACAAGCTCTACCTGGTCGATGACCCGTGGATGGCCCCGCTGGCGCCGAACAACACGTTCTTCGCCATGCGTAAGCAGGTGATGGCGGACCCGGACGGCGCACGTGACGCACCGCCGCTCTCCGAGATCTGGATCGACGCGTAAGGCGAGGGCGACATGGCTGTTCACATTCTGCGCAGGCTGCTTCAGGCCATCCCGGTGCTCTTGTTCTCCAGCCTGATTGTCTTCAGCATCCTCCAACTCGTGCCGGGCGACCCTGCCACGAACCTGGCCGGGCCGGACGCGAGCGACGAGGATGTTGAGATCATTCGTAACCGGCTCGGTCTCGATAGGCCGGTGGCCCAGCAATACCTGGACTGGATCCGCAACGCGGTCCGCGGCGACCTCGGGGACTCGTTCCGCAACAGCCGCTCCGTTTCCGAACTGTTAGGTGACGCACTCGCCCCCACGCTGGAACTGACTCTCGTGGCGTTCACGCTGGAGTTGGCGTTCGGGGTGGTCCTCGGCGTGATGGCCGGGACGCACCTGCGGTCTGGCTGGGACTGGGGACTTTCCGGGTTCACCATGCTCGGGATCGCCATCCCGCACTTCGTCCTCGGCCTGGTCTTCATCTACTTCATCAGCTTCCGGCTCGAACTGCTGCCGATCGGCGGGCGCGTTTCGCTGCTCGATGACCCGGTGGAGGGGCTGCGCTACCTGGTGCTCCCCGCGGTGGTGCTCGGTCTGACCGGGGCTGCCGTGCTCGCGCGGTTCGTACGTACCTCGATTGCCCAGGTCATGAACCAGGACTACATAAGGACGGCACGGGCGAAGGGGTTGGCCGGCCGTGCCGTTGTCATCCGCCACGGGCTTCGCAACGGCCTTGTGCCGATCGTGACGGTAATCGCGTTGCAGTTCGCCGCGCTGCTCACCGGTTCGGTCGTGGTGGAAAACGTCTTCTCGCGGCCGGGTATCGGGCGCCTCGTTGTCGGCGCTATCCAGGCCCGGGACTACCCGGTCGTCCAGGGCGCGCTCCTCTTCCTCGTCTTCGGGTTCATCATGATCAACCTGTTAGCCGACATCATGTACGGCATCCTCGACCCACGGATCAGGTTGGGCTGATGGCTGTCGCAACGCTTCCGAACGAAATCGAAGTACCCGCAACCGACCGCACACGGGACTCCCTGTTCCTCACGACGATCCTCGAGACGATCCGCAACCCGATGGGCGCAACCGGCCTGGTTGTCGTCCTGGCGCTTGTCGTGCTGGGATTCGCGGCGCCGCTGATCGCTCCGCATGATCCGCTCCAGCAGATCCGGGGTCACCGCCTCGAAGGCCCCTCGGCTGAGTTCTGGTTCGGCACCGATGAGTTCAGCCGGGACATCTTCAGCCGGACGCTCTACGGCCTGCGCGCCTCGATCCTCGTCAGTATCTTCGCTGTCGGCGGGTTCGGACTGGCGGGGACGATTGCCGGTTTCACGGCCGGTTACGCCCGGGGCTGGCTGGACACGATCATGATGCGGATCGTGGACAGCATGCTCGCGTTCCCGGGTCTGCTGATGGCCATCGCCATCCTCGCCGCACTCGGCGCCGGCATCCAGAACGTCGCGTTGGCGATTGGCATCGGCGCTTTCCCGCGCTTTGCCCGCCTTGGCCGCGCACAGATGCTGCTGGAAGGGAGCAAGGACTACGTGCTCGCCGCCCGGGTCACCGGCGCGAGTGAGGTACGCATCATGTTCCGGCACGTCGCCATCAACGCTCTTCCGCCCATCCTCGTGCAGGCAGCGCTCTCGATGGCGGGCGCCGTGCTCATCGAGGCGAGTCTCGGGTACCTCGGGCTTGGGACGGAGCCTCCGCAGCCGTCCCTCGGAAACCTCATCAATGGCGCCCGTGCCCACCTCGACCAATGGACCTACTTCGCGTTCCCCGGGGCCGTGCTCGGCCTGTTCCTGGTTGGCCTGAACCTGGTGGCCGACGCAACGAACGAGGCGATGGATCCCCACAGGCGGAGGCGGTAATGAGCGGTCCTTTCGAAGCTCTGCGTGTGCTCGAACTCGGGCGGTTCATCGCCGTGCCCGTCTGCGGCCAGATGCTGGCCGAAGGCGGCGCGGACGTCATCAAGGTCGAGGACCTCGACGGCGACCAGACGCGCCACAATGGCCCGCTGCTCCCCTTCGAAGGCCGGCAGTTCTTCAATAAGAATCGTGGCAAACGCTCCCTGTGTGTCCAGCTACGAGATCCGGATGTTCTGCGCGCCGTGCAGAACCTCGCTCGGTCATCTGACATCGTTCTCGCCAACTTCCGGCCCGGCTACGCTGCGGACCTCGGACTCGACTACGAGTCTGTGTGCCGAACCAACCCACGGGTTATCTACGGGGAGAACACCGCCTACGGTATCGAAGGCCCGATGGCCCACCTGCCCGGGATGGATGTTGCGATACAGGCGCTCACCGGGCTCGCTCACATGACCGAGAACGGCCCAGAGCCGCTGCTGAACCCGATCATTGACTATTCCGCCGCCATGCTCATGGCGTGGGGCATTTCGACGGCGCTCTACCACCGGGAGCGGACTGGCACGGGGCAGCGCCTCAATGTCGCGCTCATGCACGCAGCAATGCTGCTCGAAAACAACCAGCTTACCCATGTCGACCTCGTCGACGGCTGGCGTTCGGAGTTCGTGGACTACCTGAAGCGCGCCTTCGCCGAAGGCAAGACCTGGCAGGATGTGATTGCCGAACGCGAACGCCGCCTCCCACACCGGGTGATGCGAGCCTACTACGGCTTCTTTGCGACGGCCGACGGGACCGTTGGCATCGCCTGTAACGCGCGCACGCTGCGGCTCAAGCTGATCGCCACGCTCGGCATCGAAGACCCGTGGACGACAAGTCCAGGCTGGTTGCCGGAGGACGTTCACGCCTATGAACGTGACCTGCACACCCGAGTTGCGGCTGTCTTCAAGGCGAAGCCCACCGCCCACTGGCTGGCGGAGTTCGAGGCAAAGGGTCTCCCCATCGCGCCAATGCGGCATTCGGACGAGGTCTTCTTCGACGAACAGGTGGCCGCAAACGGGTTCCTTGCCCGGGTGGAGCATGCTGTCCTCGGGGGGATCACCGTGGTCGCGCCGCCGGTGCGGTTCTCCGAGACGCCGTTGGCTGCGCGACCGCCCGTGCCGCTCGGGCATGACTCGAGGGAGATCCTGGCCGAGGGAGGGCTGAACGAGTGGGAGATTGCCGCGCTCTTCGCCAGCGGCTCAGCCCGCCAGGTGAGCGAGTCACTGGCGGACCTCCTGTGAACCACGAGGCCGGGCCGGGCGTCCGCCGGCGGGCCGCCAGGAGGGGGCAATAGTGGATTTCGACTTCACGCCGGAGCAAGAGGCGTTCCGCCAGGAAGTTCGCTCATTCCTGGTTCGAACCCTCACGCCCGAATTCTGGGACCGGCACCGTGTGCATGGCCGGGGCAGTTCGTCACCGGAGTTCAGCCAGGCTGCAGGGCGGGAAGGGATGCTCGCCATCGCCTGGCCCCCGGAGTACGGCGGGCGCGGCAAGGGCTTCGAAGAGCAGATGCTCTACATGCAGGAGATGGTGCTGGCCGGCGCGCCCATCGAGCACCACCGCCGGGCGATCCAGCAGGTCGGGCCGTCAATCATGCTGTTTGGGACAGAGGAACAGAAGCAGCGCTACCTTCCAGCCATCGCTGCCGGCGAATTCTCCGTTGCCATGGGCCTTAGCGAGCCCGACGCTGGTTCAGACCTCGCCGCTGCCTCGACGAGTGCTGTCCGGGATGGTGACGACTGGATCGTGAGCGGCACGAAGCGATTCACCAGCGGCGCCCACTTCTCAGACCTGCTCTGGACAGTCGTGCGGACGGACCCCGAAGCGCCCAAGCATCGCGGAATCTCCATCCTCCTCATCCCGCTGGACGCCCCTGGCGTTGAAGTGCGGCCGCTGATCGACCTCCAGGGCCGGCACCACTTCAACGAGGTGCTGCTGGACAACGTCCGCACGCCGTCGGTGAACCTCATCGGCGAGGAGAATCGCGGATGGTATGTCAACGCTGCGACCCTCGACTTCGAACGGTCCGGGATTGCCCGCTACGCCTTCCTCCGTCGCATCCTCGACCGTGCGCTGGCAGAGGGCGCCGGGAAGCGGGACCGGCCCGACCGGCAGGTGGCCAGCCGGATAGCGGCGGCGGCCGTTCGCGCGGAGGTGGCGAAGGTGCTGTCCCATCGCGTTACAGCCCTTCAGGCGGTCGGTGCCAACCCCAACTACGAGGTCTCCATCGCGAAGCTCTCCGTTACGGAGACCATTCAGCAACTGGTGAACACGGCCACAAACCGCGCCGGGCTGTACGGGCAACTGGCCCAGGACGAAGTGGCTGACGCCGAAGACGCGCCGGATGCCGCCTGGGGTTCGCTCTACCTCGACTCGATTCGCCACACCATTGGCCAGGGATCAGCGGAGATCCAGCGGAACGTCATCGCCAATCGTGGCCTTGGGCTGCCGAGAGGTTGAACGGCAACGGCCCCAGGAAGCGCTCGGCAGCCGGAGGGTTGAAACTGTTGGCCAGCTGGCACCTGGAGGCGCTCGCATGACTGAGGTTCGCGCAATTGACGCGCTCGTGAATTCGTCTTTCCTTGATACGAAAGACGAGTCGGGGCTGGGTTACCTGTTCAAGGACATTGGGAATCGTCCGGCCATCCGTACGCCGGAGGATCTTCTCGAACAGCTGGACGCAGCCGGGATCGGGGCCGCAGTCGTCTCAATCATGGAGCCGGCGCATGCCGAGTGGGTCGCGGCGGCGCACCGCGTCTACCCGCGCAAGATCCTGCCGGCCATGATCGTCGACCCGACGAAGGGGATGCCCGAAATCCGGCGCGTGGTGGAGTACCACGAGGTGCACGGCGTGCGATGCCTCCGCATCCCGCCGTTCCGCTACACCCTGCCGCCGACGGACCGCGTGTACTGGCCCTTCTACGTGAAGGCCATCGAACTTGATATCGCCGTGAGCATGAACGCCGGGATGCCGGGGCCACGGCGGCCCGGCTGGGTTCAGAATCCCATGTACTTCGACGAGGTCGCCTATCACTTCCCGGAACTCCGGCTCGTCATGACCCACTGTGGCCAACCGTGGACGGCCGAGGTGATGTCGGTGATCAGCCACTGGGACAACGTCTTCATGGCGTGCACGTCGGTGGCCCCGAAGTACTGGCCACCGGAGTTCGTCCAGTTCATCAACACCCGCGGGAAAGACAGGATGATGTTCGGAACCGAGTACCCGGTTATCGATTGGCAGCGGTCGCGGGGGGAGCTGGCTGGCCTGGGCCTTCGCGCTGAGGTTCAGGAGCGTTTCTTCGCCGCCAACGCAAAGGCTGTATACAAGTGGGAGGCCGACGTCACATGAATCCTGGCTCCGAAGGACTCCCCGGCGCACTCGAAGGGCTCAAGGTACTCGAGATTGCGCAGGTCATCGCCATCCCCGTCTGCGGCCTGCTCCTTGCCGACATGGGAGCGAATGTCATCAAGGTTGAACCGCCCGAAGGCGATGCGCTTCGCTCGAACCAGCAGCCGATCGTCCCGGGTGAAGGCAAGTCATTCACGCTCCTCAACCGTGGCAAGCGGAGCGTCTGTCTCGACATAACCAAACCAGAGGCCCGGCCCGCCATCGAGGGCCTGCTGAAGTGGGCCGATGTGGTCCTGGTATCGATGAAGCCGGCAGACCTGCCGCGCTACCGGCTCTCCTATGCCGACGTCTGCCAGCTCAACCCGGAGGTCGTGTTCCTCGAACACGTGCCGCTTGGTATGCGCGGCCCGATGGGCGGGGATGGCGGCTACGACGTGGTGGTCCAGGGTATGTCCGGCATTGGCGCCGTAACGGCACGGCCGAATGGCGATGCACCGGCGACCATCCGGCCGGCCTACGCCGACTTTGGGACGGGGTTCCTCTCGGCCTTCGGGGTTGTGGCAGCGCTCAACCATCGCATGGCCACCGGGCGCGGCCAGCGCGTTGAGACGTCCCTGCTCGCGACGTCGCTCACCCAGGCGGCGCCCGTGGTGAACTGGTTCGGCGTCACCGACCCGGACGTTGAGGCGTCCTGGCGCGAGCAGCGTTCAGCAGCCGCCGCGGCAGGCGCTGGATTCGAAGAGCAACGCGCGCTCTGGGAGAAGGCGTACCAGGGTGGCGGCTTCGCGAACATCTATTTCCGCCACTACCGCACGCGGGATGGCTTCCTCTCGGTCGGCTGCCTCAGCGCGGCAACGAACGCCCGCTTCCGCGCCGTTACGAGGGTTGTCGATCCCCGGCTGGAGCCCGGCTTCGAATTAGGAACGCCTGAGGCGTACGACCGCCTGACCGTCTTGCTCAGGTCTACCGAAGACCTGTTCCGCCAGCGAACGACGGAGGAGTGGATCGGACTGTTGCGTGCCGGAGGGGTGCCCTGCGGACCGTTCAACTTCCCGCCCGACGTCTTCCACGACCCTCAGGTGCTCGCGAACGACTACGTCATCGAGTTAGAGCATGACCTGCTTGGGCCTTACAAGACCTTCGCGCCGCCGATCAGGATGGACCTCACACCGACGCGTGTGCGGCGCAGTTCACCGGTGCTCGGTTCCCATACCGAGGAAGTGCTCGCCGAAGTGGGTCTCCCGCCGAACGAAATCGCGGCGCTCGTGGCGGCAGGAGTAGCTGGCCCAAACCCGAGGTAGCCCACGCTCGGCGACGGTCCTCACGGTCTCGGCGGCCTACCGGCAGGCGCGGCGGGCGGCCTCTGCGAGGGCCTCTCCCGTGCTGGGGTGCCACGCAACCGACGCCGCCATGTCTTCGACTGTCACCTCGGCCTGCATCAGTGCGGCGGCCAACCCGGCGATATCACTCGCGCCTGGCCCAACCGCGTGAACGCCAAGAACTTCGCCCAGTTCGCGTTCGGCGACGACTTTGACCAGGCCCGTGCGCGCGCCGAGAACGACCGCCCGGGCGTTGTACGCGAGGTCATAGATGCCCGAAGTCACGTCGTAGCCAGCTCCGCGGGCCGCATCTTCGCTTATTCCCACCCAGGCGATTTCGGTGGGTCCGTGAACGACGCGCGGGATACCAGTCAGCCTCGTCCGGGCGTCTCCGCCGGTGGCATTGATCGCGGCGACCTCGCCCATGTGGCTTGCAGCCGCGCTGAGCATCACCCCGCCGGTCACGTCGCCCGCTGCAAAGATGTGGCTTGCGTTGGTCCGGCACTCACCGTCGACGATAATCCGACCGTCGGTGGCGACGCCCGCGGCAGCGAGTCCGAGGGTTTCGAAGTAGGGACGCCGGGTGTCGGCTGCGACCACGACTTCGGCTCCCACCGAATCCCGGCCGCCGCGATGCCGCACGATGGCATCCTCCCCTTGCGAGCCTTCGACGGCGGCGTCAAACAGCACCTGTATGCCAAGGTCGGCCATCGCGGCCAGGGCGACCTCATCGAGCGTGTGGTCGAGGGCGGCAATGAGGCGCTCCGGCGCGGCAACGGTGACCGATGCACCGGCGATGGCCAGGAGCGCCGCGTATTCGAGTCCGAACGGCACATCTCCCGCGCCAGAGGCGAGCACCAGAGCCGAACGCGGCGCTGCCGGCAGGGCCTGGACTGCGTCGGCGGTGAGGACACGCCGGGGAGCGAAGCCCGGCAGCTCGGGAGGTTCCCAGCGCGTGCCGGTTGCGATGATGAAAGCCTCGGCCGTCAGTTCCCGGCCGCCATCCGCGGTGGTGACCCGAACCGCAGAAGGTGACACGAAGGCGGCGCGCCCTTCGATGACGGTGACCTTCCGAACGCGCAGTGCAGCCTGGATGCCACCCGCCATTTGCCGGACGAGAGCGTCCTTACGGGCGGCCGCCCGCGCAAAGTTGAATCGCTCACCTGCTTCTATCACACCCATGACCGCGAGCTCGCGAGCCTCAACGTGCCGGACGGCCGAGTCGAGGAGGATGTTTGTGGGGATGCAGGCGTGGTGCACGCAGGCGCCGCCGGGTTGTTCGGCTTCGATCAGCGCCACGGTCGCGGCGCGCTCGGCGGCCTTCAGGGCAGCGCTGTAACCCGCTGGACCTCCCCCGATAACGACGACGTCGAAGTCCGCCATCAGACGAGCAGCCGGTAGGGAGCTTCGAGGAGGTCGCGCACGCTCCCGAGGAAGGCGGCGCCCGGCGCACCATCAACCGCACGATGGTCGATCGTCAGGCTCAGGGTCATCCGCTGCTGTTTCACCGGGCGGTCGCCGTCCCAACCCACGTCATCGCGGATCCGCCCGATGCCGAGGATGGCAACGTTGGGCGGGTTGATGATCGGCGTGAACGCATCGATACCGGCCATCCCCAGGGCGGTCACCGAGAACGTGCCACCGGTCATGTCATCGAGGCCCAGTGTGCCGGAGCGCGCCGCCTCGGCGAGCCGTGTCGATTCGGCGGCGATCTCCTTCAGTGGCAGGCGGCCGGCGTCTCGAATGACCGGCACGATGAGGCCATCGTCGAGAGCGACAGCCATCCCGATGTGGACGTCCTCGAAGAGCTCGATTTCTGTCTCGTGCATCGTCGCGTTCAGGAGCGGGTGCCGGCCGAGCGCCCTGGCGACGGCTCTGATGACGAGGTCGGTGTATGACGGCCGGATGCCTTCGGACGCCCATTCGTCGATGAGTTGCTGGCGCAACTTCACCGCTTCGTCCATGCGAACGTCCATCGTCATCGTCAGCTGAGCCATCTGCTGGAGGCTGGCGTGCATCCGTTGCGCGATCACCTTGCGCATCCCGCGGAGAGGGATGCGCTGGCCGGGCTGATGCAGGGTGCTCCGGGCAGACGGCTGGACGGCCGAGATTGCTGAGGCTGTGGAGGGTCTCGAAGCTGCTGCTTCGACATCCTCTTTCGTGATCCGGCCGCCGGGGCCCGTACCGGTGACGCGGGCGAGGCCGACACGGAGCTGTTCCGCCAGCTTGCGCGCGAGTGGCGAGGCAAGGATTTCGCGCGGTGCGTCGGCCACTACACCCAGGGTTGGGTGCGGTGTGGCTCTCGCGGCGAGGACGTCGGCCTCGACCACGCGGCCACCCGGGCCGGTTCCCGCAATGGCCGAGAGAGACAATCCAGCGGCTTTCGCCAGCCGCCGGGCGATTGGCGATGATGGGATGCGTCCGCCCTCAAGCGTGACTGCCGATGACGCTTTGGCGGGCGCTGTAGCGCCGTTCGGGCTTGCCGGCAGGACCGCGCCCGGGCCGGGAGCCGCGCCGGCCGGCATCGCCTCGCCTGGCGCCAGGATGTACGCGATGAGCCCGCCGGGTTCGAGGGTGGCGCCTGCGGCAACCAGGTGCCGTACCACACCGGAGGCCTCGGCTTCCACTTCGAGTTCGATCTTCTCCGTCTCCATGCGGTAGAGCGGCTGACCCGCCTCGACCTCGGCGCCGTCGGGCACATACCACTCGGCGACAGCCCCCTCGGTCATGGTCATTCCTGCCTTCACGAGCCTCACTTCAGTCGCCATGTGCGTCTCCATCGGTGCGAAAGATGCCGCGGCAGGCGGCAAGTTGCAGCGTCCGCGGCACGTCGATGACGAGCGGGCCGTTGCGGCGAACGGTGAGGACGGCCCGCTGGCCAGCCATCAGCCGGTGCTCTCGTTCACCGTCGAAGGCGAGGATCCCGGGTCCATGCAGTTCATACGGTTCGCCGAGCGCCAGGCGGTGGTGGCCCGCAATCGGTACCTTCGAATGCTGGCCTGGTGTGATAGGCGCGAGCAGGCTCGGGCCGGTACCGCCAACCTCGACCACCAGTCCCTCGTCGGCGTCACTCCCGACCGGTCGGAGCAGTCCGCCGATGGACGACATGCCGATAGCCGCTGGTTCTGCCCGGGCGAGGACAAGTGCGCGAAGGCTGCCGGCATCCCAGATTGCGCGAGCGCCCACGAATGGCCCGTCAAGCAACGCTACATCGATGAGCGCGAGGTCTTCGCGGCCGTCCTCGAAGGTCACGTGGACCATCTTGGCCTGCCGGGCCACTTCGTGGATCGCGATGGCGCCCGAAGCCACGAGGCCTGCTGCGGCCCCCGCCACGGTCCCTTCGATCATCTTCGGGAAGACGTTATTCGTACCGGTCGAGATGGCGATGAGCGGCGCCGACGGCCAGCCCAGCGCGAACGCGCGGCTCGTCCCATCGCCGCCCAGTGTGATGGCGACCGACACGCCTGCTTCGCGCATCCGCTCGGCCGCTCGCGAGGTATCGAGTGCGCTTCCCGTCCGCGGTATCTCGAGTTCGCGCACGGCCGCCTCGGCTTCGAGTTCTTCCAGGGCTGATGCAGCGATGCCGTGCGAATCGGGCATGTACACGAATTCGCGCGCTCCTGCGGCAATCGCGCCGAGAACCACCCGGCGGACGATGCTCCGCTTCTCGCGGTTGTCGAACACGGAGGCGTTCGCGACCAGCCTCCGGATGTCCTTGCCCGAGGCCGGGTTCGCGAGGATGCCGATGGGGCCGCCCATCCGGCTCAGACCTGCTTGCCGAGGATGCGCCGCACCTCAGCGGCGACCCGCCCGGCGTCCGGGATGTACTCCTTTTCCAGCGGAGGGCTGAACGGTACCGGTGAGAACGGCGCGCCCACTCGCCCGACCGGCGCATCGAGGTAGTCGAACGCCTCTTCCTGGATTTGCGCGGCAATTTCCGCGCCGATGCCGCCGAATCGGACCGCCTCGTGGGCGACGAGCGCACGGTGCGTCTTCCGCACCGATTCGACCACCGTCGCGGTGTCGAACGGCTGAAGTGTGCGCGGGTCGATGACTTCGACGTCGAGGCCATCAGCCGCGAGCATCTCCGCGGCCTTGAGGCTCTCGGGAACCATCCGGCCGATCGCGACGATGGTGAAGTTCGTACCCGGGCGAACGACGTGGGCGCGGCCAAGTTCGATTTCGTACAGCTCCTCGGGAACGTCCGCCTGCATCCTGAGCGAGACCTTGTTGTTGATAACGATCACCGGGTTGTCGTCCCGGACCGCGGCCACCATCAGGCCCTTGGCTTCGTAAGGTCCGGAGGGCATCACGACTTTCAGGCCGGGAACATGGCAGAACCAGGCCTCAAGGCTCTGGCTGTGCTGCGCGGCCATACTCCCTCCGCCGCCGGCCATGGTGTGAATGGTGAGCGGCAGCTTCGCCTTGCCCCCGAACATGTACTTCATCTTCGCGACCTGGTTGACGATTTCGTCCATGCAGACGCCCATGAAGTCCATGAACATGATGTCGACGATGGGCCGAAGCCCGGTGGCCGCCGCGCCCAGGCCAAGGCCGATAATGCCGGATTCCGAGATCGGGGTATCGATGACGCGCTCCGGCCCGAACTCCTTGAGCAGCCCGCGGCTGACCCCGAAGACGCTCCCGCCAAGGGCGACATCCTCGCCCGCAAGGAAGATATCCGGGTCCTCGCGCATGAGTTGCGCGAACGCCTCCGAAACTGCCGCAACGTAGGAGAGTTGGCGCGTGGGTTTCGCTTCTACCGTAGTCATGTCAGCCTCTCAGTCTGTCGCCGTGTAGACGTCTTCGAGGAGTGCGCTCGCGTCCGGGAACGGGCTCGCCTCGGCGAACGCAATCGCTTCCCTGACCTCCGCGAGTGCGGTTTCGTGGATGCCGGCCGCCTCGCCTGCAGAGAGCAGTCCTTCTTCGTCGAGTTTCCGTTCGAACATCGTGATGGGGTCGCGTTTGCGCCATTCGAGCACCTCGCTGTCATCCCGGTACGCGACGCCGAGTCCGCGAATGCCCACGTGGTCGTAGAAGCGGTAGGTCTTGCACTCGAGAAGGGACGGCCCCCCACCTCGACGCGCGCGCATGATCGCCTCACCCGCCGCTTCGTACACCGCCATGACGTCCATGCCGTCGACCACGACGCCCGGCATGCCATAGCCCGACGCGCGGTCGGCGACGTCCTGGATGGCCTGGTGCCGTTCCTGGCGCGTGAATTCGCCGAAGCCGTTGTTCTCGCAAACAAACACGACCGGCAGCTTGAAGACGGCCGCCATGTTCGCGGCTTCGTGGAAGGTGCCCTCGTTGCTGGCGCCGTCGCCGAAGAAGCAGACCGTCACGTTGTCGGTCTTGCGGTACTGGTTCGAAAACGCGGCGCCAATGGCGATTGGCGGACCGGCGCCGACGATGCCGTTGGCCCCGAGCATGCCCAGGTCAAGGTCCGAGATATGCATGCTGCCGCCCTTGCCTTTGCAGTACCCGGTCGAACGCCCGAAGAGTTCGGCATACATCTGTTTGAAGTCCCCGCCCTTCGCCACGAGGTGGCCATGGCCACGGTGTGTGCTCGTTATCTGGTCGGAATCCCGGAGATGGGCCATGACTCCGGCGGCCACCGCCTCCTCGCCGACGTAGAGGTGGAGGGACCCCGGCACCCTGCCCGATTCCATGAGCTTGCCGGCCTCTTCCTCGAAGGTCCGGATGCGAACCATCCGGAGATGCATGTCTCGCAGGGCCTCAGTCGACACATTCATGAACTGCCTCCTCCTACGGAACTCAGCCGGCCGAAAGCAACTTGGGTGTACATCCTCGTGCGCCATGGATCTCGCAAGAAAACGCAATGAAGTGCGGTTAACAGCCTACGCTCATGCGAGGGGTTCTACCATGTTGGGCGTCCATTCCCCAGGGAGACCAGTGACTAACCGCTTCCCTGGGATGGCGTGGCCAGATGGTCTGGTAAACTCCCCGGGAACCCCACAACCGTGCGCGCCAGCCCGGACGCCCGCCCCCGTAGCTCAGCGGATAGAGCAGTGGTTTCCTAAACCATGTGCGCAGGTTCGATTCCTGCCGGGGGTACCACCTTCCGCGGGACTCCCGATTCTCGGCTGAGCCATGGGCCGATCTTGGCATAACCCCTGATGACCGCGGTCTGCGAGATGGTAGTTGCGGTGTGCCGCCTCCGGCCCACGCCATCTCTCGCTCGCACTCTCTTTGACAGCCCTCCCCCTCCGGTCTCACCATCCGTCAGGATTGCCGCTCAGTCCTTGCACTGGTCTCTTGAGGAGGGTGAACGATGGATTTCGACCTGACTGAGGAACAGCGGCTGCTGAAGGAAGCGGTGCGCGCCTATGCCGATAAGGAGATCGCGCCGCAGGTCAATGAGTACGAGCGGCGAGGTCCGCTGACCCGGCCCGAAGCGCTCAGCTTTATCAAGCAGTTGATGCCGTTCGGGTTTTACAACGGGCGGTTGGGTGAGGAGTGCGGCGGGTCGAACCTCGATGCCAAGACCTATGGCGTTATCAACGAGGAGCTTTCGAATGTGTGGGCCGGGCTCTGCGGCATGCTCTGGATTGCCGGGAACCCGCCCACAGGCCTGGCTGAAGCCGACAGGCGCGAGGTATGCGAACGGATCAAGGCGGGCGAAAGCATCGGCTGCGGCGCGATCACCGAGCCCGAGGCGGGTTCGAGTTCCTCGTACCTCTCGACGCGGGCGGTCGAGGACGGCGATTACTGGGTGGTGAATGGCACGAAGACGTGGATCTCGTGCGGGCCGATTGCGGATCACATGAACCTGATGGTGACCGTCAATCCCGGTTCGGGACGTGAAGGAATCCGGAGCCTCCACCTGCGGAAAGAGTCGTCGCCGTGGGAGGTGGTGCGGAACAACAATCTCCTCGGGTTGCGGGCGTGGCCCAACGGCGAGCTGCGGTTCGAAGACGTTCGCGTGCCGCGCCAGAACATGCGCCAGATGCGCGAGGAGAGCTCTGGCGCCGCGAGTGCGCGTGTGTGGAACTTCCAGCAGCCGCGCACGCTCCTCGCCGTGATGGCGGTGGGTATCGCGCAGGCTGCGATCGATGACTCCATCCGCTACGTGAAGGAGCGGCACCAGTTCGGCAAACCCATTGCGAGCTTCCAGCTCGTGCAGGAGATGTTGTACGACATGGTGGTCGAGACGGACTCGGCCCGGTTCCTCGCCTACCGCGCGATGGACCTGCAGGACAAGGGGGAGGATTCGACCTGGCAGGCGGCGATGGCGAAAGGTTTCGCCACAGAAATGGCGATTCGGGTCACATCGCGGGCCATCGAACTCCACGGTGCGCTGGGGTTGATGGAGGGGTATCCAATTGAGCGGTATTTCCGTGACGCCCGTTCGCTTACCATCCCCGATGGAACTACTGAGATACAAAAGCTTGTCGTCGGCCGCCGTCTGACCGGCATCTCTGCGATTTCCTGAAACATAACCCGCGAGGTCAACCTTGGGCGATGAACAGCCAACCTGGTCGTTAACGGGGGGCGTGCCGGTGCTGCGTTGCACGCACTGCTCCCGCTGTGGGCGAACGATGTTCCCCGCTCAGGCGTACGGCTGCACCAGCTGCGGCGCATTTGGCGATGAGCTTGGGATATCAGAGCTGCCAGCTGAGGGTACGCTCCTTACCTTCGCTGTCGTCCACCGGCACGACCGGCACCCGGTCCCGTTCACGCTGGGCGAAATCGAAATCGGCTCTGATGGGCCCATCGTCCGGGCGCTCCTTGGCGATGGGCACGAACCCGCGATTGGCGACCGTGTGCGTGCACGTGTGGTCGAGGATGAGGGCCAGCAGAGGCTCGAATTCGTGGCGGCAACGGAGGTGAACGCATGAAGACGCTCGCCGATATGCGTCCGGTCTACGTTGTTGGCATCGGTCTTCACCCCTACCAGAACCGCTCTGACACGACCTACGTGACGCTTGGCCTGAGGGCAGTGCGAGAAGCGCTTGCCGACGCAGGCATCACCTGGCCCGACGTCGAAAGCGCATACATCGGCAACGCTCTTGTCGGCATGGCGGCAGGGGCCGGCATGCTGCGCTACCTCGGGATGACGGGCATCCCGTTCGCGCAGGTCGAAAATGCCTCGGCCTCGGGGTCTACGGCCGTCCGGCAGGCTGCGATGGAAGTGGCCGCAGGGTTCACCGACGTTTCGCTGGCGATGGGCGTCGACACGGTCGACCAGTGGCGGACAGGCCCGGCGAAGGCGCGCGTTCGTGGGCTGGCTGACAGTCTCGCCGCGCCGTTCACCCACTTCGCCATGCTCACGGAAAAGTACATGCAGGAGTCGGGCGCGACGCCGGAACAGATCGCCAAGGTGGCGGTAAAGAACCATCGCAACGGCGCGCACAATCCCTACGCCCAGCGCCAGCAGGAGCGGACGCTCGAAGAGGTGATGGCGCCGCCACGTATTTCCGGGGTGCTCACGCGACTGCAATGCACGCCGGTCGGCGAAGGCGCAGCGGCCGTCATCGTCATGTCCGAAGAAGGTATGCGCCGCCACGGTATCGATCGGCGGCGGGCCATCCGCATTGCCGCGTCTGCCTCCCGCTCCGAAGAGATCTTCGGCCGGGAGAACTATGACGTCGCCCTCACGCGGAAGACGACCTTCGAGGCTTTCGAACAGTCTGGGATTGCGCCGAAAGAACTCGACGTCCTCGAGGTGCACGACGCATTCACGATCGAGGAGCTCCTGTACGTTGAGGCGATGGGACTGTGCGAACAGGGCGAAGCGGCCGCCGCGCTCGAACGGGGCGACTACGACATCGGCGGCCGCCATGCCGTGAGTCCCTCAGGCGGACTCATCGCGATGGGGCACCCTCTCGGTCCGACAGGGACCGGCCAGGTGGCGGAAGTCGTGCGCCAGCTGCGCGGGGAGGCCGGTGTTCGCCAGCAGCCCAACGCGCGTGTTGGCCTCGCGCATATGGTGGGGATTGGGCCAGTCTGCCTCGTTCACATCCTCGTCCGGGACAACTGAGGTCGCTCAGGGTTCGAACGAGAGTTGCTGTGGTGGCGGTTCGGCAGGCTCAAGGATCGCTGGTGAGTCGTTCTTCACGCTGTTCGCCAGCGTGGAGACTTCGCGCGCGATGAGAAGTGAGTCAGGCGCCGGCTGAAGCAGCGCGAGGAGCCGGGCTGGCTCGCCGTTGGGATTCAGCCACTCCTCAGCGGCGTTTTCAGAGAGAATCACCGGCATCCGGTCGTGGACCGGTGCGACCAGCGAGTTGGCGGTCGTGGTGATGATGGTGAACGTTCGCTGGCGCGTGTCGGGCGTGGGGTTCCAGGATTCGTAGAGGCCCGCGAACCAGAAGGCTTCGCGCCCCGGCCGGTGGAACCAGATCGGCTTCCGCGCCGACTTCTCGCCAACCCACTCGAAGAACCCGTCGGCGGGAACCAGGCAGCGGCGGCTCGCGAAGGCGTCGCGGAAGGCGGGCCGCCGGTCGATCCCTTCGGAGCGGGCGTTGATCTGGGGCGCCGGTCGTGTCCCCGGCTGCACCCAGTGGTTTACGAGGCCCCACTTCGCCGGGACCGCCTCCCGTTCTTCGAGGCGCTGGCGGACGATGAAGTGCTCATCGGTCGGGGCGATGTTGAAGCGCGCCTGGTAGCCGGGGCTGAGCGAACCGCGGGCAAGGCCCATCTCGTCCTCGAGTTCGGCGCGCTCGGACTTTGTGAGGGTGAACCTTCCACACACACGTTCAGCGTAGCCGGTTCGTGCCCAAAAGAGGGGGATCGGCTGGCGCAACAGGGGACCTCGCAGAGGCGCGGCCGTTCGTTCATGATGTGCCGCGATGGAAGACACGCGACCTCGCTTTCGCCACCCGGACCTGTTGACGTTCACCGCCTCGGTGCTGGAGGCGCTCGGGATGACCGGCGATGACGCCGCCCGCGGCGCCGAAGTGCTGCTCGATGCGGATCTTTCAGGCATCGAATCCCACGGGATCGCGCACCTCGCATGGCACCCGGGATACGTGCCGGGCTTCCGCCGCGGTGTGATTAACCCGACGGCGAGGGTTCGCGTCCTTCGCGACAGCCCGGTGGCCGCCACGTGGGACGGCGACGGCGGGTTCGGTGGGTTGAATGCGGCGAAGGCGATGGACGCCACTATCGCGAAGGCTGAAGCCACCGGCATCGGGATGGTTGCGCTGACGAACGGGCGGCACTTCGGGGCCGCGGGCTACTACGCACGAATGGCCGCCGAGCGGGACATGATCGGGATGGCCATGTGCAACGTCCCACCGTTGGCCGTCGCGAGCGGCAGCCTCGATCGGGCCTTCGGGACGAATCCGATCGCCTTCGGCGCGCCGGTGGAGGGCAGCCACCCGTTCCTGCTCGACATCGCCACGACAGCGGTCGCCGGCGGCAAGCTGGAAATCGCGCTGCGCCAGGGTAAGGGCATCCCGCCGGGGTGGGCAGTCGATGCTGGCGGTAACGACAGTGATAACCCCTCGATCTTGCGCAGTGGCGGGGCGCTACAGCCGCTTGGGTCCTACCCGGAGATGAGTTCCCACAAGGGGTACGGACTCGGACTCATGGTCGATATCCTCACCGGGGTGCTGCCGGGCATGGGGAGTGCGATTTTCGAAGGGACGAGGATGCAGGGGCAGTGGTTCGCTGCGTGGCGCATCGATGCGTTCCGGGACGTGTCCGGCTTCAAAGCGGACATGCGGCGAATGGTTGACCACCTTCGCGGACTTCGGCCCCGTCCCGGGGTTGCGGAGGTCCTGGTGCCGGGCGACCTCGAAGCGCGCGCTCGCAATGAACGCCTGCAACACGGCATCCCGCTGGAGATGGAAACTGTGGAGCAACTGCGGACGCTCGCTGGCGAGTGCGGCCTCGAAGCGCCCGCGCCGATCGCTGGCTAGCCGTAGACCGCCTTCGGGCCCGAGGCTGAACCGCGGGCCGTCTTCAGATCTGACTGCGCCTGGAGCGGGAGCGCCACCGCGTCGCCGCTGATGGTGATCATCCGGTAGCCAGCCGAAGCATGTTTCTCGGCAAGGCTCGAGTTCGCGTGGATGCCGGCGATCACGCCGTTTTCGGCGCACTTCCGCGAAATGAGCAAACGCGCGTCTTCGAACGCCCCGCCGTTGGCCATGCCGGGCGGCAACCCGAGGGTGATGCTGAGGTCGGCCGGTCCGACGTAGACGGCGTCGATGCCGGGGACCTTGAGGATGTCGTCGAGGCGCTCCACGGCCTGGCGGGTCTCGATCATCGGGATGCATGCGATCTCGGTGTTCGCGCCGACGAAGTAGTCGGGCCCGGCGTAGTAGGTCGCTCGGGTGGGGCCGAAGCTGCGCGCGCCCAGCGGGTAGTAACGGCAGGCCGCGACGGCGCGCTCGGCTTCCTCCACGCTGTTGACCATCGGGATGATGACTCCCATCGCCCCGGCATCGAGCGCCTTGCCGATGATCCCGGGCTCGTTCCAAGGCACGCGTGCGAACGGGATGGTCGGCGTCGAACTGATGGCCTGGAGCATAGTGACGGCCACCTGGTAGTCGATGACGCCGTGCTGCATATCGATGCACACCCAGTCGAAGCCCTGGTGCGCCATGATCTCAGCGGAAAATGACGAAGGGATGGAGAGCCACGCGCCGAAGGTGACCTCGCCGCTTGCCCATTTTGCTTTGACGGTGTTGCTGCGCATGAGTTCCTCCGGGGAGTTATCGCCGCTGGAGGGCGTGGCTGAGCACGCCCGGGTTCACGCATTCGGGTGGGGGCTGACCGGACAGGACGGCGGCCAGGTTCCTCACCGCGAGGTCGAGCATAGCCGCCCGCGTTTCCACTGTCGCCGAACCAATGTGCGGCAGGAGGATTGCGTTCGGCAGCGAAAGGATGGGATCGCCGGGTGGTGGCGGTTCGGTCTCGAGGACGTCGAGCACGGCCCCGGCAATCTGTCCGTTCTTGAGCGCCTCGACCAGCGCCGCCTGGTCGATAACTGGCCCGCGCGACGTGTTGAGGAGCCAGGCTCCCGGGCGCATCAATGCAAGCTCGTCGTTGCCGATGAGGTGGTGTGTTTCCGGGGTGAGGTTGGTATGCAGTGAAACGAAGTCTGCTGCCTGCAACAGTCCACCGAGGGGTAGCCACGTGCAGTCTTCGAAGCCCGGCCCTGCGCTTTCGAAGGTGTCGTGATACGCGATGCGAAGCCCGAAGGCTCGCGCTCGTTCGGCAACGGCCCGGCCAATGCGCCCAAAGCCAACCAGCCCCAGCAGCTTGCCCGCCAGGTCGAAGCCGAGCGGCGGCGCTGGCTGGCCGGAGGACCATGCACCGCCGCTGACATACGCGGCGCTGCGAACCAACTGGCGCGAGGCCATCAGCAGCATCCCGATGGTGAGGTCGGCCACTGCGCCGGTCAGGACACCGGGCGTGTTGCAGACTGCGATGTTGCGGCGTTCCATTTCGGCGAGGTCGACGTTGTTGAAGCCGACGCCGAAGTTGGAGACGACGCGCAGGTGCGGCGCAGCGTCGAGGAGTTGATTCGTAACCGGGAATGGCGCCGGGCAAAGCAGACCTTCGGCCTTGGCGAGATGGTGTGCAACCTCGCCGGGAGTCACGTAGTGAGCCGAACAGACGGCGTCGAGGCGCGCGGCCACCTCCGCCGGGATCGGAATGGCAACGACCGCGACGGGCAGGGCGCTCACAGCCCGCAACGCTACAGCGCCCCGGCGCGATCCTCAATCCGGCAGTGCGTCCGGCCCGGCCTCAGGCGAGACTGAGGACTGCGTCAGCCAGAGGGCCGATGTCGAGGGTCATCGGCAGGTAGTCGGCGGCGCCTGCGGAGCGATAGTTCTGTTCCTGGAAGTTACTGGGAAGTGCGGCCAGCACGACCACCGAAACTCCGGACTGGGCCAGGCCCGCGCATTCGTCCGGTGAACAGGCGGATGTGGTGGTCACGACCACCTCGCGGGCGAGCGTTTGGCTTGCGGCGTCGAGGACGGTCACGGCGCGGCCCAGAGTGTCCCCGAGGCGGGCGCACAGTTGCTCGGCCAGTGCGGCATCGCTGGTCAGAACTCGCACGGGGCGCTGCTGGGTCACTTGGTCATCGTGCCGAACTCAATGGCTAGGAGTGCCGTCCCATGGGCCTAGCGTTTGGCGTCCGATCGGACGTTTCGATCGCTCGTTCGAGCGTAGCGCCCCGGAAATGAAACAGTCCAGAAAGAACGGTGGCCATCCGGGGCGGCCTGGGGGCTGGCGTGGCGGGGCGTCACGCCGCCTGCCTCGGCACGAAGATGGTGGGCCCCTCGTGCCCCGTTCGGTCGTGCCCGGTCCGAAGGCCGGACTACGTGGGCCACCGTTTGACGGGGGCTCCGGCTGCCACGTAGATTCGGGCCGCTTGGCTCGGAGGAGGGAGACTGGTGAAGGCTGCTGTGCTCCGCGAGGGTTCGCGGTTCGTTGTGGAGGACCGGCCGGATCCGGTTCCGGCTGGCCGGCAAGTTGCCATCCGCGTTACCTACTGCGGGATCTGCGGCTCAGACCTGCATCTGTTGCGCGCCGGCGCGCTGGCCGATGGTTCGGTCCTCGGGCACGAAATCGTCGGCCAGGTAACCGCCATAGGCGACGATGTCACCGGGTTCGCCGTTGGCGACCGCGTTACCACGCTCTCCGCAGTCCCCTGTGACAGCTGCGGCGCTTGCCGCGAAGGCCGCTTCCGGTCATGCGAAAAGGGCCTCCAGGTCTTCGGTTATACCGGCCTCAGCGGAGGCTACGCGGAACACCTGCTGACGCACGAATCAGCCCTCGAACGGGTTCCGGAAGCACTGACTGATGAGGCCGCCTCGCTGAACGAGCCCGCCATGGTCGGCCTCTACGCGGCACGGACCAGCCGGGTTCGGACTGGCGACGACGTGGCGATTATCGGGGCCGGCCCGATTGGCTTGCTGGTGCTCCAGGCGGTCCTGCTTATGAACCCCCGGAACTGCTGGGTGTTCGAAACCTCCGCCGGCCGCCGCGAGATGGCGCTCCGCCTTGGTGCAACGGCTGCGTTCGACCCTGGTCAGGCTGACGCGGCCGCCTTTTTCATGGCGAATTGCCCAATGGGCGGGCCCGACGTCGTGTTCGAATGTGCAGGGGCCAGGGGAACGCTGCAGAAGGCGATGGAGTGGGTGCGGCCCGGCGGGCAGGTTGTCCTTCCCGGCGTGAACATGGACATCGATGAGGTCTCGCCGCTGACGATGGTGGCGAAAGAGTGCGAAGTGAAGGCATCCCTCGGCGGGATGGACCTCTTCCGCACGGCGCTGGACCTCATCGCCGCAGGGAAGATCCGGCCCGAAGCCATGGTCACGCGGATTATCGCGCTCGAAGAGGTCGATGACGTAAGCCGGACGCTCGGCCTGCCTGGAAGTGATGACGTGAAGGTGCTCGTGGCCCCGGGAAGGAGTTCGCAATGAAGGCGCCAGTCCTCCATGGCCGCAGGAACATGACTGTCGAAGACGTACCGGATCCGGCGCCCGGCGACCAGGAAGTCGTCGTCGAAGTCGGATTCTGCGGGATTTGCGGCTCTGACCTGCACCTGTACGACAGCGAAATGGCGGGGGGCGGCATCGTCATGGGCCACGAATTCGGCGGGGTGATCGTCGAACTGGGCAGGGGAGTGACCGGCTGGGAACCCGGCGACCGGGTAGTCGGCGCCCCGATGAAGCCGTGCATGAACTGCCCGTTCTGCGTCCGCGGTGAGTACGACCTTTGCTACCAGCACTACCGCCTCGATGCGGCCCGGGCCGGGACGCCCCCGGCGGGCGGCGCGTCACTCGGTTCGGGAGGTTATGCCCCGTTTGCCCGGATAGGCGCAGCACGGCTCATGCGCGTGCCAGACGGGCTCGACGAACAACAGGCAGCCTGCGTCGAGCCCGCGGCGGTTGGCGTCCACGCCGTCCGTCTTTCCGGTCAGCAGATCGGCGATCGTGTGGCCGTGCTCGGCGCCGGGCCCATTGGCCTGTTCACGCTCCAATGCGCAATTGCTGCAGGCGCGCGGCGCGTCGCGGTCGCCGAGCCATCCCAACGGCGCGCAGAACTCGCGCGGGCCCTCGGCGCCGATACCGTTTTCCATCCGCGCGCCGTGGCTGATGTGCCGGGCGCCTTTGCGGATGCCCTGGGAGGCCCGCCCGATGTCGTCTTCGATGCCGCCGGTGTGCCGGCCACGCTGCAGCAGGCGGTCGATGTTGTACGGCCAGGCGGCCGTGTGATGATGGTCGGCGTGTCGTTCGATGCCGCGCCAGTCCGGCCCTCCGTCTGGGTGACGAAGCGGGTGACTGTCCGTGCCGCCTTCGCCTACAGCCGCGCCGACTACGAAACGACAATCGCAATGCTCGAACGAGGCTCGCTCCAATCGAACCCTGTCGTCACGTCCATCGTGCCGGGCGCTGAGACCCCGGCAGCGTTCGAACGGCTGCTTTCGCCAAATGAAGAAGTGAAGGTGCTCGTCGACCCGCGGCGTTAGGTGTGCGCGCCTGCCTGATAATGGATGTCGCGCACGGCGTGGCTCAGGTGGAGCGACTCCTCGGGGTCGTGGCCCATGGCGATGAGCGCCTGGCGCATCAGTTCGAGGCCGCCCTCAAAGGCCGGGACCACGACTTCGTTTGCGCCGAGCGTGCGGAACGTATCGATTTCGCCGCCGGTGCGGGCACGGACGAGGATGGGTACGGCAGGGTTGCGTGACCGCGCGCTCGCGGTCGCGACCAGCGCTGTACTCTCGTCGGGCACAGCGATAACAACCGCGCGTGCCGTCGGAATATTCGCGCGGTCGAGCACCTCGTGCCGGCCCGCGTCGCCCCACACTGCGGGCAGGCCTGCGCCCGAAAGCCGTCGGACATGGTCGAGGTCAGCTTCGATGACAACGAACGGTTCGCCCAGTTGCAGGAGTGCGTGCCCGACAAGTTCGCCCACGCGTCCGTAGCCGATGATGACGATATGCCCTGCCCGCGGGAGCGGCACTTGCGGGGCCTCTTTCTGGCGATTGATCCACCGCCAGAGCAGTTTGACTCGTGAGAGGGCGGCTTCAATCGGGGCGATCGACGCGAACGCCAGCGGGTTCAGGCAGATTGAGGTGACCGCCGCGGCGAGGACGACGTTGTAGGTCACGACCGAGATGAGGTCATGCCTGAGGCCCTGGTCGGCGATGATGAACGAGAACTCGCCGAGCTGGGCGAGGCCCGCGCCGACCACCAGTGCAGTTCGGCCGGAGTACGGGAATGCAGCGGCAGTGAAGAATGCGATGGCTGCGTTCCCGAAGAGGACTGCGAGGACGACTGCGAGGTACAGGTCGAGGTGTTCGAGCACCGTCGCCGGGTCGAGCAGCATCCCGACCGACACGAAGAATAACACTGCAAACGCGTCGCGCAGGGGGACGACGTCGGCGGCTACCTGGTGGCTCGTCTCGGTTTCTGAGACGACGATCCCGGCAACGAATGCGCCGAGCGCTACAGACAGGCCGAAGGCCGCAGCGCCTGTGGCGATGCCGAGCGCCCCGACGACAAAGGCGAGAATGAAGAGTTCACGGCTGCCTGTTCGGGCGATGATGGAAAGCAGCGGGGGCACCACGCGGGCGCCAATCCCGAGCATGAGAGCGACGAAGATGGCCGCCTTGCCGATCGCGATCGCGATCCCAGTCGCGAGGCTCCCAGAGTTCCCCGGTTCCAGCGTCGGAAGGATAGCGAGGATGAGGACGGTGAGGATGTCCTGGGCGATAAGCCAACCGATGACAACGCGGGCGTGCACCGTCGACATGAGTCCGCGTTCTTCGAGCGAGCGGATGAGGACGACGGTGCTGGCGATGCTTGTCGCGAGTCCGAGGACGAGTGCTTCGCGCCACGGCATGCCGAAGGCCGACCCGATGGTGTAGCCCAACCCCGTGGCCAGAGCCACCTGGATGATGGCGCCGGGGATGGCGATGTTCTTCACGCGGAGCAGATCCCGGACGTTGAAGTGGAGGCCGACACCGAACATCAGGAAGATCACTCCCAATTCGGCCAGCTCCCGGAGCGCGTTCAGGTCAGCATCGTAGCCGGGGGTGAAGGGCGAGATAATCACGCCCGCGCCAAGGTAGCCCACGATTGGCGACAGCCCGGCCAGGCGGGCGGCAACGCCGCCGCCAAGGGCGAGTCCGAGGGCGATTGCAATGGACGTTAAGAGCGAAAAATGCTCCACCGGGCCCCATCCTACCGGACAACCTTCACCGCGGTCAGTGCCTGCGGCAGGGGAGCACGGTTCGCAATCAACCAGCATCGTTTGGTCTATACTCCCGATAACTGCAAACCGGGGCGCCGATGTCATCATCCCCGGCTTGCGGACCACTCGGGGGCTCATCGATGAAATTCCACTGGTTCCATCTCATGCCGTGGCCGGACCTCCCGGACGACTTCCAGAAGAAGCATCGTTCGGTCTGGGTCGATGTCGACTACAAGCTGTTCGACGCCGAGCGCTGCAACACCGTCTACAACGAGTACCTCGACGAACTCGAGTTCGCCGAGACGATGGGCTTCGACGGCATCTGCGTGAACGAGCATCACTCGAACGCCTACGGCCTCATGCCGAGCCCGAACCTGATGGCGGCAACGCTTACCCGGCGGACCAAGAACGCGGCAATCGTCGTGATGGGGAACAGCATCGCCCTTTACAACCCGCCGCTGCGTGTGGCCGAAGAGTTCGCGATGCTCGACATCCTCTCGGGCGGGCGGCTCGTCGCAGGCTTCCCGGTCGGCACGAGCATGGACACCAACTACGCCTATGGCGTGCCCGGCGCGCAACTCCGCGACCGCTACTACGAAGCCCATGACCTGATCATGCAGGCCTGGCACGACAAGGGTGTCAGCCACTTCAACGGCAAGTACAACCAGGTGCGCGACCTGAACCCGTGGCCGCGCCCGCTGCAGCAGCCGAATCCGCCGATCTGGATCCCCGGCGGCGGGTCGATCGAGACGTGGGAGTGGTGCGCCGATATGGGGTACCTGTACTCCTACCTCTCGTACTCCGGGTACAAGCGCGCGCAGACCATCATGGACGGCTTCTGGAAGCGCATGACCGACAAGGGCATCGAGCCGAACCCGTACCACGCCGGCTTCGCCCAGACCGTGTGTGTGGCTGAAACCGAGGCCGAAGCCAAGGAACTCTATTGGCCGCATATCGACTACTTCTACAACCGCTGCCTGCACGTCTACCCTGGCTTCGCCGATGCCCCGGGCTACCGCACGCTGCGGACGGTGAAGGCCGGCATCAAGAGCCAGTTCGAACAGGCCCAGCAGAACGCAAAGGCGCGACTCACATGGGAGGGCCTCGTCGAGCAGGGGTACGTCGTCGCCGGTCCGCCGGACAAGGTCATCGCGAAGCTCAACGAGCTTTCGGACAACCTGCGAGTCGGCCACCTGATGTTGCTGCTCCAGATGGGCTCGATGCCGCGCGATGTGGCGATGTACAACACGCAGATGTTCGCCGAACGGGTAGCGCCGCACCTGCGCGACAAGTGGAGCGAGTTCGAAGACAAGTGGTCTCCGAAGATGATGCCGGCCGCGAATCGCGCCGCTCCGATCGTCCAGCAGAAGGACCAGGTGCGCGTGCCGGTGACGGTCGGCGGAGGCCAATAGGCGGCGCCGCCCGCACTGAAGATAGAATGGGCTGCCCACGCAGGGCAGCCCATTTTGCTGCCGCAGGAGTTACCCATGGAATCGATTCGCGAGACATCGGAACGCGCCTGGAACGGCGACAAGGTTGTGGTGGTGGAGCCGTTCATCCGGCCCGGCGAGATACACGAGGTGGTCCCGGGGATCGCGCTCGTGAGCGGCTTCGGGCTCTCGATTGGCGTCCAGACCGGGGATGGCCTCGTGGTTATCGACACGAGTGGGCGCAACCACGGCGAGGCCGTCGTCGCCGCCATGCGCACGTGGGACGAAAGCCCGGTGCGGAATGTGGTGTACACGCATGGGCACTTCGACCACGTGGGCGGCATGCCTTCGTACGATGCCGATGCGGAGCGAAGGGGCCACCCGCGGCCGCACGTGATTGCCCACGAGAACCTGCCCCCGCGGATGGCGCGGTACGCCCAGACGGCTGGCTACAACGCCACGATCAATGCCCGCCAGTTCCTCTCCCGGCCTGTCGCGCCTCCGCAGATGGTCGCGAACTTCGCCAGCCCGCGCCTGCCGGACGAGACGTACCGCGATTACCACGTGTTCGAACAGGGTGGCGTGCGCTTCGAACTGCGCCACGGCAAAGGCGAGACGGACGACCACACCTGGGTCTGGATCCCCTCCCAGAAGACGATCTGCGCAGGAGACTTCTTCATCTGGCGGTGCCCCAACGCCGGGAACCCGCAGAAGGCGCAGCGCTACCCGGCCGAGTGGGCGCAGGCTCTCCGTGCGATGGCCGCGCACGGCGCGGAGGTATTCATTCCCAGCCACGGGTCACCGATCTTCGGGAACGCGCGCATCCAGCAGGCGCTGACCGAGACGGCTGAACTGCTCGAGTCGCTCGTCAGCCAGACGATCGAGCTGATGAACCGGGGCGTCCGCCTCGATGAGATCATCCACAGCGTGAAAGCGCCGCAACACCTCCTCGAACGGCCGTACCTGTGGCCGCTGTACGACGAGCCCGAGTTCATCGTCCGGAACACGTGGCGGCTCTACGCCGGCTGGTACGACGGCAACCCGGCGACCCTCAAGCCGGCGGCGGAAGCCTCGGTTGCCAGCGAGTTGGCAGCCCTCAGTGGCGGGGCCAGCCGGCTGGTTGCCCGGGCGCGCGAACTGGTCGCGAGCGGGGACCTCCGCCTGGCATGCCACCTCGCGGAGTTCGCGTTCCTCGCGGCGCCGGGAGACCCGGAGGTCCGGGCTGCCCGCTCCGAAGTGCTTCGGGCCAGGGCGAGCAGCGAGGCCTCGTTGATGGCTCGCGGCATCTTCAACGCTGCAGCCGCCGAAACTGAGGACGCCAGCGCATAGCCGGGGCACGCGGAACTGCGCGCTTCCGCGTATCGTTCGCTCAAACGGTCTTTGGAGTTACCACGTGTTCTTCGAACTTCGGCAGTATCGAGCCTGGCCCGGCAAGCGCGACGACCTCGCACGCTACATGGAAGACGTGGTCATCCCGTTCCAGATTGCGAAGGGGATGGTGGTGACTGGCAGCTTCGCCGGCGAGCAGGAGGACGACCTGTACGTGTGGATTCGCCGGTTCGAGGACGAGGCCGAACGCGAAGCGCTCTATGCTGCAGTCTATGAATCCGACGAGTGGAAGAACACGATCAGCCCACGGGTGGGAGAACTGCTCGACCGCTCGAAGATCGTGGTCCATCGGCTCACGCCGATGGGGAAGAGCGTGATGCACTGAGGCGCCGGGCCGGCGCTCGCCGGTCCGGTGGCGAAGAGGAGGCATGCGATGCCCGACCGCCCGTGGTTCGTGGTGACCATCCGCGAGTGGCTGGAGAGCCAGCGGCTCGAGAACACGCCCCATCGGGCGGCGCTCGGCGAGGCAATGAACGCCGGCAATGTGCCCGAGTTGCGGCGGTTACTCGCAGACGCCCCGTTCAGCCCTGACCAGCGCCGCTACCTCGATGACCTGCTGAACCGCTGGGAGCAGTCGGAAGAGGATGGCTAACCCGTGCCGCTGCGGTTGCGCAGCACTATGAGTGTGATGAGCACCGAGGTCGATGCGAACAGGGCGACACCGGCGACGATGAGCAGCGTCGCGCCCGACATAATCCCGAGAAGGAGCAGGACGAACCCCAGCGCGTCGAGGCTGAGCATGAGGAGCCATGTGCGGGCTGGGAAGAGGCTGGTCATTCGGATGCCATGGGGTGGCGGAGAGGGTGGGATTCGAACCCACGGTAGCTTGCACTACACACGCTTTCCAGGCGTGCCTGATCGTCCACTCCAGCACCTCTCCCCGGACGAAAATCCATGCTAGCAAAGGCCGCCGCTAGCGAATAACAGGCGGCCTGCCCTACTTGCGGCGGTGCTTCGTCTTCGCGTCGAAACGGTCCCAGCCCTGCTCCATGGCCTCACGGGCGCCGCGGCGACCCTCGGCGAGCATGTCCTTCGCCGTGTCGCCGATACCGTAGACGATGGCCTTCGCCCAGCCGACGAGAGAGTTCTCTTCTGGCTCAGCTTCCAGCAGCTCGGGCGACGGTTCTTGCGGGGCGAGGGGTTCGGGATCTGGCGTGGTCATTTCTTGTGCTTCCGCCGCTTCACACGGTCAGGCAGGTTCGTCACGGCGGAGATTCCGGTGCGAACACCCTTGAACACCGAGTACACGCGGATGATGGGCGATGCCACCGTTTCGCCAGCGAACTCAGCCGTGCCGCGGACGTTATCGATGGAGAGTTTGAGCGAATCGAGGGCTGGCGCGGCGTTCTCCTTGAGCACCTTGCGCGCCAGGAAGACGAGGACCAGGGCCGCGATCATGAGCGCGCAGAGGAGGATGCCGCCGATGAACCAGAACACCGCCGTGAAGACGATGACGATGTCGCGCCACTCGGACCAGCTGTCTGGGTGCCTCCACGAATCGGGCACGGCGCCCGTGGGCACGGCATGTACTCCCCAGTACGAAAGGATGCCGGCAAGGCCCATCCAGAGCAGGAAGCCAAGGATGAGTGCGGAGAAGACTGTGACGATGAAGCGCATCGGCGACCCCCGGTCTTAACCGGATGATACGGGCGGTTTCGGCAAGCGGGAATGGCGGTGGTCGTCGCGCCAGGCGTCGAGATGGCCTTCGAACAGCTCCGTGACCCCGTCCGCAGCTGGGGCGACGACCGGTTCGAGTTCCGCGAGCCGGCTCGCGAGGTAGCTCCGGGCCGTCTCGATGCTCGTCACATCGTCGCTGTTGACCGCTTCGAGGAAGAGGGCATGCGCGAGAACGCCCGGGTCGTCATTCACGGCGGCCCGGGCGTCTTCGTCAGATTCGAACGTGCGCTGGTAGATGCGCGAGAGTTGGCGGCGCCGGGTGCTGGTCACCGCACATCGCCCCCCGGTGCTACTGGGGGATTTCCTCGCGCGGCTTGATCTTGCTGTAGCAGTTGCTGCAGTAGACCGGGCGCTCGCCGCGAGGGACGAACGGGACTTCGGTCATCTGGCCGCAGTCTGCGCAGGACGCCGGGTGCATCTGGCGCGGGGTCTTGCCGCCGAAGCTGGCGAAGTTCCCGTAGCGGACATAACCGTCGTTCTGTTCGAGTGTGCTCTGGCTCGTGCGCCGCGCCGACCGGCAGGACTGGCAGCGCGTGGGCTCGTTCATCAAGCCTTTGTTCGCGTAGAACTCTTGCTCGCCTGCGGTGAACACGAAGTTCGTGCCACAGTCGCGGCAAGCGATTTGCTTATCGGCAAAAGCCAAGGGGTAGGTTCTCCTGTTTCCGCACCGTGCGGGTTCTCTGCCTCCATCGTAGCAGACGGCCGCAAGCAGGCCGTTTACCGCACAGGAACCCGCCGGCGAGTGGCCGAAGCTGCCTCAGCGCGCCTCGCCGAGGAGAGCGCGGCGAAGCAGCAGGAGCGCGGTGGTCACCGCCCGGCGCTTCACCGCTTGCCGTCCCTGGTTCATGGTCATGCTGAGCGAGTGCGTCCCGCCCTCCGGCGTCGCGACAGCAACGTGCACCGTCCCCGGCGGGATGCCGTCTTCCGGGTCGGGGCCGGCGACACCCGTAATCCCGACGCCGAAGTCGGCGCCGGAGGTTCGCCGGGCAGCTTCGGCCATCGCGCGCGCCGTTTCGGGGCTCACCACGCCGTACTCCGTGATGACATCGCCGGGCACGCCAAGGTCGATCTTCTGCTGCGTCGCGTAGGTGACATACCCGCCAACGAAGTACCCGCTCGCGCCGGGAACGTCGGTCAACGTGTTGGCCAGCAGCCCGCCGGTGCAGCTCTCCATGACAGCGAGCGTGGTTTTGCGCGCATGCATCTGGTCCGCGATGTAACCCTCGAGGGTGTCCTCGTCCCGGCCCCAGATGGCGCTGCCGAAGATGCGCTCCATCTCCTCCTCGACTGGCCGAATCTTCGCCCACGCTTCTTCGCGGGTCGCAGCCTTCGCGCCGATGCGGAGGTGCACGCCGTCGGCCCGGGCATAGGTGCCGATACCGATCCCGGGTGTGCCGTAGAGCGGCCGCGCCATCTCATCGACCGTGCCCTCGCCGATACCGACGGTCTTGATGGTGCGCGTGACCAGGACTTCACTGGTGGATCGCTTCTCGAGTTCCGGCCGGACCTCTTTCAGCCACATCCGTTCCATCTCGGGCGGCACGCCCGGCATGCAGATGATGATCCGGCCGTCCCGTTCCACCCACCAGCCGGGCGCCGTCCCGCGCGGGTTGTCGATGGCCCGAGCGCTGGGGATGAGCCAGGCCTGCTTGATGTTCGACTCGGGCATGGGGTAGCCGCGTCCGTCGAACCACGCCCGCAGCCGCGTTTCCAGTGCCGGGTCGACGTGTGGCTCTTCACCGAGGACGCGGGCGATACCCTCGCGCGTCATGTCATCGTCGGTCGGGCCGAGTCCCCCGGTGCAGAAGATAACGTCGGACCGGCCCCACGCCCGCTCGAACGTCTCGACGATGCGCCCCATGTTGTCGCCCACGACGGACTTGTAGAACAGGTCGATGCCGAGTTCCGGGAGGCGCTGAGCGATGTACGCGCTGTTGGTGTCGATGATTTCGCCGAGCAGGATCTCGGTGCCGATGGCGATGATTTCAGCTTTCACCGGCGGAGTGTACCGCGTCGAAGCCCGGCACGAAGGTCAGTCGCGCGGCAGGCGCTCTTCGATGTGCTTGAGCCGCGAATCAATCGAGCGAACCGTCCGGCGAAAGATGGCCATCGTGATGAAGAAGTCCAGCCAGAGCAGGATGACCCCGGCCGACAGCGAGAGTTTGCGGACCACGTCGTTGTCGACGGTGATGCCGAGCAAGACGAGCAACACACCGATTCCGGAGACGACCGAAGGCAGGACGATGAGCACAGGAAAAGCCTACAGGCGGGCGAGCTCCCGTTGCATCTGGGCGAGCCCCATGGGGCCGAGGTTGAGCGCCGCTGTGTGCCACTCCTTCAGGCTGAAGGCGTCTCCCTGGCGTTCCTTCGAGGCCGCGCGAGCTTCGAGCCAGCAGCGTTCGCCGACCTTGTAGCTAATCGCCTGGCCCGGAGTGCCGAGGTAGCGAATGACCTCGCTCTGCATGAAGTCCGGCGGGAACTGCGAGCGTTCGAGGCAAAATTGCTGCCCGAGGTCCGCGTTCCACGTCTCGCCGGGATGGTAGGTCTCGCCGGCCGGGATAGGCAGTTCGAGGTGCATGCCGATGTCGACGATCACACGGACGGCGCGCATCGCCTGGGCGCGGAGCATGCCGAGGTAGTAGTCGGGGACTTCGAGGTACCCCAGTTCGCCCATCAGCCGCTCCGCGTAGAGCGCCCAGCCTTCGACGTAGCCGGAGGTGCCGCCCATGAGCCGCTGGAAGCGGGAGAGTTCGGCCGACAGGTACTTCGCTGTCGCCCGTTCGAAGTGATGCCCCGGGACGCCTTCGTGGTAGGCGATGGAGACCTCGCCCCAGAGCGGGAAGCGGGTCTTGCCCCCGGTGGGGTACCAGGTCCGGCCGGGCCGGGAGAAGTCCTCGCTGGGGCCGGTGTAGTACATCGCGAGGGAACCGCCGGGCGGCGCAATCATCGCTTCGATGCGGCGCAGTGGTTCCGGGATCTCGAAGTGCACGTCCGCGAGTTCGGAGATGGTGCGGTCCTGCAGGTCCTGCATCCACTGGCGAAACTCGTCGACACCGTCGATGGCGCGGTTCGGGTCCGATTCGAGGAACGACTTCGTCTCCTCGATGGACGCGCCGGGCAGGATCTTCGCGCAAGTCGCTCGCATCTCGGCTTCGATGCGGTGGAGCTCCTCCCAGCCCCAGCGGTACGTCTCTTCCAGGTCCAACTCGACCCCGTTGTAGACCCGTGAAGAGAGCTGGTAGAGGTCGCGCCCGACGCCGTCGCGTTCGACGGCGCGGTCCATGAACTTCTCGGAGAGGTAGGTGGCGAATTCGCGATAGGCGGCCGCGGCCGTGGCGGCGCCTGCTTCCAGCTCGCCTTTGAGTGCCGGCGACGGGATGGCTTCGGAATCGAAGCTGGCTACAAGGGTGTCGAAGTACGATGCCACCCCTCCGGCGCCGCCGTAGGTCTCCGTCTGCTTGATGGCCTGGGCCACCTGGCGGCGGGCGGTTTCCGCGCCCTTGCGCAGGCCTTCTTCGAGCATCACCCGGTAACTGGCGACGCCCTGGGGAACGAGCGCGAGGCGGGCGCTGATGTTCGCCCAGTCCGCTTCGGTGGCGCGTGGCATGAGGTCGAACGCCATGCGCATGACCGTCGCTGCGTTGCGGAAGCCGCTGAGCCGGTACTGGTCGCCCGCCTCCAGCAACTCTTCGCGGAGGCTCAGGACGTCTTCCATGGCCTCGCGGGCGATGCGGTCGCGGTCCCCTGTCACAGGCGCCGCGGCGAGCCTCGCTAGGGTTTCGCGGCGCAACGCAGACTGGGCCGCGGCGGCATCGGGCGAGAAGTCGGTCACTTCGGCGTCGTGACCGGGGACGCCCATGCCGGTGGCGCTGATCGGGTCCAGTGCTGCGACTTGATCCACATAGTCGCTTGCGATGTCGTAGATGACTGTCATGGCCGCCCTCCCTGGTGACTGGCGGTCGCAGGGTAGCACGACGGCCGGTGGAACTGGCTATTCCCAGGGCAGTCCTGCGGACCGGTTGAGGAAGTCATCCAGGATGTCGCGGGACGCTGCAACCGCTTCACGCGAGAAGAGGGTTGCCGGCTTGCCGGTTCGGTCGATGACGTCGCCGCCGGCTTCGCGCACGAGGAGGAGGCCCGGCGCGATGTCCCAGGGTTGCAGGTCGGAGTGGACGTAGATATCCCAACGCGCCGCCGCTACGTAGGCGAAGCCCAGTGCGGCGGAGCCCGCGATACGCAGGCTTTGCATTCCCGGCCAGAGGTGGCGTCCAAGTTCGAGTTGGCGCGCGCCGCGCTCGGCGTCGTAGCCCATGTCCAGCGCTACAACGGCGCCGGCAAGGCCGGACACGTTCGAGACGGTGACCCGGCGGCCGTTGTGGAAGCAACCTTCGCCTTCGACAGCGAGATAGGTGTCGTGGAGCAGCGGGTGAGCGGTCAGCCCGAGCACGGGGCGGCCCTCGAAGCAGAGCGCGATGTTGTAGCCGAAATGCGGGATGGCCTGGCTGAAGTTCTTGGTGCCGTCAAGCGGGTCGATGACCCACATCCAGCCGTTCGAGCGCGTCTCCGCCGACGATTCTTCGCTGAGGATGGCATGGCCAGGGAACTCGCCCTGGAGGATCGCCATGGTTGCCCGTTCGGTCGCGAGGTCCGTCTCGGTGACGACGTTGCCGCGCCCCTTGACGCCGGCGAGTGCGGCGTTGCCAAATCCCTCGCGGATGACCGCACAGGCAGCTTCGGCGCACCGTTCGGCGATGGTTCGGGCGGGCGTGCCATGGATCGAATCGGGAAGCTTCACCCCGGCGATGCTACGGGCCGGAAGGCTGGCGCTCCAGCAATGCCGCGGGAGCGCGTGGTGACGGTCCTTGCCGGGATCGACCTCTCGTGGAGCGGGCGGAATCCAACGGGCATCTGCATCGTTACCATGGAGGACGGCCGCTCACGGCTGGAGCGGCTCGAGTGCATCCCCGAAGGGGGCGCTGCCGCCGTCGCCGAGTTGCTCGCGAGGCTGGGCGACGACGTTACCGCTGCCATCGATGCACCGTTGCTGGCCGAGGCCAACCGGGATGCTGAACGCTCGCTTGCCCGGGCTTTCGGGAAGCAGGGCGTCTACGCATACGCTGCGCGCCCGGACTTCCTCGCCCGGCACAACATCGCCGAAGGGCCGGCCCTCGGCAGCCTGCTCATCGAAGCAGGCTGGACGCTGGACCTCGACGGGCTTCCACATCCGGGCCGGTACGCGATTGAGGTGTTTCCTCGGGCAATCACGGTGTCACTTCTCGGCGCGGAACGCGCAATCGACTACAAACGCGGCCGGCTCGCTGAGCGGCTGGTCCCGATGACGCGCTACCAGGGCCTGCTCCGGGACCATGCGACAGAACAATTACCCTGCCTGCTCGACGACCCACAGGAAACGCTTACGGCGCCGCCACCGGTCACCTCCGGGAAAGAGGCGAAGGACCTCGAAGACCGGCTCGATGCGGTGGCTTGCGCGCTGGCTGCGCACCATGCGTGTCAGTTCGGGGCCGAGGGCTTCGCATTCTTCGGAGACGCGGCGAATGGTTGCATCGCCGTCCCGTTGCGGCGCTGACTACATCCGTTCCGGTGCGGACATACCCATGAGGCCGAGTACACGGGCCAGCGCGATTCGGGCCGCCAGGACAAGCCGCAGGCGCGCCGCGGAGAGCGCCGTGTCCTCCGTGATGACCTTGAGCGAGGGGTCGTTGGCCTGCTTGAACGAGTCATTGAATGCGTGGAACGCGTTCGCAAGGGACATGGCGTAGTGGGGCAACTGCTGCGGTTCGAGCGAGGATGCGACCACTTCGATGACGTCGGTGAGTCGCATCATCTCCCGGACGAGGGCCAGCTCTGCGGGTTGGGTCAGGAGCGAAACGTCGCCGCCGTCCGGCGTGATGCCCTGTTCGCGCGCGCGCTCGAGGATCGAGCAGAGCCGGGCATGGGCATACTGCACATAAAACACAGGATTCTCTGCCGACTGCTTGACGGCCAGGTCGAGATCGAAGTCCATCTGGGCGCCCGGCGAACGGAGCAGGAAGAAGAACTTCGCGGCATCCGCGCCGACGTCGGAGATGAGTTCGCTGAGCGTGACCAGTTCGCCAGCCCGCTTTGAGAGCTTGACGGCCTCGCCGCTCCGCTTCAGGAAGACCAGCTGATAGAGAAGGATGTGCAACGCCTCGGGGTCCGCGCCGACTGCCCCGGTGGCCGTCTTCAGGCGCGAGACGTGGCCGTGGTGGTCCGCGCCCCAGACATCGACCACGAGGTCGTAGCCACGGCGAATGAACTTATCCCAGTGGTAGGCGATGTCGCTGGCGTAGTAGGTCGGGTGGCCGTCGCTGCGGACGACCACGTTGTCCTTGTCCTCGCCCAGTTCGCTCGAGGAGAACCAGAGCGCGCCTTCGCGGTCAGCCAGCAGGCCCTTCTCCCTGAGGATGCGCATCGCCGTGTCGTATGCGCCGCCGGACTCGTAGAGCGAACGCTCGCTGTACCAGGTGTCGTAGTGGACGCCGAACGAGTCCAGCGCCGCGCGGATTGACTGCAGCATCAGTTCGATGCCTGCCGGGCCAAGCTCCTTCGGCGCGGCTTCGCCTTCGGGTCGCAGGTAGCCGTCACTCGCCCGCTCGCGGAGGGCCTTCGCAAGGTCGACCATGTACTCCCCGGGGTAGCCATCCTTGGGGATTTCCACGCTTCTTCCGAAGAGTTGCTGGTAGCGGGCATACAGGGTGTCCGTGAACGTGTCGGCCTGCGTGCCGGCATCGTTGACGTAATACTCGCGGCTGACCTCGTACCCGGCAGCGCCGAGGACGGCGGCGAGCGCGTCGCCGATGGCGGCGCCGCGGCCGTTGCCGACGTGCAGTGGTCCGGTCGGGTTGGCCGATACGAACTCGACCTGGGCTTTCTTGCCCTTGCCGAGTCCGAGGTCCGCGTAGGCGGCCCCTTCGCGAATCACGTGCTCGACCTGCTCCTGGATGAACGCGTTCGAGAGGCGCAGGTTGATGAACCCTGGCGGCGCAACTTCGGGCGGGTCGATCGTCGCATCAGCCGGGATGTGGCTGGCGATCGCCCTGGCGACTTCGAGCGGCGGCTTCATCGCCGCTCGCGCCAGCCGCATTGGCAGGGCTGAGGCGAAGTCGCCGTTCGCGGCGTCCTTCGGCCGGTCGATCGAGGGTTCGGGCAGCGCGACGTCCGGCAGGTCGCCGTTGGCGACGGCTGCGCGTGCAGCCTGATCGATCAGGCCCGCGAGGTGTGCCTGGATGGTTCGAGTGTCGGGCATTGAACCGACAGCGTACCTGTGCCCGGCCAAAGGCGACAATCACATGAACCCTGGAAATCAGCCTTCGCTGAACGGGTAGCCGCGCTGGCGGGCGAGGGCCATGAGGTCCCGGGCGGCCGTTTCGGCCCGCTCAATCACTTCTTCGGGGTAGCCGTACTTCGTCTGATGTGCGTCGAACTCGTCCTGGTCGAGCAGTTCGATGCCCCCATTGGGGCGCACGGTGACGTCGAGGTCGAGGTCGATGTAGCCGATCTGCGAGCCATCGAAGGACGGCGGCGTGGTGATGTTGCAGTACCAGAGTGCCAGGCCGCAGCCCGGCCGCGAGAGCCGGAACACGTTGTACCAGCGGTCGCGCCAGAAGTAGACCAGCGAATCGTAGGGTGAGCGGAACTCTCCGCGGCTCGTATAGATCGGCGTCCGTGCGCGATAGGCAGCAATCAGGAGGTTGCCGTCATCCGAGACCACCTGGAAGGGCTGGATCCAGTGGGCGGTGCCGTCGTACTTGGTTGCACGCAGGAGCGCGCGTGAACCGGGGAGTGCACAGGGGCCGGGGCGGGCGTCCATTCGGGGATGATACACACGCCCTCGCCTTAAGGCGGGACGCTTACGTGAAGTTGGACAGAAATATCCGACTGTCTAGTTGTTGATGATAGTGAGGCCAGTGATCACGCCGGCGACGAGGGTGATTGCGGCGAGGACATAGCAGAAGAGCACGGCGCCGCCCGAAAACGTGGGCCGCACGTCCGTGTGAAGCGGCGCGCTGTTCGGGTCGTCGTGATGGCCGTGGGCATCGTGGGTATCCGACATGGAGGGCTCCGAATGGGACTTCAGGCATTGTGTCCCGCCGGGCGGTTGTGTGCATGCGGGCTCACGGGCGGTAGGCTTGGCAGATGGCATCGCCTGCTCCGAAGAAGCGCCTCGTCCAGAAGACCATCACGGTGCCGGGGAACTTCCGCCTCGGCTGCGACGACTTCAACAGCGAGCGTTTCTTCGAGTGCCACGAACACTTCGAGGACGTCTGGCAACTCGAAACGGGGCCCGTTCGAGACCTCTATAAGGGTCTGATCCAGGTGGCTGCGGCGTTCGTCCACCTCCAGCGAGGGAAGTACATCGGCGGCGAACGGCTCCTGCGTACGGCGCTGGCCTACCTCGCGCCCTACCGGCCGGACGGAGCGATGGGGTTCGATGTTGAGCGAATCTGCCGGGCCGCCGAAGAGATGTACGGCCGCGTGCTGGCCGCGGGGCCCGACGGCGTGACGACGCTCGACCTGGCACGCCGGCCGCATTACGAATTCGATCTGATTGCACTTCCTGCCGAAGCACGGCGCTGGCGAGCGTGGGGCTTCGACGCCGATGGCGTTGCCGAGGAAATGACGATCACCGTCGCTGAGTGACACTCCAAGCGGATGGTTCGGGAAAGAAACCCCTACGAAAGTGGGAGGCGCATGCCGCCTTCACACGGGACAATGCTGCGAGGCTCGCCCTGGGCCGGGAGGTACGAATGAGCGAAAACGATGGCCGGCAACCGCTGGGCGACGTGATTATCGAAGCCCGGGATGTCGTGAAAACGTACGACACCGGCGTCGTCCAGGTGCGCGCCCTCAAGGGCGTAAGCATCCAGGTTCGCCGCGGCGAGATGGTCGCCATCATGGGCCCGTCCGGCTGTGGGAAGACCACGCTGCTGAACAGCCTCTCCGGTCTCGATGACTTCGATTCCGGCGTGGTCCTCATCAACGGTGAGGACATCACGCGCATGGCCGATGACCGAAAGACCGAATTTCGCGCGAAATCGATGGGCTTCGTCTTCCAGACGTACAACCTCTTGCCGGTGCTGACGGCTGCTGAGAACGTCGAACTGCCATTGATCGTCTCCGGGACGAGGCCAAGGCAGGCGCGGGAGATGGCACTCGATGCGCTCGACCGCGTCCACCTGCGGGATTGGGCGAACCAGCGGCCATCGCAGCTCTCTGGCGGTCAGCGGCAACGGGTAACCATCGCCCGGGCGCTCGTAAACCGGCCCGCAATCGTCTGGGCCGATGAGCCGACGGGAGCGCTCGACAGCCAGACGGCGAACGAAATTATGGACCTGATCGTTGACCTCAATCGCTCCGAGCACCAGGCCTGCGTCATCGTCACACACGACCCGAAGGTCGCGGCGCGGTGCCATCGCACCATCCACATGGCCGACGGTGTGATCCTGCGCGAGGACAGCCAGGCGGTGATGGTAGCGGCCGCAGCGGGCCACTAAGCCCCGGGGGAGGGTGCGATGAACGAACTGTTCGGCGTCTCGATGAACACCATCGCCGCCGTCTGCCTCGTGGTGACGGCGGCGATCTTCGTGCTCGTGGCCCTCATTGCCTGGCGAAACCCGGTGATGTTCAAGATGGGTCTCCGCAACATCCCGCGACGGAAGGCGCAGACCGCGCTCATCGTTGTTGGCCTCATGCTGTCGACGCTCATCATGAGCGCCGCATTCGGCACCGGGGACACGTTGACGACGTCCGTGACCGCTGAGGTCTACGACATCCTCGGGCGGACGGACGAATGGGTCTCGTGGGACGCCGAGAACCATCCCGCGCCGCCAGAGCAGCAGGTCATCCCGCTTTCGACGGTGGAGGAGTGGCAGAAGCAGTTCGCAGGCGATAGCGACATTGCGGCGATCGTCCCGATCCAGCGCGAATCGCTCCCCGTGGTGAATACGCGGACCAAGCTGAACTACCCAACAGCCCGGGTCGTGGGTTTCCGTACGGCCGATGCAGCGACCCTCGGGGGACTGACCGACCTGTCGGGCAAGCCGGTGACGCTGAGCGGGAACGAAATCGCCGTGAACAAGGACCTCGCGGAAGAGATCGACGCGAAGGTTGGCGACACCGTCACCCTGTATGAAAAAGGCGAGCCTGTAGCGTTCACCGTCACCGCGATCGTCCCGGCCGGGGCGCTTTCTGGCGCCGCCGACCCGAGCGCCAAGCACGGTGCTGCCGTCAGCTTCGAAACGCTCGCCGAACTTACCGGCCGAGGCCAGAATGCCGATGCGGTGCTGATCTCCAACCACGGCGGCGTGAAGTCGGGGATGGATCGCTCTGATGCCGCGGTGGCCAAGTTCAAGCCGCTGCTTCGCGACACGAATTACGAGATCACGCCACTCAAGAAGAACCTCGTGAAGTTCGCCGAACTGATCGGCGCGGCGTTCACCACGGTGTTCGTAGTGTTTGGGCTATTCAGCATCGCGGCTGGCATCCTGCTCATCTTCCTCATCTTCGTAATGCTGGCAGCCGAGCGAAAGCCAGAGATGGGGATGGCGCGGGCGGTTGGGGCGAAGCGCCGCCAACTTGTTGAATCGTTCCTTGCCGAGGGGATGGGCTATGACCTTGGCGCGGCCATCGTTGGGCTGTTCGCCGGGATGGGCGTGACCTTCGCAATGGTCGGGATCCTGAAGGCGTTCGCCGGCGACAACCTCGGCCTCAACCTGACGGTGACCTTCACGCTGCGAAGCCTGGTTGTCGCGTTCTGCCTGGGAGTCATCGCCACCTTCCTCGTGATCTTCATTAGTTCGTGGCGGGCGAGCCGTTTGAACATTACCGCCGCGATTCGGGACCTCCCCGAATCGCACCCGGTGAACCCGGAGGCTGCCACGTGGAAGGGCTACTACCGTGCGGTCATCAACGGGATTGCTGCGCTGGCGCTGCCACTCGGGTTCTCGCTCTTCTTCTTCCGTGCTCCAGGGATGATGCTCGGTGCGCCGCTTGTCGCGGTTGGGTTGGTCTCGCCCTGGTTCTACGCGCTCCGAAACGCGAACGTAGCAGCCCCGCGAGAACGCCGGACGAACGAAGGTGTCCCTCGCTGGCCGTGGATCCTCGGCCTCGTGCTTCCGGTCGTGGGTTGGTTGCTCATTCTTGTGCCCTACTGGATTGCGGTGGGCCTCGTGGTTCTTGTCCGCGACCGGAAGCCGGCGGCGCTCCCGCGCTGGCTCCAGGTGGCGGCCCTGGTGGTGTGGCCCGTCGCGTTCATCGCAGTTCTTTTGCAGACGTGGCGGACCCAGGTCGCCTGGAGTGCCGGGGTCGCTGCCGCACTCGGCATCGCGGGCGTCGCGCTCACCCATGGCGGCCTCGACCACAACTCATCATTCTTCTTCCTGCTCGGCGTCTCGCTGCTGGGCCTCTGGCTTGCGGTGACTCTGCGCTACTTCGGGATTGCCGAGCGCCTTTCCTTCACGGCGGTGAGCGCGCTTCTGCTGGTCATCTGGTACATGCCGTCGAGCGTCACCGAACCCATTACCGGCCCGCTCACCGGCGGGATCGAACTCTTCTTCCTGAGTGGGATGGTCATGGTGACCTGCGGCACGTTCATCATGGTGTACAACGCCGACATCGTGCTTCCCGCGATTGCCAGCCTTGGCTCGCGCTTCGGCAGGGTGGTGCCGGCACTCAAGACCGGTGTCGCTTACCCACTTACCTCACGCTTCCGAACCGGTATGACGATGGCGATGATCGGGCTGATCATGTTCTCGCTCGTCATGATGGCGGCGATCAACACCAACTTCAGCGCGCTCTTCCTCAATTCGGATACGAAGGGCGGCTACGACGCCGTCATCGATGTGAACCCGAACAACCAGATTCCGGACCTGAAAGCGGCCGTTGAGAACGGCGGCGGCGACTTCAGCAAAGTGAAGGACTTCGGCGAGGTGCGCGTCGCCGATGCAACCGAGGCCGAGGTTGGCAACAAGGACGGGTTCAAGAACAAAGAGGACGACAACGGGAACCGGGTCGTCGCTCCCTGGAGTCCGTACACCGTGTTCGGCGTCGATCCCCGGTTTATCGAGACCAATAAGGTCACGATGAAGATGTACGCGAAGGGATACGCGTCGGATGCCCAGGTCTGGCAGGCGCTGGCGAAGGATCCTTCGCTGGCCGTGATCCCGGCAGCCGTTACGGTGCCGCCCCAGGGATTCGGCGGCGGCGGCCCGGCAGACCTGCTGCGCCTGAAGCCGGTAGAGGACGGCTTCGAACCGTTCCAGCTGCAACTGCACGACCCCGGCAGCGACAAGGTGACGACGGTGACCGTCATCGCCCAGATGAGCGAGTCCGCGGACACCTTTTTCGGCCTCGGCACCGTGGATTTCGCGACGGGAATCGTCATCCCGGAACAGACATTCGAATCAGCCTTCCCCGATGCGAAGGGCCAGCGATTCTATCTCGCCCTCAACCCGGGGGTCGATGCGAAGGCGTATGCGAAGACGTTGGAGGCGGCGATGGTGCAGGCCTCGGCGAACTCGCTCCAGGACCTGCTCGATGAGCAGCAGGCGATGCAGAACGGGTTCATCCTCGTGTTCCAGGGGTTCATGGGCCTTGGGCTCATCGTCGGCATCGCGGCCCTGGCCGTTATCGCCTCGCGGGCGGTCGTCGAACGGCGTCAGCAGATCGGGATGCTCCGTGCCATCGGCTACCAGCGGAGCATGGTCGCGCTGAGTTTCCTCTTCGAATCGGGGTTCATCGCGCTGTCCGGCATCCTTCTCGGTCTCGTGCTCGGGCTCTCGCTCGCATGGGTGCTGTTCGTAACGGGTGAATTCGGCGAAGAGACGAAGGGCGTCGGGTTCATCGTGCCCTGGTTGAACCTTGCCATCATTTGCGGCATCGCGTTTGTCGCCTCCATGGTGATGACCTTCCTCCCCGCGCGGTCGGCTTCACGCATTCCGGTTGCGGAGGCGCTGCGCTACGAGTAGCGCACCCGCGCGAGTAGACTTCGGCTCCGATGGCTGTCGAAGAACTGCGCGGCGTCCAACTGTTCGACCTGACGGGCCGGGTAGCGGTGGTCACCGGCGCCGGGCGAGGGCTTGGCCGCTCGATGGCGCTTGCCCTCGCCGCCGCGGGCGCGGACATCGTGGCGGCGAGCCGTACCCCCGGGGAGATCGAGTCGCTTCGCACTGAGGTGCAGGCGCTGGGCCGGCGAGCCGTGGCGATCACGGCCGACATCACGGACCCGCACGACTGCGAGCGACTCGCCAGCGGGGCGGTGGAACGGCTTGGCCGCATCGACATCCTCGTGAATAACGCCGGGGTCAACGTTCGCAAGCCCGTGCTCGAGCTAACCGCGGAGGAGTACCGGCAGGTTCTCGCGACGAACCTCGAAGGCTACTTCCACTGCGCCCGAGCCGTTGGCCGCAAGCTCGTCGATCAGGGGAGCGGCAAGGTCATCAACATTTCGAGCATCCTCGGAAGGGTGGCGCTGGCCAACCAGGCGGCGTACGCCAGCTCGAAGGGCGGGGTCGAACAACTGACGAAAGTGCTCGCGATCGAGTGGGCGCCGCACAACGTGCAGGTCAACGCCATCGGCCCGACCTACTTCGAGACCGATCTGACGAGGCCGTTATTCGAAGACCCGGAGCGCCACGCGTTCATCACCGGGCGAACGCCCATGGGCCGCTGGGGCCAACCGCACGAGTTAGCGGGGGCCGTCATCTTCCTCGCGAGTGCGGCCAGCGACTACGTCACGGGCCACACCCTGATGGTGGACGGAGGCTGGACAGCCTGGTGAGGGCTACCTCACAACGCAGAACGCCCCCGAGTTCTCGGGGGCGTTCGCTGTCTCTTAGCCGCTGTTCAGATCAGGCGAAGTAGCGGCCGACCGCGGTGATCATCTGGGCGCGGAGCAGGCGCGCGCGGCGCTGCATGCGGGAGTCGATGACCGGCTTCGCGGTGCGGACTGGTGCAGGCTGACCGTGGTAATACTCCTCGCGGTGGAGTGCCGCGGGGGTGGGCTCACCGGGGGTCATGTGCTGGAGGGCGTAAGGTTGGTTGAACATGGTGAAGGCTCCTCCTGAGTTTGATTGTGCGTGCTTTCACAACCACCGTATCAGAAGGATCGGCACAGGTTCGGTCAAAGACGACCGATTTCAGGGTGATGTCGAAAGGTTCCATGCCTGCCATAGGCTTACTACATAACCGTCAGGCCCCATGACAAGACACTCGCGCGTGCCCTCGTACTCGTAAGGGGGTGCGATCGCGATGGCGCCCCGCCGGATCGCCTCGGAATAAGCAGCATCGGTCGAATCCACTTCGAAGCGCAGCTCTGCCCCGATTCCGCGCGCGACGCCTTCGCGCCGGAGCGCGTCGTACCACGGGTGCCCTCGGAACGACTCGTCGTCGTGGACCTGGATCGCGACGCCCTCGCGTGAGAGCGCCGCGAAACCGGGGTGCCGCTGCTCCACGGCCATCCCCGCTACCGCCACCAGGAAGTCCGCAAGGGCGAAGACATCGGTGGCCCACAGGGTTACGCCGAAGGAGGGGTTCGCAGTCATCGGGCGCCCTTTCTCCCCGGAAGAGGGATTACTATAACGAAAGGTCAAGTAGTTTGCAGAAACAAGTCATAACAACGTGACTTACGTGAAGCAAGATTCATTTGACCTCAGACTGGCCGGAATTTCGGCAATGCCACATCTTCATGTTTCTCGAAATCGACCTTCACGCGCATGCCAACACGGATGTTTTCATTCGAAATCCCGATGACATTCGTCGGCAGCCGTGGCCCTTCGTCGAGTTCGACGATGGTCACGTTGTAAGGAGTCTCCGCGGCCCAGCCGGGCTGGTACTTCTGCCACATCACCCCAAAGGTGCGGACCGTGCCGCCGCCGCTCGCCGTTTCCCAGGTGAAGGACTCGGAGAGGCAGTTGTCGCAATGGGCGCGTGACGGAAGACGCCATTGGCCGCAGTCGGAGCACTTCATCAGGACGAGGCGGCCCTCCATGGCGCCGTCCCAGAATGGCTGCGAGGCGGCGTCGGCTTCGGGCAGGGGTTTCAGGTATTCAGACATCGGTTCCCTCAATTCGCGTGTGGGCTGAGGATGAGGCAGGCGTGGTAGCTCAGGCTGCCCCCGTTTCCGGTTGCGAGGATGACGTCGTTCTTCACCTGGCGGTCGCCGCCGTGGCCACGCCCCTGGATGATCGCCTCGCTGAGCGGGGTCATGCCCCACATGTAGTACGCGGAAAGCTCGCCGCCGCCGGTGTTCGTCGGGAGCGAACCCCCGGGGCCAAGCTTTCCGTCTTCGACGAACGGGCCGCCTTCGCCCTTCTTGCAGAAGCCGTAGTCCTCGAGAGTGACGAGCACGGTGTAGGTGTAGCAGTCGTACAACTGGGCGCAGGTGATGTCGCCGGGGCCGACGCCGGCCATCGCGTAAGCGGTCTGGGCTGCGGCTTTCGCGCCCGTCTCGGTCTCCCAGTCACTGCCGGTGCGGTTGCTGTCGCCGGGATGACCCTGGCCCATTCCCCACACATAGACCGGCGGCTGTGGCATATCCTTCGCCGCTGCGGCCGAACTCACGATGACCGCGACCGCGCCGTTCGAAACCAGGCAGCAGTCGAGCAGGTGGAGCGGCTCGATGATCCAGCGCGAGTTGTGGTAGTCCTCGAGGGTGATCGGGTCGCGCATCTGGGCGAGCGGGTTCCGGGTTGCCCATTGGCGCTGGCCGACAGCGATCGTCCCCAGTTGGTCCTGGGTGGTTCCGTACGTGGCCATGTGACGGCGGGCGGCGAGCGCATAGGGGGTGTTCGCGCCGTAATAGCCCGAAGCCGGGAAGAGGGCCGACATGCCTCGCGGGCGCTGGGGACTGCGGGCGCTGCCACCGTACGCAGCACCGGCCGAGGACCCATCCTTGAGCGGCGCGTCGGCGAAGACGCAGAGGACGTGATTCGCCATCCCCGCGGCAATCGCGAGCGACGCGTACTGCACCATTTGTGCGGCGGTCGAACCGGCGGCATTCATGTGGTTCAGCAGGCGCAGGTTCCCCATGCCGAGGTAGTTCTGCAGGCCAAGGGTGAGCCCGCCGCCGGTGGTGCCGGTGATGCCGGCATTGATCAGCAGGCCATCAACCTGATCCTTCTTCAGCCCCGCGTCAGCGAGGGCTGTCCGGGTCGCATCGGCTGCCAACTCCATCGTCGACTTGTAGATGCGCCCCATCGGGGTCATCCCGAAACCGGTGATTGCGGTCGCGCCGCGCATTGGGTGTGCCATTCGTAACGGCTCCTTTGCGGGCGATTCTACCGGCGCGGCTCAGATGCGGTAGACCCCGAAGTCCCGAGCAACTTCGACCCCGTGAAGGCCCTCGGCGGCCACTCCCGGCCCGAGGTGGGTGAGGATGAGACGCGCTTCCGGCTTCATCGCGGCACGAACCACGGGGACGTCGTCGCGCAGGTTCATGTGCACATCCACCGTCTCGTCCACAGAAGCGCACTCGCTCACGAGCACCTCAGAGTCACGCGCGAGGTCGAGCACAGCGTCGCAAAGCGCGCTGTCACCGGTATAACCGAGGCGCCGGCCGGCGATTTCGATGCCGAACCCGAGCGTGCCCGAAAGCCGCTGGTCGTGCTTCACGTTGGCCGCAAAAACCTTCAGGGCGCCGGCTGTTGCCACCTCGCCGCCGGTGAGCTCGTCCCATTCGACTTCGAAGCGGGTGTCGAAGAGCCCCGGGTACACCTGCCGGCCAATCTGGGTGGCGAGTTCCTTCGTGCCACGCGGTCCGATGATTCGCACCGGGCGTGTCCGCTTGCTGTACTTCCACTGCAGGAACAGGAACGGCAGGCCAAGGAAGTGGTCGCCGTGGTGGTGGCTGAGGACGACTGCGTCGAGGTCGTTGGCGTCGATCTTCATCGCGTTGAGCGACTGGAGGGCCTGGGGCGGCGCTTCGAACAGGTAGCGCCCTTCGAGGACGAACCCGTTCCAGCACAGCCCGCCGGGGGCGAAGGCGTTGCCGGTGCCGATGAAGCGGAGGTCGAGGTCAGTCATCGGCGGGTACTCTACCCCTCGCCGGGGGTCCGCTGACTGTGAAGCGGTTCACAGGGGTGGCCCCGTGAACTGCGCCGGGGCACAATTCGATGCGTGACCTATCGAATTGGCATCATCAACGTAACCGGCTATGCAGGGATGGAAGCCGCGCGCCTTCTCTGGAAGCACCCCGGCGCGCGCATCGTCGCCGCGACTGGCCGTTCGCTCGCCGGGAAGCGTCTCGGTGACGCGTTCCCGCACCTCGCGCTCTACGGCGATTTCACCATCACGGAAGAGATCGAGACTGACGTCGACATCGTCTTTTCGGCGCTTCCGACGGGTGAGAGTGCGAAGGCCTGCGCGCCGCTCATCGCGCAGGGCGTCAAGTGCATCGACATCGCAGCGGACTTCCGCCTGCGCGAGCCGGGGGCGTTCGAACAATGGATTGGCGGCGGGAAGCCGCATCCAATGCCGGAGTTGCTCTCGGAGGCGGTTTACGGCCTGCCCGAACTGAATCGCGACCGGATTCGCGAGGCCCGGGTGGTGGCGAACCCCGGCTGCTACCCGGCTACCTCGATCCTCGCGCTCGCGCCCGCGGTCGCCGCGGGAATTGTCGGCCCCCAGATCGTTGTCGACGCGAAGTCGGGCATCTCCGGCGCTGGCCGCGGGAGCGGCGGGACCTTCGGCTTTGGCGACGTCAACGAGGACGTGTCGGCCTACAAGATCGCGAACCACAACCACCAGCCCGAGATCCAGCAGGAGCTCGCAGGGCTCCGGGAAGGCCCGGCGCCGAAGGTCACCTTCGTGCCGCACCTCATCCCGATGACGCGCGGCATTCACGCAACCTGTTACGCGCCGCTCGCCCGCCCGGTGACGCAGGCAGAGGTGACCGGCCTGTACCGCGACTTCTACCGCGATGCGCCGTTCACCAACGTGACCGAGGCGCCACCGCACACGAAGCACACGCTCGGCAACAATATGTGCCTGGTGCATCCGGTCGTCGACGAGCGGAACGGCATGTTGGTGGCGGTCGGAGTGCTGGACAACCTCGTGAAGGGCGCCGCCGGTCAGGCCATCGAGAACATGAACCTCATGCTCGGACTCGACCAGCCGGCCGGCCTGGATCACCCGGCGATGTTCCCGTGAGCGAAGCCCTCACCCTCGACACGACCGGCAGCGCTACGTCACCGAAAGGTTTCATCGCAGCCGCGACGTATGCCGGCATCAAGACGTACGGCGAAGGCAAGCTCGACGTCGGCATGCTCAGCTCCGAACTGCCATGTACGACGGCGGCGACCTACACCCAGAACGTGCTGCACTCCGCGTCCGTCGACATTAACCGGGCGAAGCTCGCGGCCAGCCCGGCGCGCGCTGTCATCGTGAACGCCGGCGTGGCGAATTCGAGCACCGGGCAGCGCGGCATCGATGATGGCTATCAAATGGCGGCCTGGGCCGCGGAACGCATTGGCATCGACCCGGCGGAGGTGCTCGTGTGCAGCACGGGCGTTATCGGTCACTTCCTGCCGATGGACAAACTCCAGGCCGGGATTGCTGCGCTCAACCTCGACCGCGAGGGCGGGGAGCCGTTCTCCCGCGCCATCATGACCACGGATACCCGACCGAAGCACGCGTCGGTCCGCTTCGGGCAGTACACCCTCGGCGGTTGCTGCAAGGGGTCAGGGATGATCCATCCCAACATGGCGACGATGCTGGCGTTCCTCACGACCGACGCGCCGGTCGAGCAGAACTTCCTGCAGGCGACCCTCAGCGAAGTCGTCGACCGCTCCTTTAACCTCGTCTCGGTTGATGGCGACACGAGCCCGAGCGACACCGTCCTGCTGTTCGCGAACGGCGCCGCCGGGGGCGGGGTCATCGACGCCGGCAGCCCGCTCGCGAGCCAGTTCCGCGAGGCGCTCGAATTGCTGGCCACCTACCTCGCCAAAGAGATTGCGCGCGATGGCGAGGGCGCGACGAAGCTCGTCGAGTTCCGGGTGACCGGCGGCGCGACCACGGCCGAAGCCCGCGCGCTCGTCAGGCTCCTGAGCACCTCCTACCTCCTCAAGAGCGCCATCCACGGCGCTGACCCAAACTGGGGCCGTGTCGCGGCAGTTATCGGGCGGTCCGGTCTGACTGTGAACGAACCCGGCGTAACCGTCTCAATTTGCGGCATCCGCGTGTTCGAAGACGAATGCCCCACCGATTTCGACCCCGAGAAGCTCTCGGCGGAGATGCGCGGCGACTTCGTCACGGTGGAGTGCCACCTTGGTGCGGGCGCCGGCGAGGCCACCGGCTGGGGCTGCGACCTGACCGCCGAGTACGTCTCTATCAATGCGGACTACCACACATGATCCGCCCGCTCGTCATCAAAATCGGGGGAAGCACCCTCGGCTCGGCCGATACGACCTTCCGCGACGTTGCCGAACTCGCGAAGTCGGGCGATGTGCCGGTCATCGTCCACGGCGGAGGCGCAGAGGCCAGCCGCTGGCTCGAAGCCATGAGCATCCCGTCGCGATTCGAACGCGGCCTGCGGGTGACCGACGAGCGGGTGCTGCCGGTCGTCGTCGCGGTCTTTGCCGGGCTCGTGAACAAGCGGATCGTCGCGGCGATCAATGGCAATGGGGCCCTGGCCGCCGGGATGTGCGGCGCCGATGGCCGCATCCTTGAATGCCGCATCGCGGACCCGGACTTGGGCTTCGTCGGCGACCCGGTGACCGTGAACACACGGGCGATCACCGCTCTTCGCCAGGCCGGGATTATTCCGGTCATCGGCCCGATCGGGTGCGTGCCCGGCGAGGGGCCAGACCAGCTCGTGAACATCAACGCCGACACGGTGGCGGGAAATGTCGCGGCGGCCCTGCAGGCCCGGAAGCTCGTGTTCCTCACGGACATCGATGGCGTTCGCGATGCTTCCGGCGCGGTCATCCCGAGCCTGACGGCGGCGCGGTCGCGGGAGCTCATCGCCGACGGCACGATCTCCGGCGGCATGATCCCGAAGGTCGAAGCGTGCCTTCACGCTGCCGGACTTGGCGTCCCGGCCCAGGTGGTCGATGGCCGGGCGTCAGGGATGCTGTTGGCCAGCGAGGGCGCAGGCACCACCTTTCTGCCGGATTAGCTGCTTCGAACGGCCCGATTGGCGGTATCCTTTGCTTTGAGGACGCCTGTGCAAGCCGAAGGAAGTCTCGTCGATGATGCCGCCGCGGTTGTTTCGCGGTCTCCTGCGCGGCCCTCGCTGGGGGAGACGGACGTCCCGGACTGGGACCTTTCGGACCCGACGTTGTACCTGAACCGCGAGTTGAGCTGGCTTGAGTTCAATCAGCGGGTGCTTGCGGAGGCGCACGACCCCCGAAACCGGCTCCTCGAACGGGTGAAGTTCCTTGCCATCGCGGCAAGCAACCTCGACGAGTTCTATACGAAGCGGATGGGCTGGCTGAAGCAGGCCTACCGCAAGGATCCGACAACGACTACGGTTGACGGCCGAACCATCGCCGAGCAGATGGCCCTCGTGATCGACCGCTGTACCGTGATGCACCGGGAAATCGACGATGCCTGGCGCGATGAGCTTTCGCCTGCGCTCGCGGCCGCTGGGGTCCACATCGTCCGGTTCAGTACCCTCGACTCGGCGGCGAAGGCCCGGCTCCGGGACTACTTCGTCGAAGCCATCTACCCGGTGCTCACGCCGTTGGTGGTGGATCCAGCGCATCCGTTCCCGTTCATCTCGAGCGCCAGCCTCTCGCTCGCACTGAACGTGCGGCACCCGGGCACCGGACAGGACCGGTTCGCCCGCATCAAAGTGCCGGCCAACCGGCCTCGCTTCGTTGACGCCGGCGATTCGCGCTTCGTCCTGCTCGAAGACCTCATCGCCTCGCACGTCGACATGCTCTTCCCGGGCATGCAGGTGACGGAGTGGCACGCCCTCCGCGTGATCCGGAGCGCAGAGATGGGGAGTCCAGGCGAAGAAGCGGACGACCTGCTCGAAGTCATCGAGAGTGCGCTTCGGCGCCGCCGCCTGGCCGAGGCGGTGCTCCTCGAGGTAGCGGGGGATCTCTCGCCGGTCCGGCGTGAACTGTTGCTCGAAGAACTCGAACTCGAATCCCGCGACGTGTACCTCAACCCGGGCCCGCTCGGCCTGGCCGATCTTTTCCAGCTTTCTAACCTGCCGCTTCCCGAGTTGCGTGACCCGCCACTTTCGCAGGCGACGCCCCCGGTCTTCCAGGGAACGCTCGATGCCGCAGCCTTCTTCTCGACGCTGCGTGACCGCGACATCCTCGTCCATCACCCGTACGAGTCGTTCGACACGACGGTGGTCGAGTTTATCGAGGCGGCGGCCGAAGACCCCGCCGTCCTCGCCATCAAACAAACGATGTACCGGACATCACCGGACTCGCCCATCCTGGAGGCATTGATCGAAGCCGCCGGCCGGGGCAAGCAGGTTGCCGTGCTCGTCGAGCTGACAGCGCGGTTCGACGAGGCGAACAACATCGAATGGGCGCGCAAGCTGGAGAACGCCGGGGTGCACGTCGCCTACGGACTCCCGAACCTGAAGATCCACTCCAAGATCTGTCTCGTCGTCCGGGAAGAGCCCGCCGGCGTGACCATGTATGCCCACATCGGTACCGGCAACTACAACTCGCGCACCGCCCGGCTGTACACCGACCTCGGACTGTTCACCTCCGACCGGCAGATCTGCGGCGACCTGGTCCGCATCTTCAATTTCCTCACCGGCTACGGCGAGCTGAACGAGTCCGGCGTGTTGCTCGTTGCGCCGGCGAACCTGCGCAGTGGCATCGCCGAACGCATCGAGCGAGAAATCGCGCACGCCACGGCAGGGCGGCCCGCGCGGGTCGTCTTCAAGGTGAACGCGGTCGAGGACCTCGAGACCTGCCGGCTGCTCTACCGCGCCGCGCAGGCCGGGGTCCAGGTGGACCTCGTCGTCCGCGGGATCTGCCGGTTGCGCCCGGGCCTGCCGGGGCTGAGCGAGCGGATCCGCGCCGTCAGCGTCATCGGCCGGTTCCTCGAACACTCCCGTGTCTACTACTTCCAGAACGATGGTGACCCCGACTTCTTCATCGGCAGCGCCGACATCATGAAGCGGAACCTCGACGAACGAATCGAAGTGCTGACACCGGTGCGCGCTCCGGAACACCGGCAGCAATTGCTTGACCTTCTCGAGTTGCTCCTCGAAGACCGCCGCCAGGGCTGGCGGCTCTGCGATGCCCAGTGGACGCGGGACCCGGCTGTGGAAGCCCCTGGTTCGCACGAACAGCTATTGGCCCAGGCCCCATTCGCCTGATTGGCGTTTCGAAATCGCGCCTCAGCGGATACCATCACAGCCAAAGGAGCACGAAATGACCGACTGGGTTGCCGACGAACAGCAGTACCTTTTCCAGAACTATGGGCGCCAGCCCATCGTCCTCGACCGTGGAGAAGGCACGCGCGTCTGGGACACCGAGGGCCACGAGTACCTCGACTTCGTCGGTGGCGTGGCCGTCAACATCCTCGGGCATGCCCACCCGGTCGTGGCGAAAGCGGCGGCTGAGCAGGCGCAGACGCTGATCCACGCTTCGAACCTGTTCTACACGAAGCCGATGATCCAGCTGGCGAAGTTGCTCGTGGAGAACTCCTGCCTGGATCGCGTATTCTTCTGCAACTCGGGCACCGAAGCTGTCGAAGGTGCGATCAAGCTGGCACGGCGCTGGGGCCTCGACACCAGGAACGGCGCCCACGAGATCATCACGACCATCGACGGCTTCCACGGGCGGTCGCTCGGGGCGCTCGCGGCGACCGGCAACGCACGCTACCGGGAGCCATTCGGGCCGCTCATGCCCGGCTTCCACCACGTCCCCTGGAACGACCTCGACCAGATCAAGGCGGCGACCAACGAGAAGACCGCCGCCATCATGGTCGAACCGATCCAGGGCGAAGGCGGCGTGAACATGCCCGCGCCCGGCTACCTGCAAGGCATCCGCGACTGGTGCAACGAGAAGGGCATCCTGCTCATCTTCGATGAGGTGCAGACCGGCATCGGCCGCACAGGCTCCCTGTTCGCCTACGAACAGGAGGGCGTCGAACCGGACATCATGACGCTGGCGAAGGGCCTTGCTGGCGGCGTCGCGATTGGGGCGTTCATGGCCCGCGAGAGCATCGCCTCGCACCTCGTGAAGGGCGACCACGGGTCCACCTTTGGGGGCAACGCGCTTGCCGCCGCCGCCGGCTACGCAACCGTGAAGCATGTCATCGACGAGGACCTGTCCGGGCGCTGCCGGGCAGCTTCAGACCGATTGATGGCGCGCCTCCGCTCGATGGAGGACCGGTTCGACGTTGTCACCGAAGTGCGCGGGCGTGGCCTGCTCATCGCGGTCGCGTTCAGCCGGGACTGCGCGACGGACGTGATGGATGCCTGCCGGCGGAAGGGCCTGCTCGTGAACAATGTCCGTCCCAACGCTATCCGCCTGATGCCGCCGCTGAACGTGACCGACGACGAACTCGACCGGGCCTGTGACATCCTCGAAGAGGCGATTGCGGCCAGCACTGCGGCCGTGACGAAGTAACGGCCCCCGTCCAGGGGCAGGAGGCGTTCCCGTGGGAGACCAATTCCGTGACTTTACGCTGGCTGCCGTGCAGGCCGCCCCGGTCTACCTCGACCGGGATGCCAGCATCGAAAAGGCCTGCGGGCTGATTGAGCAGGCCGGCGCGCTCGGCGCGGATCTCGCTGTTTTTGGTGAGACCTGGGTCAGCGGGTACGCCTCGTTCGCTGGCTGGGCGAACCACCCGGCGTTCGGCCCGCTGCTCCAGAAGTTCGTGCTCAACGGTGTCGAAGTGCCTTCCCCGGCGACAGACGCCCTCTGCCGGGCGGCGCGCCGTGCCGGCTGTGACGTGGCCATCGGCGTCGCCGAGCGGGACACGACGACGGGCGGGAGCATCTACTGCACGCTCCTGTTCATCGGCCGTGAAGGCGAAATCCTCGGCAAGCACCGGAAACTCAAGCCAACGATGTTCGAACGCACGGTCTGGGGCGAAGGCGATGGCAGTTCACTGCGCCTCTACGACCGTCCCTACGGCCGGCTGGGTGGCCTGAACTGCTGGGAACACCAGATGGTGCTTCCCGGCTATGCGCTCATCAGCCAGGGCCTGCAGGTGCACGCGGGGGTCTGGCCCGGCGGCCGCTTCACCCGCCAGGAAGTGCTCTCGCGCGCCTTCGCCATGCAGTCGAGCGCGTATGTCGTGATGTCCGGCGGGCTTCTCCGCGAGGAGGACATGCCGGACGACATCCGGGCGCTGAAGATGAACATCGACGGCGTCGAACGGCACGTCATCATGCCCTGCGACGGCGCGTCGGGAATCATTGGCCCGAACGGCGACTACCTCGCCGGGCCGGTCTTCAACGAGGAGACCATCCTGACGGCGAAAGCGAACACCGGAACGGTCATGTTCCAGAAGATGATCGCCGACCACGCGGGGCACTACACCAGGCCTGACGTGTTCGAGTTCCGCGTGAACCGCACGCCGAAGCGGGTCGCCTCATTCGACGGCGCGGAGGCGAAGGTCCAGCGAATCCGCAGCGCCATCGTCTCCGGCGATATTACGAACTCCGTCGACCTCCTCGGCGCGCTTGATGACCTTGACCTCAGCCTTCGCCACAGCATGGTGGCTGACTGATGTGGGTTGCCTTTCTGGTTGTCCTCGCCGGGTCGGCGCTTGTCACCGTCGTTGGATGGCGGGCGCTGCAGGAGAAGCTGCCGCGGCAGTATTGGGCCGGTATTCGTACCCCGTACTCGATGGCGAACGATGAGCAGTGGTACGCGGTGCACCGCTACGGCGGCCCGTACATGGTGTTCGGCGGGGTAGCGAGTTTTGCGGCGGCACTCGCCATGCTCCCGTTTTCGCTCGCGGGCAAACTGCCGAACGGCTTCTCCGCGGCCGTGGTTTTCGCCATTGCGCTGGTCCTGGCCGGCTCGGCGCTGCTCTCCTGGGTCATGGGCGTGCGCGGCGCGAAGGCGGCTCTCGGCCGGTAGACAACTGCCAGCGGTGACGACGCCATGGCTGACGGTTGCCGTGTGGCGGGCCATACTCAGCGGTACCTCTTGTCGTCCAGGAACAGCCCGTGCCCAAGCTCATCCTCGCCTATTCCGGTGGCCTCGATACCACTACTGCCATCAAGTGGCTGACCGTCGAACAGGGCTACGAAGTCGTCGCCCTCAACATTGATGTTGGCCGCAGCAAGGAGCAGCCTGTCGTCGAATCGCGCGGCATGGCGGCCGGCGCGCTGAAGGTCCGCGTGATTGACGCGCGCGAGGACTTCATTCGCTACTTCGCGTTCCCGGCGCTGGCGGCTGGCGCGATGTACCAGGATGTCTACCCGCTAGCGACTGCGCTCGCCCGCCCGCTGATGGCCAAGTTGCTGGTCGATGTGGCGCACGAAGAAGGCGCTACTGCCGTCGCTCACGGTTGCACCGGTAAGGGCAACGACCAGGTGCGGTTCGATGTCGGCATCCAGACGCTCGACCCCTCGCTCACCATCGTGGCGCCGACGCGCGAAAACGCCATGGCCCGCGAGTACCAGATCGAGTACCTGAAGGAGCACGGCGTCGATATCCCGTGGGCGGCGAAAGGCCCGTTCAGCATCGACGAGAACATGTGGGGCAGGAGCGCCGAGGCCGGAGTCCTCGAAGACCCGTGGACCGAACCGCCGGCCGAGGCCTACGAGTGGACAGTCGACCCGGAGCAGGCGCCGTCCTCGCCCGCCTATGTCGAGATCGAGTACCAGTCAGGGATGCCCATCCGCCTCGATGGCAAGGACATCGGTCCCGTCGACATGGTGGAGCACCTGAACGACCTTGGCGGCAAGTACGGGGTCGGCCGTATCGACCACATCGAGGACCGGCTCGTCGGCATCAAGAGCCGCGAGATCTACGAAGCGCCAGCCGGGCTGATTCTCCATAGCGCTCATCGTGCGCTCGAAGCGATGACCCTTTCGAAGCAGCAGGTCCGGCTGAAGAAGGTTCTCGCGGCCGAATATTCCGAGTTGATTTACAACGGCCTCTGGTTCAGCGCCCATCACCAGGACATCGCGGCCTACGTGGCGAGCACGCAGCGCCATGTGACCGGGGTCGTGCGGGTGAAGCTCCAGCGCGGCCGGGCCATCGTGGTTGGCCGCAAGGCGGTGCACTCGCTCTACGACCGCGGCCTCGCGACGTATGATCGAGGGGACACATATGACCAGTCGGCGGCCGTTGGGTTCATCAACATCTGGGGGCTGCAAACCCGCACACAGGTGCGCACGCAGCTCCTGGCAGACCTCCCCAACGCGCTCCGCATCGCGATGCCGGCTGAGCATGCAGAGGGGGCCTGAGCTGTGACTACCACCGAAACGACTGGCGCCGTGATGTTCCAAAGCATCGGCGTCGGCACCGAGATCTGGGGCGCCACACAGGCGAACTTCCTCGTCTCGCTCCCGCCGAACCACGCCAAGGAGGTCGCTATCCTCCTGAACGATCCGGCGGCGAAGCAACTGGCCTCCGAAGTCGGTGCTGAGGACGGCGACGAGTTTCGCGCGCTCGCCGCGCAGGCCGCCGGCGAGGCCTATCTCCAGGATCGCCTCGCCAAGGGTCACCCGATCGAAGCGGTCAGCTACATCTCGCACGCACTGCTCGCGACGCGGCCCGACCTCATCGCGGCCGTCCAGGCGGCTCTCGGGAAGTGAGCCGCGAATGGTGGCGGGACGCGGTCGTCTACCAGATTTACCCGCGCAGCTTCCAGGACAGCAACGGCGACGGGATCGGTGACCTCGAGGGCATCATCCAGCGCCTCGACTACCTGAACGACGGCACCGAACAGTCCCTCGGCATCGACGCTCTCTGGTTCTCGCCGACTTTCCCGTCGCCGATGACGGACTTCGGCTACGACGTCTCGGACTACTGCGGTGTCGACCCGGCGTTCGGCACGCTCGAGACGATGGACCGGCTCATCGCGGAATGTCACAAGCGCGGAATCAAGGTCCTGCTGGACTGGGTTCCGAACCACAGCTCTGACCAGCACCCGTGGTTCATCGAATCCCGTTCCTCCCGCGACAACCCGAAGCGCGACTGGTATTACTGGCGGCCCGCGAAGCCCGATGGGTCATTGCCGAACAACTGGCGCGGATCGTTCGGCGGCCCGGCCTGGACGCTCGATGAGACGACCGGCGAGTACTACCTCCACTCGTTTCTGCGCGAGCAGCCGGACCTGAACTGGCGCAACCCGGAAGTCGAGCGGGCGATGCACGACGTTCTGCGCTTCTGGTTCGAACGCGGCATCGACGGGTTCCGGATCGACGTGATGGGCGGCATTGTGAAGGAGCCGAACCTGGCGGATAACCCGCCCAACCCGGATTGGACGCCCGACGGACCGCGCGTCAGCCGCCAGCTCTGGGTGAACAACCGCAACTACCCCGATGTCTATCCTGCCGTGAAGCGCATCCGCAAGGTGTTCGACGAATACGAGGCACGGGTTGCCGTCGGAGAGGTCTTCGGGACCTCGCAGGAGGTGGCGGACTACTACGGCTCCGACGAAGAGCCGGGGTTGCACCTCGCGTTCAACTTCCAGTTCATCCACGAGCACGAACCTGTCCACACGCCGTGGGAGGCGGAGACGCTGCGAAGAATCGTGCACAACGCCGAGGCAACCCTGCCCCCGGGGGCCCAACCGTGCTACGCCCTGGCCAACCACGACCGGTCCCGGTTTATCTCCCGCAACAATGAGGACGGACACGGCGCGGCTCGTGCCCGGGCAGCCACCGTCATGTTGTTGGCTCTTCGGAATACGCCGTTCCTCTACTATGGCGAGGAGATCGGCATGGAGGACGTCGACGTCCCAGAAGAACGCCTACAGGACCCGGCACGTTTCCGAACCACGGGGCGCGACCCGGAACGTACGCCGATGCAGTGGGACCAGTCGCCCGGGCGCGGCTTCTCCACCGTGGAGCCGTGGCTGCCGTACGGAAGGGTCGACCGGAACGTTCAGGACGCCAGTGCGCAGAGCGACTCGCTGCTCGCGCTCACTCGCCGGGCGATCTGGCTTCGAAAGAGCACTCCCGTCCTCTGCGAGGGCGCTTACCGGGAGATCGACGCACCGGCAGGCGTGTTCGCATTCGAGCGATTCGCCGGGCCCGAAACAGCCACCGTCGTGGTGAACACCTCTGGCGCCGCGGTTGTTGTGCCGCTCAGGCGGCCCGGATCGGTCATCCTTTCGACGATCGCAGCAGAAGAAGGGACACGCTGCGAAAGCTCCGTGACGGTAGGTCCGTTCGGGGCCGCAGTCGTCCTCTAACGCGCGGGCTGCGCTATCCTCCTGCCATGACTCAGCGCCGCCGCGTGAAGCTCGATGACTCCGGTCTGCCCGTCCGCAAAGAGGATGTGCCCGAAGAGTCCGTTGGTCCGTGTGATTGCCCGGTGTTGGACCCGGCTGACTGGGACCATGCGGAGAGCGACTGGACCGATATCACGTTCGTGAAAGCGATGACCAACGCTGTACTGGGCGTGCCAGTCGGGTATGACAAGGTGCGAGACGAACTGCGGGCGCGAGCCGAGGCCCTCGGCGCCACCGTCCCGGAAGACGCGATGCTCCTCAACGGCTCGGGCAAGTTCCGTCGGCCGATTATGCTCGAGGTCGAGGGCGCCCGCGACGGCGACGGTGTGGTTCGCCCGGGAGGATTCGTCTACACGAGGCTGCTCGATGCCCCGCTCGGCAGTCTCGGCAAGGCCGTGGACAGCACGGCTCAGGAAGCGCGACTGCGGTTCGGCAGAAAGCCGGACGAAACGTGGGTCTGGTACCTCACCTGCCGTGAATGCTCCCGCGCCAGGAACTTCGAAACCCTGGTGGTCGCGCATTACCGGGCGGCCAAATGAGTGAGCGCGAACAACTCGAACTGTTCCTCTGGGTGCTCTACGCGCTCGGCCTCGGCGCAGCCGTCGGGTTGGAGCGCGAATTTCGCGGCCACGAAGCCGGGATTCGGACGACCGCGATCGTCTGCGGCGGAGCAGCGCTGTTCGGCCAGATGAGCGCCTCACTCGGAGATACGCGTGTCGCCGCCGGCGTGGTCCAGGGGATCGGGTTCCTCGGAGCGGGGCTCGTGTTCCAGCGCGGCGCCAGCGTCAAGGGTGTGACCACCGCGGCGACCGTCTGGGCAATCGCTGCAGTGGGCCTTGTGGTAGCCTCGCAGCTCTGGCTGCTGGCCCTCCTGAGTACGGTCACCATCATCGCTGTCCTCGAACTTTCGCCAGTCTCCGACCGGCTGCTGGCGCGGTCGAAGGCTCGCCGGAAGGCGCGTGCTGGTTCAGCGCAGGACAGTGGCGGCCCATCGCCCGAAGCAGGACGGTGACGGAACCGGGCGCGCTCGGCTACGATGGCAACCTGGCATGCCATGTGCGTGCCAATCTGTCGCGAGGGCGATTGCCTGTGAATTTCGGTCCGTACACCCCGTCGCCAGGGCATCCACCGTACGGCCTCGCCCTTCTCCGGCCCCGCGGCGCATAGCCGGCGGGGCGTCCTTTCCCGGACCAGCAAGCTTTTCGCGGGCAGGCACGCCTGCTCTGTGTTTTCGAATGACCCAAGCGAGGTGACCGGTCGTGGCCGATCGTTATGAACCCCATGTGATTGAACCGAAGTGGCGGGCGCGCTGGGAGGAGACTCGGCTCTACGCCGCCCCCGACGATGATCCGCGCCCGAAGTGGTACGCCCTCACCATGTTCCCGTACCCGTCGGGCGACCTCCACACCGGTCACTGGTATGCCATGGCCCCGAGCGACGTGGGCGCGCGATACCGGCGAATGCTCGGCCACAACGTGATGTTCCCGATGGGCTTCGACGCCTTCGGCCTGCCGGCTGAGAATGCCGCCATCAAGCGTGGCATCGACCCCAGGGAGTGGACCTACCAGAACATCGACCGGATGCGCGGCCAGCTCCGCTTGATGGGCGCAAGCTTCGACTGGGACCGCGAGGTGGTGACCAGCGACCCCGAGTACTACAAGTGGACCCAGTGGTGGTTCCTGCAGTTCTACAAGCATGGCCTCGCCTACCAGGCCGAGTCGCTCGCGAACTGGTGCCCCGGCTGCCAGACGGTCCTCGCCAACGAGCAGGTCGTCGATGGCCGCTGTGAGCGGTCGGACGACGTGGTCCAGCGGAAGATGATGCGGCAGTGGTTCTTCAAGATCACCGCCTACGCCGAGGAACTCCTGCGCTACGACGGCATCGAGTGGCCGGAGCGTATTCGTAACATGCAGCGCAACTGGATTGGCCGCTCCGAAGGGGCGCACCTCGATTTCAAGGTTGATGTCCCGGGCGCAACGGAGCCGCTCACTGTATTCACGACGCGTCCCGATACCGTCTTTGGCGCGACGTTCATGGTCATCGCCCCGGAGCACCCGCTCGTTGAGCGTATTACCACCGGCGGGCAACGGGCGGCGGTGGACGACTATGTAGCGGCCACAGCCCGGGCGAGCGAGATCGACCGCCTCTCGACCGAGCGCGAGAAGACGGGCGTCTTCACCGGGGCGTACGCAGTTAACCCGTTCAACGGCGCGCACGTGCCCATCTGGATCGCGGACTACGTGCTCGTCACCTACGGCACCGGCGCGATTATGGCAGTCCCGGCCCACGACGAGCGCGACTTCGCGTTCGCCCGCAAGTACGGCCTCGAGGTTATCCCGGTCTACACGCACCCGAATGTCGACATAACGACGCCGATCGCGGCTGCGTTCCCTCACGGGACGGCCATGGCGAATTCGGGGCCGTTCGACGGCACGCCTGAGGCTGAGGCCGTGGCGAAGGTCGTGGCGTACGCCGAGGAGCGAGGGCTCGGCAAAGGCGCGGTGACCTATCGCCTGCGCGACTGGTCCGTCTCCCGCCAACGATTCTGGGGAGCGCCGCTCCCGTTTATTCACTGCGCGAAGTGCGGCACGCAACCGGTGCCGGATAGTGACCTGCCCGTGGTGCTGCCTGAGAAGGTGCAGTTCATGCCCACCGGCCAGTCCCCGCTGACGCTTTCCGAAGAGTGGGTGAATGTGCCGTGTCCGAACTGCTCTGGACCGGCCCGCCGGGAGACAGACACCCTCGACACCTTCATGTGTTCGAGCTGGTACCAGATGCGCTACGCGGACCCGCACAACCCGGAGCGGCCGTTCTCCGCCGAGGCTGCGCGGAAATGGTTCCCTGTGGACCAGTACACGGGCGGCGCCGAACACGCCGTGATGCACCTGCTCTACACGCGCTTCTTCTGGAAGGCCGCACGCGACATGGGCCTTGTCGAAGGTGATGAGCCGATGGCGCGGCTTTTCAACCAGGGCGTTGTTCTTGGGCCTGATGGCAACCGTATGTCGAAGAGCCGCGGCAATGTGGTGGCGCCCGACGACCAGGTGGAGAAGTGGGGCGCCGATTGCTTCCGCTGCCAGCTCATGTTCGTCGGGCCGTGGGACCAGGGCGGGCCGTACAACCCGACCGGGATGTCGGGCATCTCGCGCTGGCTGAACCGCCTCTGGTCGCTCGTGGTCGAGCCGCCGTCGCTGATTGACCTGCCTGACGCGCCGGCGACCAGGGAGCTGCGCCGGGCGACGCACAAGACCATCGTCGCGGTCACGGAGGAGGTGGAGGAGTTCCGCTTCAACACGATGATTTCGCGGCTGATGGAGCACTCCAGTGCCCTCCAGCGAGCTCGTGAGGCGGGCAGCGTGGACCGCGCCGCGTGGGACGAAGGCGTTCGCACCGCCGTCCTCCTGACCGCGCCGCTTGCGCCGCACATCACCGAGGAACTCTGGGAGCGCCTGGGCAACGGCTACAGCGTCCACACACAGGCCTGGCCCGTAGCGGACCGTGCCCTCGCACACGACGATGAAGTCGAAATCGTGGTGCAGGTCAACGGCAAGGTTCGCGACCGCCTGTCGTTGCCGGCGGGTTCCTCGGAGGCGGCCGTGCGCGCGGCCGCCCTGGCGCTTCCCCGCGTGCAACAGGCCGTGGAAGGGCGCACGGTGCGGAAGCAGATCTTCGTGCCCGACCGGCTTATCAACATCGTGGTCTGAGTCCCGAGGGTCACCCCGCGCGTCCCGGCCGTACGGTGACTGTAAATCGTTCGTCAAATTCCGCGCGCCATGGGTGGACGGTGGGTGAAGGCGCGAATATGGTGCAAGCCATCGGCCGCGCCGCTCCCCGCGCGAATCCTTCGCCGGCCGACGGAAGGAGGGCTCAATGCAAATCAAGAAGAACACCCGCGACGCCCACTACCCCGACGCCGCTCAGTACGAACAGACCGGTTATGCATCCGATTCAACCGACCAGTTCGGTGATGCGCCGGAGTCGTTTTCCGTTCGTCCAGCCCGGAGTGGCGTGCAAACTCCTGCCGCTTCGCAGGGCGAGTCCGGTGAGCGCACGGCTTCTCAGCGCTCGGAGAGCGTCATCGACCAGCATTCTTCGTTCGATGGCCGTTTCGAGACTGAACAGGATCTGCGCGTCGATGGCCAGATCAGCGGCGAAGTAACCTGCCGCGGGCTCTTCACTGTGAAGAAGGATGCGACCGCCCGCGCTCGCGTCCAGACTCGCGATGCCCACATCCTTGGACGCTTCGAGGGTGATCTGGTGTGTTCCGGCAAATTGCTGCTTGCCGCGACTGCACAGGTCACGGGGACGCTGAAGGCGGCGATCCTGGTCGTCGAAGAAGGCGCTGCACTGTCGGGCACTGTGGAAACCGTCGCGGCGGGCACGGCGCCTGCGCGTGCAGTGGCTGCACCAGAAGCGCAAGAACGGCCAGCAGTTCGTGAAACAGGGACCGTCTCCCGTACAACCCGGCGCGACCTGCCGTCGTTCGCGATTGTCGCATCAGATGGGGCCACTGCAGACCGCAACTAATGCGGTTTGCTCGCCCGGAATAGAGAAGGGGCGCCGTTACGGCGCCCCTTTCGTTCGTGTGTCCGGCTGGCAGGTCAGGAAGTCTTGAAGTAGACCGTACCGTCGACAACCCAGGTTTCGCTGGCCCTGTTCTGGCGCTTTGCTGCGCGGCTAATGCGCAGGGCAACCCCGCGCGCAGTCTCGCCGCGGGCAGGAACCAGTTTGCCGACCTTGCCGGTCCCTACTGCTTCGACGAACTTTTCGTACTCTCGCATGCGCGTCGCAAGCCGTCCGGTCTGGCGTGCGGGGCGGGGCGCTTCGGTTTCTTTGATCACTGAGAATTCGGCCAAGGAGGCCCTCCGGAAAGAAATTTACCGCGAAGGGGTGCGTTCGCGAGCTACACGAATTGTGCACTGGATTGAGACACAGCGCTACCGCTTCTCCTGCAGCCCTCCCATGCTGATACGGATCGAATCGAGAAACGACTCAATCTGGTGTTCCAGCCGGCGTAGCACTTCGAGTGAGTACTGGTCCGCATCATCGAGTTGTTTGCTTGCTGCCTCGGCGGCCTCGCTGAGGTGCGCGGCGGCGGTGGCGTCGGCTTCTGCAATCACCTGGCGGGCTCTTGCCTCGGAATCCATCAGCAGTTGCTTGCTGCGCTCCTGAGCCTCCCGCGAAACCGAATTCTCTTCGATTCTGCGTTCCCGTTCTGTTTCCGCCCGATCAAGAGTTGCGCGTGCTGATTCGTGTGCATCAGTGATGATCTGCTCGCGCGTTTCGAGCACCTGTTGCGCCTGGCGAAGGTCCGATGGCACCGCCAGCCGCATCTGGTCGATCACATCGAGCATCCGCTTGCGGTCGACCACGAGGTTGCCGCCAACGGGCAGCCTGCGGGCCTGGATGACAAGTTCCTCGAGCGTATCGATGAGGTCGAGGATCTCCATGTGGGCCCCTTCCGGGCTCACTGCTTATTCCTGGCCGTACTTCTGGCGGAGCGCCGCCCACACGTGTGCTGGGACGAAGTCAGACACGTCATAGCCGAGCCGTGAGACTTCGCGGATGCGGGTGGCGCTGATGAGCAGATGTTCCTGCCGCGCCATGAGGTAAACGGACTCGATGTTGGGGGCCATCTTGTGGTTCATCATCGCCATGTCGAACTCGGCTTCGAAGTCGCTCACAGCGCGGATACCGCGGACAACTGCCACGGCGCCCTTTCGTTGGGCATACTCCACCATCAGTCCGTCGAAGCCATCGACTTCTACTGTGGGGAGCCCGGCGACCGCCTGGCGGACAAGCTCGATGCGTTCACTCCACTCGAACAGCGAACCTTTGTCACGGCCCTTTACAACGGCAACAACAACCCGGTCGAACAGGTGAGTCATGCGGCTCACCAGATCCAGGTGGCCGTTGGTCACGGGGTCGAAACCACCCGGGTAGATCGCGATCCTCATTCACCCTCCTGGAGGGCGTACAGGGCGACCGCAGTATCGCCGTACACCCTGCGGTCCAGTATCTGGAGCCGCGCTGGACGTTGCGGCGGATTGTACCGGCTCGCGTGTTCGTAGACGACCACGCCGGCGGGCGCGAGGAGGCGGTCGACGGCCATGAGGGTTGGCTCGGCGGCTTCGTCGCCATACGGCGGATCCAGGAAGACGATGTCGAATTGGGCTGTTACGGCGGAGAGGGCGGCCGGCAGCCGGCCACGAAGAACGGTGGCCGACTCGCTGAAGCCTGTCCTGGCGAGGCTCGCGAGGATGGCTGTGACCGCGCCGGGTTCGGCTTCGTAGAAGGTCGCGTGAGCGGCGCCGCGGCTCAGCGCTTCAATGCCTAGCGCTCCCGTCCCTGCAAAGAGATCAAGCACGCGGGCATCGCTCACGCGCTCGCCGAGGATGTTGAAAATCGCTTCGCGGACCAGCCCGGAGGTGGGCCTGAGGCGGACACCGCGAGGTTCGGTGAGGGGGACTCCCCGTGCGCTCCCGCCGGAAATGCGAACGCCACGAGCTGCCACGGTCAGCGCCCGGCCGTCGGAGATGGCGTGGGTGAAGCGGAAACGGTCTTCGCTTTTACGCTGACATCCACGGAGTTTTCGAACAAGGCAACACCATCCGACAGGGTTAGGGAGATGGTGTAGCTGCCGGGCTGCGCCGGGGTCGACCAGTTGGCCGAACCGCGACCGGTGTCTTCGATGGTCCCCTGGTTGTTGCCCACCTTCCACTTGGGCGCGAGATCCTGGGCGTTCGGCTGGAACAGGATCGGCGTGCCGCTCGTGACGAATGGCACAAGCGCACTCCAGATATCCCCGAGGAACGGGTCATCCGAGGCGTCTTCCACCGCGACGCCGCCCAGGTGGTAGGTGCGGATCATCTCGAGCTTGAAGCCAATGCTGAAGAAGTTCTCGAGATAGACCGTGCGGCTGCCGCCGCCCTGAGGCTGCTTGTAACTGAAGGCGACCGTGGCAGTCTCCGGCGACCAGCGCAAGCCAGAAAGGCCCTCATCCCGGTCGATATTCGTGCCGGCGACTTTGACCAGGCTCGATGTCACGATTTCGTCGGCGTTGGCCCGGACGGTGACCCGAGTGGCAATTGCCATGGCCGCCGCGAGGGGCATGGTGCTGATCGTGTCGCCCCCGGTCTCCGTCGCGTACGGTGAGACGGTCAGGATCAGCTTCCCAGGCTGAACCTTCGCGCTGAGGTCGGCGAGGATGTCGGGCATCGTCAGCCGGTAGGTCGCCTGGTCGCGGTAGGGGGCGATTTTCAGGAGATCGGCGCGCTTGCCCAGTTCGGCCCAGTCGTAGGCGCCTTCGTCGATGCGGTTCTGCGCCTTGATCGGCGATGGGAGCGTGAGTGTGAGTTGCTTGCTCTGCGCGTGCAGCTTGTCGTACAGCTCGCCGACGAAGAGCGTGAACGACGTGCGGGAAGTGACCGTGAGATCCATGTAGGCGATGTCGATGCCCTTGAGATTCGACTCGGTCACCTTCTGGACAATCTTGTTGACGTGGTTCGATCGGGAGTCCGCGTTCGAGAGGATATTCTCGACAATCGCCACGTCGCCGCGGTTGCGGTTATTGGCCGAGATCACGGGATACAGCTCGAATGATCCGTCCGTTTTCAGTGTGCTCAGATCGCCATCGATCGTGCCGTCGGCGAGCGGCTTGAAGTCGAGCGTGTGGACGATGGACACATGCCCGGCGGCGCCCTTGGCGAGCGGCGTATTGTGCGGCAGGTAGGCAACGGTGTTGCCGCCGGGAGCGGTCCGCCGCATGACGGCCATGATTGCGGGGGGCGAGGTGAACGTCGCTGTCACCACTTTCCCCTGCGGTTCGAGCACGGCCGGTGTGATCGGCTCCCACGTGCGCGTTTCATCGACGTACCCGAAGAACGTCAGCGACTGGCCGTCACTGACCGGTTTCGAAAGCTTGACGGTGATGCCGAGGTTGGTGTTGCCGCTGACCGCTCCCTTGTCCTTGTTGTACGTGAAGATCCGCGAGGCGAACTCGTAACCGTCGAGGGCGGCGATGTTCCGGTCTGAGGGGCAGTAGAAGTCCTCGCAACTCGAGCTGTTGCACATGCGCCCGGCAAGCCAGAAGACAATGAGCACGACACCGAGTGCGATGAGGCCAAGAGCGGCCACCCGGCCATAGTTCGTCGAGCGCCGGGGACTCCCGTACAACCCGCCGCCTGATGCTCCCCAGGGCAAGCGCCCCCCTCTGCGCGTCATGCGCGAAGATCACCGTCGGGGCGGGCGGAAGCGTCAGGAACGCAGGGCAAGTTGAACCTCGGTCTCGATTATCCGGCCATTGCGATTGAGGACAACCTTTACGGTGTCCCCCGGGGCGAAGCCGCCGAGCACGTTGAGCAGCGGCGACTCAGAACCCACGACCTGCCCGTTGATGCTGCTGATGATATCTCCGGGCTGGATTCCGGCCCGGTCGCCTGACCCGTTCGGGGAAAGGGCGAGGACGAGTGCGCCCTCGGTGGCGGGCAGACGGTTGAACCGCGCGAGGACTTCGGGCGTGATGTCCTGGTGGGCCAATTGCAGCGAGGGGCGCGGATACAACCCCCCGCTTTCGATGATCCCCTTCGCGATGGCGAGCAAGCGGTTAGCGGGGAGGGCGAAGGCGATCCCTTCGACGTCAGCACCTCCGCGGTTCACTCGCAGCACGGCCGTGGGCATACCGACGAACTGCCCCTGGAGGTTCACCAGCGCGCCGCCGCTGTTGCCGTTGTTGACTGCAGCATCGGTCTGGATGAGGTCCTCCTGGCGGACGCCATCGAACGTCCGGACGCGGCGGAGGCCGCTTACGACGCCAACACTGACCGAGCCATCGAACTCGGCGAGCGGGTTGCCGATGGCAATGACGGACTCGCCGAGCTTCAGGACGTCCGAATCTCCGGTCTCGATGGGGGTCAAGTTCCCGGGAGCGATTTGGAGCACCGCAATGTCCGTGAACGGCGAGTCGTGGCCGAGCAGGATGGCGCCGCGCTCGCTTCCGTCGGAAAGCACCACTTTGAGCGAATCGGTCCCAAGAACAACGTGCGCGTTGGTGATGATGTGCCCCTCGTGGTCGAGCACAACGCCTGAGCCGACGTCCTGTTCGACCCCGCCTGCGGAACGCTTCGTGCTTTCAATGCGGACGACCGATGGGCGTGCAGCCGCTGCCGCCTCGGCGATAGCGCTCGTTTGTTCGATGGTGACAGCACGGGAGGGTGAACCTGCCGGCTGTGCCGCCTCCTGCCGTTCGAATCGTGTGACTGTGAGTCCGCCAATCAGTCCGCCGAAGGTCGCTGCCACCAGCGCGACTCCTCCCAGCAGCAGCCAACTCGTCCTTGCCGCCCGGGTCACCGGGACGGGAGTGGCCTCCGGCGCCGGATTAACGGCGAGATTCGCGAGATTCGTGGCATGGCGGTCCGGCGGGCGCCAACGGTCATTCTGCGCCAAGGGGGAAGCCTCGCCCGAGGGTGCTGGCGGTGGTTCGTGCAGGTCTCCGGGCAAGTTCCAGGCCCCCTTGGAGGTTTGCCGCGCGATCGACTCCGAACGTATACTTCGGCTCGCTGACTGAGGCCATTTCTGGCCCTCGGTCGCGTTTTTTTATCGGCGCAGGCCGTAGGGTAGTGCATGACTGACAGGCCCGTTCCCCTCACGCGTGAAGGAAAAGCAAAGCTCGAACAGGAACTCGAAGACCTGCGCGTGCGCCGCCGCGAAGTCTCCGAGATGATCCACAACGCCCAGGAACAGGGCACGAGCCAGAACGACGCCGAATACGACGACGCCAAGATGGAGCAGGGCCGTGTTGAAGGCCGCATCCTTGAACTCGAGGACATCATCCGCCGGGCCAGGATCATCGACGAGGACGGCGGCCGCGCTTCGGGCAGGATCATGATCGGCAGTGTCGCCCACGTGGACTGGGATGGAGCCGAGCGCCAGTACCAGATCGTCGGCGCGCCCGAGGCTGATGCTGCCCATGGCAAGATTTCGAACGAATCGCCTGTGGGCTCGGCCTTGCTTGGAAAGGCCGTTGGCGATGTCATCGAGATCAACGCCCCTCGTGGGCTGATCAAGGTCAAAGTGCTCAAGATCGACTGAACTCGGATTCCTGGCGGGAGTGCAAGCGAGCCGCCCACCAGGGCGGTTCGTTCGTCTTGAAGGGGGACATGTGGACGAACTTATGGCGCTGCGGGCGGCCAAGGCCCAGGAACTGCGGGATGCCGGCATCGACCCGTACCCCCTGCGCACGGCCCGAACCCACACAGCCGCCGAAATCGCCGCCCTGGTCGATGGCCTCGCCGAAGGGGAGGCCGAGGTAAAGGGCATTGACGCCGACGTTGCCGGGCGCGTGGTGGCCAAGCGCGACATGGGCAAGGCCACCTTCATCGACCTCCAGGACGGCAGCGGCCGTGTGCAGGTGCTCCTCCGGCAGAATGCGCTCGCCGACTACGACACGCTTCGACTCATCGACCTCGGCGACTTCATCGGTGTCCACGGCGTCCCGATGCGAACGCGTACCGGCCAGGCGACGGTCGCCGCGACGAGTTGGGCCATGCTTACCAAGGCGCTCCATGCTCCGCCAGAGAAGTTCCACGGCCTCTCGGACGCGGAAACGCGCCAGCGCCGGCGCTACCTCGACCTGATGGCAAACGAGGAGACGCGCCGCGTCTTCACTATCCGCAGCCGCGTGGTCGCTGCAATCCGGCGTTTCCTCGATGCGCGCGGCTTCCTCGAAGTCGAAACACCGATCCTGCAGGAGTCCGAAAGCGGTGCAGCGGCCCGGCCGTTCTACACCCACTTCAACGCACTCGATGAAGACCGTGTCCTGCGTATCAGCCTCGAACTCCACCTCAAACGGCTCGTTATCGGTGGGTTCGAACGCGTTTACGAGATTGGCCGGAACTTCCGCAACGAGGGGATGAGCTTCAAGCACAACCCCGAGTTCACGATGATCGAGACCTACGAGGCGTACACCGACTACCTCGGAGTCGCCGAGATGGTCGAGCAGATGGTCAGCAGCGTCGCCGAGGACGTCCTGGGGACGACAAAGATCACCTTCCGCGATATGGAAATCGACCTGAAGGCGCCCTGGCGGCGGGTGACCTTCCTCGATGCGATGAAGGAGTACGGCGGGCCGGACCTCGACGTGTTTACGACCGCAGACGCCCTGCGGGACGAACTGCGAAAGCGTGGGGTCGATGCCCCGACGACGGCGGGCTACGGAAAGCTGTGCGACGAGGCCATGTCGCACTACGTCGAACCGAACCTGGTCCAGCCAACATTCCTGCTCGACTACCCGGTCGAGCTCTCCCCGCTGGCGAAGCGGAAGCCAGGGAACGACCGGCTGGTCGAACGGTTCGAGTGCTTTATGGCCGGGTTCGAATGCGGCAACGCCTACACCGAGTTGAACGACCCGATCGAGCAGCGGGCGCGGTTCGAGCAGCAGCTGGCCCTCAAGGAGGCCGGAGACGATGAGGTGGAACTGGTCGACGAGGATTTCCTCTTCGCGCTCGAACACGGGATGCCGCCCACCGGCGGATTTGGCATGGGTATCGACCGCCTGATCATGCTGCTCACCGGCCAGCCCTCAATTCGCGAGGTCATTCTCTTCCCGCCGTTGAAGTCGCTGAAGGAATGACCGGGGCGGCGTTCGAACGGCATCACACGGCGACAGCGTACGTAGTTGCGACCGGCCGGACGTTGCTTCTCTGGCATCGAAAGCTGGGCATGTGGCTCCCGCCGGGCGGCCACCTTGAGCCGAACGAAGACCCGGTCCAGGGCGCGGTCCGTGAGGCCTATGAAGAGACCGGCCTTGAGGTTGCTGTTCTCCCGCCGCCGGGCCTGATCGCCGTTGAGACGCCCGTGGTCCTCCCGCCGCCGGCCTGCATCCTCATCGAGGATATCGTCCGGGCAGACCAACCGTTTCATCAGCACATCGACCACGTGTACTTCACGCGGGCTGTGCCGCGGGTGGACTTCGCCGCGCCGATCCCACACGGTCCGTGCCGGTGGCTCACACTGGCCGAACTCGAGCAGTCGTTTTCGCTGCCCGCGCCCGATGGTACGCTCGTCCGCGTGGCCGAGGACGTGCGTCTCCTCGGGATCCGCGCACTTCATGCCGCCAACCAGGAGCCCTGACCGATGCTGAGCCTGCAGTACATTCGCGAAAACGTGGACCGCGTGAAGCGAGACGTGCTGCTGCGAAACGCCACTGCACCCATCGATCGCATCCTCCAACTCGACGAAGAGCGCCGGGAGGTCCTCCAGCAGGTTGAGGCGCTCCGCGCCCGCCGCAACGCCGCCAGCAAGGCGATCGGCGCTTCGAAGGACGCCGCAGGCCGAGACGAGCGCATCGCCGAAATGCGCGTTGTCGGGGACGAGATCAACCAGCTTGACGCGCGCCTCAAGGGCGTGGAGACGGAGTTGCAGGCGAAGCTGTACGAGGTTCCGAACATCCTCGACCCCAGCGTCCCGCGCGGCCCGGACGAAACCTCGAACGAGGTCGTCGCGGTCGTGGGAAGCATCCCGGAGTTCTCGTTCGCGCCGCGACCGCACTGGGAGCTGGGTGAACTGGTGAACGGGCTCGATATCGAACGGGGCGCCAAGATGTCCGGTTCGCGCTTCTACACCCTGCGCGGCCCGCTGGCGAAGCTGCAACGGGCCCTCATCCAGTTCATGCTCGACGAACACAGTAAGGCCGGTTTCACGGAGTCGTACCTGCCCTACATGTTGAGTGAAGCGTCGCTCTACGCTGCCGGGCAGCTGCCGAAGTTCCGCGACAACCTGTACCGCGACGCCGAGGAAGACTACTTCTTCATCCCCACGGCCGAAGTCGCGTTCGTGAACCTCTACCGCGACGAGATCATCCCGCCGGGCCAACTGCCGATGCGGTTCGTCGGCCACACGCCCTGCTTCCGCCGCGAAAAGATGAGCGCCGGCCGCGACGTCCGCGGCATCAAGCGCGGCCACCAGTTCGAAAAGGTGGAGATGTTCGTCTACTGCGAACCGGAGCAGAGCGGGGAGGAGCTTGAGGCGCTCCTCGTACGCGCCTGCTCCATCCCGGAGAAGCTGGGGCTGCCGTATCGCGTCCTCGCGCTCTGCTCGGGGGACATCGGGTTCAACTCAACGAAGACGTTCGACCTGGAAATCTGGGCGCCCGGCCAGGGCGAATGGCTGGAGGTCAGTTCAGCCTCGAACTGCCTCGACTTCCAGGCGCGGCGGGCCAATATCCGCTACCGCACGGCAGCCGACGCACCAACGGCGTATCCGCACATGCTCAACGCCAGCGGCCTCGCCCTCCCTCGCACGGTCATCGCCGTCATGGAGAACTACCAGCGGGAGGATGGCAGCATCGGCGTCCCAGAGGCCCTGCAGCCATACATGGGGATCGACGTCATCCCCGCCGTGTAGTGGTTTGGAGCGCGCTCAGTTCTGCTTCGTGCCCTCGACTGGCGTGCCGGCGCGGGCCAGTCGCTCCTTGTTCTTCTCCAGGAAGACTGCCCACCAGGCGTGGAAGACCGTGGGAAGCGGCTCACCTTTGCTCCGGGCGTCCAGCAGTCGATCGAGTTCGCCGTGGACGGCTGCCCGGAGTTCATCGAGGCTGCCGTTGTTCTTGTACACCCAGTCGGCGCCGGGGGTGCGGACTTCCAGCGGGATCATGGAGGCCAGGCGCTGGTTGGCTTCGGCTTCGGTCATCCCGCGGGTTTCCAGGAGGCGAGTCCGCGCGATGGCGTCGTCGACGCCGATCAGCCAGGTCTGGTTGCACCAGCGGGCATAGCCCGGCTCCATCAGGTTCACCGCTTCCATAACGCACAGTTCGTTCTCGCCGAGGGTCTCTCGCCAGCGGTCAATCTCGCCCTTGATCGCTTCGGTGATGGAGCCCATGGCCCGGGTGAGCTTGTTCATCTCCTCCGGCTTGCCGAAGACCTTCGCGCCGAGGATCTTCCGGTCGACGTAACCGTCAGGGCCGACCACCTCTCTGCCGAACGCTTCGACCACGCGATCGAAGCCGGGCGTGCCCGGGTCATAAAGGCGGTGGACCAGTTTGTCTGCGTCGCAGTGATGGGCGCCGCGTTCGACGAGGATCTGCCCGACCGTCGATTTGCCGGCTGCAATCGTGCCGGCCAGCCCAATGACGAGGGGGCCTTTCATGGACTCGGTTGGGGCTGTTGTTGGTTCAGTCATGTGACACCGGAGAAGAGAAGTGTGTCCAAGAATCTGGGGGAGACCCTCGCGATATGCAACTGCGCCGGGCAGCCGGGGTGCTTGACGAGGCAATAAACCAAGTATAATTTACCTACAGTTGTTAATAGGAAGGTGAGCCATGCCAACGATCACCCCGTGCCTTTGGGTCGTCGGAGACGTCGACGAGGTTATTTCCTACTACTCCGGCGTCTTCGCCGTCGAGGCCGAAGGCCGGATGCCTGACGGTAGTCTCATGACGGCCACCGTGACCATCGAAGGGCAGCGCTTCATGCTCCTGAAAGGCGGCCCGCAGCCATTCACCTTCAGCGAAGCCGTTTCGTTCTACGTGTCCTGCGAAGGCCAGGCGGAGGTCGACCGGTACTGGGACTACCTGACCGCCGATGGGGGCGAGGAGAGCCAGTGTGGCTGGCTGAAAGATCGCTTCGGCATGTCCTGGCAGATCGTTCCGCGCGAGTTCGAAGCGATGATGAGGGGCGATCCGGAGAAGGTTCAGCAGATGATCCAGGCGATGTTCCAGATGAAGAAGCTGGACATCGCCGGGCTGCAGGCCGCCTACAACGGTGCCTGACCCCGTCCTTCGCGAAGAGAGCCCGGACCGTTGCGGCCCGGGCTCCTGTGATCCTGGCGCGTTAAGCGGATCAGGGCCGCTCGTTCGACATGATGACGGTGCCGGAGGCGGCGAACATGCCGCCAACACCGTGGGCTACGCTGATCTTCACACCCGGGATCTGTGCCGGCGCCACGCCGCGGACCTGGCGCAGGCTCTCCTGGAGAGCGTACATGCCGTACATGCCGGAGTGCGTGTAGCTGAGGCCACCGCCGTTGGTGTTGAGCGGAAGCTTGCCGCCGGGCCGCGTGTTGCCAGCCTTGATGAACGCGGCTGCCTCGCCGCGCCCGACGAACCCGAGGTCTTCGAGGCCGTAAAGCGGCAGGTGGGCGAACGCGTCATAAATCATCAGGTGGTCAACGTCGTCATGGGTGATGCCGGCCTCACGGAAGGCCGTTGGGCCAGCCACCCGGAACGCGCGCGAGGACGTGAAGTCCTCCATCTGCGTGACCATTGGGGTTTCGACCGATTCACCGGTGCCGAGGATGTATGCCGGCTTCGTCGGGAAGTCTTTCGCGCGGTCCGCCGAGGTGAGGATGAGGGCGCCGGCGCCGTCCGTCACGAGGCAGCACATCAGCAGCCGGAACGGGTAGGCGATCATGCGCGAGTTCAGGACGTCATCAACCGTGATCGGGTCCTTCATCATGGCGTTCGGATTACGCGCGGCGTACTCGCGTTGGACAACCGCCACCGTTGCGAGGTCTTCTTCCGTGACGTTGTACTTCTTGAGGTAGCGCATCACCGGGATGGTGAAGGTTGAGGGCGGGCCGCTCGTGCCGACCCACTGCTCGAACTGGGCCTGGATGGACTGTCCGCCGCCGCCAGGCCAGCCGCCCCGGCCGATGCCTGACTTGCCGCTTTCGCCGTGGGTAATGAGGACGGTCTTTGCCAGTCCGGACTCGATTGCCGCGACGGCGTGCCGGACGTGGACCATGAATGAGCAGCCGCCGACCTGCGTCCCGTCGACGTAGGTCGGGGTGATGCCGAGGTAGAAGGCGGTTTCCACAGGGCTCGCGCCGGCGCAGGCCACGCCGTCGATGTCGGACGGCTTGAGGCCGGCTTCCTTCATCGCGCGGATGGCCGCTTCGGCGTGGAGGCCGAGCTGTGAGTACTCAGGGAAGACGCCGAGCGGGCTGACCAACTCGGCGGCGCCGACGATTGCTACGTTTCCAGGCTTCGGCATCGCTCAGGACCCCATCGCCGGGCGCCACGTGGGCAGCGAGATATCGTCGTTTACTTTCGTCGGAGCCAATTCGAGCGCCATGTCGAGTTGGAGGGCTTCGGGCGTCTGCGGGCATTCGACGATGTTGCTCGCCATCTTCACGCCCTCTTCGAGTTGGACGACGGCCACGGCCGTGGGGCCCTCAAAACCTGGAGGGGGCCGGTGGTTGATCACGTAGCTCAGAAGCGTTCCACGGCCGCTCGCCTGGAACCACTCAACGTCGGCCCAGGGGTCGGAGGGGTCGAATGGGCGCGGCGGGAAATAGGCTTTGCCGGTCTTCTTGTTGCGCTGAATCATCAGCTTGCCTTCCCGGAGACCGTCCCAGTAGGGCCTGGTCTCGGGTGTGGCCTTGGGGGCCACGCGGGTGTAGTCGGTCAAACGTACCTGCCAGTGCGTGGAGTCCGGGCCCGAAGTGGGTTCCGGCTATGAATGCAACGATCATGTCTACCGGTAATGGCACTGTTCGGCAAGTTTCCGAGCGGTCGATTCGACGCCTGAGCAGCGATGCTCTCTAATCCGGGCACACAACGCAGGTACGGAGGTGTCCCTATGGCACACACGGTCTCGTCCCCAACCGTCTCAGGCCCGATCACCGGTGGGAAGCGCGGTTGGCCGTTCGCTGCTTCGATGCTGGACGTGAAGGCGCTCGGATACGTGGAGGCGGAGTACTTCCTCGAAGGTGAGGCCACGCGCTACCGCCTCGCCCCCGGAGCCGAGTTGACCCGGGATGGGCACTGGGAAGTCGAGCCAGCGGGGACCGCCCGGTACAGGACACGCATCCTGGTCTACCGTCCGGCCGACCCCGCCCGGTTCAACGGGACGGTGGTCCTCACCTGGAACAACGTGACCGCGGGCTATGACCTGTTCGGCGCCGAGAGCCTCGAACTGTTCGACGGCGGATTCGCGCTTGCCTGCCTGACCACCCAGAAGGTCGGGATCGAGGGTCTGCCGCCCGTGCCGCAGGGGCTGGCGGCCTGGGATCCCGAACGGTACGGTTCGCTCTCGATCCCGAGCGACGACTATTCGTACGACATTTTCACGCAGGCTGCCCGGGCTGTCGGCAAGGACCGCCCTCGCGGGACTGCCGACCCGATGGGCGGCCTGCCCGTGGAGCGTGTGGTCGCCCAGGGTGCGTCACAGTCTGCCGGGCGCCTCGGGACGTACGTCAACGCTATCCAGCCGCTCACCCGGGCGCTGGACGGCTTCATGCTGACGATTTACTTCGGGAGCGGCGCCGCGCTCGAAGTGGGGGACACGGTCATTAACATCAACGTGCCCCAGGCGCAGTCGCCGAGCGCCCGTCTCCGGGGCAGCAACCTCCTGCGGCAGAACCTTGGTGTGCCGGTGTTCGTGGTCAATTCCGAACTGGAAGCCATGGCTTGCTACGAAGTTCGCCAGCCTGATGGTCCGCTGTTCTGCTACTGGGAGTCCGCGGGGACCTGCCACGTCTCGGCCCAGGGCCAGCGTGACCGGCAGGCGCGGCTCGACCGGGACCAGGTTCGCACGCTCCCGCTCGCCCAGGGAATCAACCGTATCCCGATCATCCCGCTCTATGACGCGGCCTACCACCACATGCAGGCCTGGCTTACAACCGGGACGCCGCCGCCGTCACAGCCGAAGGTCGAATTCGCCGGTGATCCGCCAGAGGTTGGGCGCGATGAGCACGGCATCGCGAGGGGCGGCATCCGCCTGCCGCAGGCCGACGTGCCGGTCGCGCAAAACAGCGCAATCCCGCTGCGAGACGACATCTATGCGTACCTCGGCGGATCCAGCCATCCGTTCCCGGCAGAAAAGATCCGCGACCTTTACGGCTCGAAGGATGTGTTTCTCGCGAAGTTCCGGGAGGCCGCCGCCAGGTCCGTTGCGGCCGGCGTCCTGATGCCGCGCGATGTCGAGCCACTCGTCGCTGAGGCAGCCGAAGGTTGGCCCGAGTGAGCCAGTAACCCTGTCCGCGGAGCCTCGGCTACATCCCGTACAGGACGCGCCGGAGGTCGAGCGCGAGGTTACTCCCGTCGAGGAGCATGTGCCGCGGGTTGAACCCATTGGCCTGCACGCGTAGTCGGAGGTCCGCCGGGGTCAGGTCTGCTGGAACCGAGATCCCGGCGACGCCGTTTGCGTCCGTCAGGACGCGCGCCACCTTCCCGTCCCGGCGGTCGGTGACGAGGATCTCGGCCTTCGCAATGGGAGCTTTCTCACCTGAGACCCCGGCGTCGTTGTCGAGGACGGTTACCGTGGCGGTCCGGCCGTCCGCCTGCGCGACGATCTGCACGTCGAGGTCGCGCAGGTAGATAAGCGGCTCGGTGGTGACCGCCTCCATGCCGTCGCGCTGGGGGATGCGCGCCGGGTTCGCCTTCAGAGAGACGTCCTGCTGCGCCATCCCGTGGTCCGTGGTGATCACGAAGAGCGTCGACTCGAAGAGCCCGCAGTCCTCGAGGGTTCGCAGCAAGTGCCCGACACGGACGTCCGTCTCGTCGAGGGCCGCGCGCGCGCCCTCGTGGTGCGGGCCGTAGTCGTGTGCGCTCGAATCGGGTTGGGCGAATTCGTGGTAGGTAAAGATCGGCGCCGGGTGCGACTGGTCGAGGAAGAGTTGACGCGCCTGGGCGAGCGCGCGGTTGTCGATCTGCCCCTGGAGCTTGTGCCCGTCCTCTTCGAGTTCGTTGAACCAGCGCGGGTTGATCTCGTGCTCGGTCTCTTTCGTCAGCATGATGAGGTGGCCGCGGTCGCCGACCAGCCGCCGTTCGAGCGATGCGTGACCGGCGCCACGCGTGCACGGTTCGTTGATCGAAGCCGTGAGGACGCCGCTGTGCCCGTCCCATTCACCGTGGACGCGGTGGAACGCCTCGAAGAGCGTCTCGACGCCGGGGTTGAGGAACCGGCCCGTGTCGAACTGCTGACCCTGCGGCGAGACCGTTTCCTGCGTCTCGCGGAGGTAGTAGCTCGGGTTCACGATATCGTGGTGGCCCGACCACGCGCTGGTGCCGATAGCGTTGTGGCTCGGCCACGTGATGCTCGGGAAGTTGGTGATGCTCCCGTAGGTCATCATCACGCCGCGGTCGATGAGGCGGCGAAGGTTCGGGATGGCGCCCGGCTCGGTGGCGAGCCGGTGGCGCAGTTCGGTGTGCGACTGGCCGTCCAGGAGGATGAGATAGACCCGCTCCGGCGACCCGGTAGACGGATCGAGGACGTCGGTCAGCACCCGCCCGTCCTGCCGGGCGAAGTACACATCGGACGCCACGCCGCGCTCGGTCGATGTGCGGCCAGTCACGTCCTTTCCATCGATGAGCGGCAGCTTCATCAGGCGCGCGATGGTGGGCGCCACGTCGACCTGGCGCGAAGCAGCGTCAGAGGTGATTCCGCGTTTCGCGCCGGGGCCGGAGAAGACAAGCGGTGAGCGTGACTGGATGACGTCCAGCGCGCCGTGCTGCCCCGGCTGCCGTCCGTAGCAGTACGACCGTGGATTCACAGCGAGGTCCGGGCCGTTCGGGCTGTCAAACAGTTGAGAGAGCCGTTCGTAGGCGTATGGATATGTGAGCGCATGCGGCTCGACGTAGTTCGTCTCGGAATCGCCTGAACCGGCCGCGAGTTCATCGGCGAGTGTGCTCAGTGCACGATGATCCTGGTTCGCCAGGGGATTCTCACCGACCGTTTCGACAACGGTGTAGTCGTAGCCGCCACCCGCAGCGTGGGTTCGCACCCAGGCGACCATGCCGCGCGCGGCCCACGCCTCGTATCGCCACGAACCGTCCCGGGCCTGGCGCGCGGTTGCCACGAAGTCGGTCCACGCCGTGCCGTCGGTCGTGGTCAGCAGCTTGTGGATGGCGAGGTTGCCCGACTCTTCCTGGTTGTGGTCGAGACCCTGCCCGGCCAGGCGTTCCGGTCCAATGCCAGTGATCGTGACGCTGTCAGTCATCGCGTTCTCTTCCTATCCGTTCAGTTGCCAGCCCACAAAGGGCTCCTCAGTTTCGGCTTCCATCGCGCCGAGGAACCGGGCGGTGAGGGTGTACCAGCCGGTGAGCAGGTTTATCCCGACGATAGCCGCGGCATCGAAGTGCTCCGCGAGCGCGTTGTGCACGTCGTCGGACGGATGGTCGCTGGCGTTGACTGCGTCGGCGTAGCTGAGGAGCGCCTTCTCGGCCGGTGAGAACAGCGAACTCTGCCGCCAGTTGTGGAGGGCGACGATACGTTCATCGGTCAGTCCGGCGTCGCGCCCGATGCGGACGTGCTGATGCCATTCGTAGGCTGACCGGTGGAGGATGGCGGTCCGCAGGATGACGAGTTCGCGCTGTTGGTGGCTGAGGCCGCACTCCCTCCAAACGCTCCCGCCCATACGCATGTACTGCCGCCAGAGTTCGGGGCTGTTCGCCATCAGGCGGAAGATGTTGGCGGGCATCCCGCTGGCTGCGTTCCGGTCCCAAACGTACTGGAGCTCTTCAGGGATGTCAGAGCGTTGGGTTAGCGGGATGCGTGTCATGGAAACTCCGGGAAGTTTGGTTGCCGGAGTGTACGTGCTATCGCCCGGTTGGTTCGACCGGAACGGGGTGGGACGGTGTGCAGATTTGCCTCGACCTGAGGCGGCAGGCTGTGATCGTGAGTGCTGCCATCCCGAAGAGCAGCGCTGGAGCGGCGCCGCCTGCAACGTCGCCGGTTGCGCTCCTGAGGAGGACTTCGAAGCCACACCACACCGCGGCGGGCCACGAAACGGTCTCGAACAGCCGGTAGGACTGCACCCTCACGCCGCTGCTCCCGGCGCCTGGTACTCTCGCTCGACGCGCCGGACGAACACGTCGGCAAGTTCAGGGTCGAACTGGGAGCCACGGCCGCGCAGGATCTCCGCGATGGCCCGGTCGGCGTCGAAGCCCTTCCGGTACGGGCGATCCGTTGTCATCGCGCTGTAGGCGTCGGCGAGGGTGAAGAGCCGGGTCGGCGCGCTCACTTCGTGTTGCTTCAGGCGTCCGGGGTAACCGTCGCCGTCAAAACGCTCGTGGTGGTGGCGGACGAGTTCGACCACGGCGTCGTGGTCCGTGATCGCGGCCGCAATTGCTGCGCCCATGATCGGGTGCTCCTGCATGCTCTTTCGTTCCTCTGCGGTCAGCGGCCCCGGCTTTCGGAGGATGTCATCGGGGACAACAATCTTGCCGAGGTCGTGGATGGGGCCACCGATCGCCAGCGCCTTGATCTGCTCTTCGCTGAAGCCGAGGTCGTGGCCCACGCGCACGGCCAACTGGGTCGCGTGGTCGCTATGGAAGCGCGTGTAGCTGTCGCGCCGGTCGATCGCTTTCACGAGGTTTCGCAACGCCTTCAGGCTGTCGACCTTGAGCAGCGATTCAGGAGATTCTGCGGCTGCTGCGCCGAGGATCGACACCGGGGACATCGACTTGTCGAGGTACATCTGGTCCTCAGCTTCGGCGATGAGGCTGCGGGGTGACCCATCGCCGCGGAAGCCCGCAACGCCATAGCTCACGCGGGTCGGGAGGGTGACCCGTGCGCCGTTCACCACCTCGATTTCAGCCACGGCGCGGCGGACGCGATCCATGGCGCGCTGAGCGCCTCGCTCGGTCACGCCCGGGAACACGACGACGAACTCGTCGCCGCCGAACCGGCCAAAGCGTGCCGGCAGGCTGATGTGCCGTTCGAGCGTGGTAGCCACCCGCTGCAACACCCGGTCGCCTTCTTCGTGGCCAACGAAGTCGTTGAGCAGTTTGAAGTTGTCGATGTCGAGATAGGCGACGGCGAGCGGAGTGTTCTCGCGCAGGGCGGCGCCCACCGACTCAACGATGAACTCATCGATGAATCGCCGGTTCGGGCAGCCGGTGAGCGCGTCGGTATAGGCGAGTTTGCGGTAGACCGCCGCCTGCTCGGCTTCGATCTGGCTGGCGCGGGAGTCGACGGCCTTGTTGAGGATGTGCCAGAGGATCTCTGCGTCGAACGGCTTGCCGAGGAAATCGTCGGCGCCCGCTTTCATCGAGCGGACGGCCACGTCGACATCGACAAACCCGGTGATGGCGACGATGCCGGCTGTTGGTAGCAGGGCGCGAGTCTGGTTGATGACGTCGAGTCCGGACATGTCCGGCAGTGAGATGTCAGAGGCGACGGCATCGAACTGTTGCGTTCGCACCGCTTCGAGGGCCGCTGCGCCGCTCCGCGCGACCGTTACATTTGGCGTGTGCTGGCCGAGGACGAGCTGGATCAGCCTGCTGAGCGCGGGGTCATCCTCGATGACGAGGACTCGCAGCGCTCCATGACCGCCCCGCCAGAGAAGAGGTTCCACCCCGTGATTGTCGGCACGCTGGCCTGGCTGCGCAGGAGGAAACGGTGACCGCGAACCTACTTTGCGCGATTTACCCAGATGCGCCCGGCGACCTGCGTCCCCATGACGACCGAGCGTTCGCCAACGCGCGCGGTGACTGTGCCGCGGTAGGGAGCGACGGACTCGAGGACGACGGGCATGCCCGGGCGGATGCCCTCCTCGTCGAAGAACTGGAGGAGTTGCTCGTCTTCTTCGAACACGCGGTCGATCACGACCTTCTCACCCTCGGAGATGTCGGCCAGCGTGGTCATCGAGAGCCGGCGTGGTGCGCCGTGACCCGGGATGGGGTAGCCGAACGGGCTGTGCTGGGGCCGCCCAAGCGTTTCGTAGAGGTGGGGTTCGGTGATATCGGAGATGCCGTGTTCGAGGAGGTGCGCTTCTTCGTACGCGCGCCACCAGGGCACCTTCAGCACATCTGTAATCAGGCACTCGGCCAGCCGGTGGCGGCGCACCATCTGTTCGGCGCGGCGCAGCCCTTCCGGAGTCAGGTGGATCAGCTTCTTCGAATCGAGCGTGACCAGGTGGTCCCGCAGGAGACGCTTGAGCATCCCGGCAACTGACGGCGGCGTGATCTCAAGCCGGTCAGCCAGCCGCACGGCGATGACATCCTGCCCCTCGTCGTGGCTCAGGCGGTAGATCGCTGTGAGGTAGTCGTCGGTGGCAACGTTCGTGACCTGCTTGGGCATGGCGCGGCTGATCGTGCCACGAAGACCGCTGCAGGGATAGCCACTGGTTTGAAGATGAGGTTACGCAGCCTTCCGCTGAGGCGTGGCGACTTCCACCCGGCGAAGTTGGATGACGTTTTCGGTCTCGGGCCGGGCGCGCCCGGAGAGGAAGGCCGCTGCGCATGGCGGTACTCCATTGGTTGCGACGCACCCGCTGCAGCGGTTCGCGCGGGACTGAGTATCGAATGGACAGGCATCTTCGAAACGTGGCATGCGGGTTACCTCCCGGTGTCTATCCTAGCTATCGACAGGGCGCGGCCGGTGGAAGAGGGGTGGTAAAGGCGTTTCAATGCGAGCGGGGCCGATTTTGCGGTCATAGATGATTTTACTGACCGGTAGTTATTTCTCTTCTCACCTTTCACTGATCGGCGTACACTTGGCCTCGCCGCAAACCTCAGCAGGAGTGTGCCCATGGCCGCGAACCCCGTAACCGAGTCAGGATTGGATTTATCCTGGCTCAACCTGTATGACGAACCGACTTCCGCAGTGCCCGGTAAGAAGGGCCTCACGCTGAAGGAGATCAACCTCGGTAAATACGCCGATGACCGCCGGGGCCTGGGCGATATGACCTATCGCACCCGCGGCGCCATCCCCCGCCCCGGCGCCCAGCGATTCGGGCCGAACTACCAGAAGAAGGCCGACGTCTGGTCGGAAAACTGCGTGATGCTCTACGAAGAGGCCACGCAGCGCCAGTGGTCATCCGCCCGCGACATCCCGTGGGAAACCCTCGAAGCGCTCCCCGACGAGATCGAGCGCGCGATGTGCCAGCTCTGCACGATGCTCACCGAAGTCGAGTTCATCGCCGGTGACGTTCCCGGGCAGTGGATGCCGTTCGTGAGCGCGCAGGACTTCGAAGCCGGGCTCTTCCTGATGAGCCAGATCATGGACGAAGCGCGCCACACCGACGTCTTCCGCAAGCGCGCCCTTGCCAATGGCGGCGGCCTCCTCGCCCAGGGCGCCGGGCTCGGCCTCCGGACCCTCATCGAGGCTCGCGACTTCACCGAGATGTCCGTGCTCATGCACGTCCAGGCCGAAGGCTTCGTGCAGTCCATGTTCCGCATGGGCGAACTGATCGGCCAGACCGACGCCGACAAGCGCATCTTCCGGATGAGCGCCCAGGACGAGTCTCGGCACCTGGCCTTCGGCGTCATGCACCTGAAGTACGTGCTCGACACCGAGCCGGATCGCCGCGAAGAGATTCACCACTACCTGGACAAGGCCGAAGGCGACGCTGCCGGCGGCGGTTCGGGCGATGTGACGTTCCCGCCAGTCTTCGAGTCCCTCTGCCTCCTCCTCGGCGGCGGCGCCGACAAGTTCGACGAGGGCCTGCAGAAGTTCCTGCTCCTCCGAAAGCGCCAGATCAACGAGTACGTGCACCGGCTCGGCGTGGCTGGCCTCGGTGACCGGCGCGACCGGCTTGGCCCGCTGATGGCCCAGTTCCTCGACCCGGCCTGAGCCGAGGAATCGCTGCCGCTCCGCGCATAAGTTCACCACCGCACTTCCGCGGCTGGAGGTTTAGGCATGTCTACAGGAGAAGCGCTCGCCCGTGCGCGAGAAGGATCCCAGGTCCCCCAGGATGCCCGCGACAAGGCTCGCGAATTGGGCTGGGATGACGACCTGATCGACCTCGCTGTCGAAAAAGGTCACAGCCTTGCCATCATCTGGCAGGCGCTCAAGGGCGGCGTCACCGGCGCCCAGGCCAAAGAGTTCCTCGTCCATGGCCAGTCCGCGGCCCCGCGTGACTTCAGCTGGATGAAGGTTCCGACAGAGTGGGGCATCCGGGCGAAGGCAGCGGACCCGGCCCTTGGCCTCGCCATCGGCGACCTGAATGTTGGCACCTACGGCGATATCCCGGATGTCTGGACGAACCGTTCCGAGATTGCCCGTGGTTCGTATCCCAACCCGCTGAACGAAGACATGGGCTACACCATCTTCGAGAAGGCCGTGGTCTGGGCCGACTGCTGCGTCCCGCTCTACGAAGACGCGATCCGCGACCGCTGGGTCTCGGCGACGGACCTGAACTGGGCCGGTCTCGAGGCCCTGCCTGGCGACCTCGAGAAGGCCGTCTGCCAGTTCATGACCGAGCAGAGCGAGCGCGCGTACTTTGTCGGCGCTCTCTGGTCAGGCTGGCTCCCGGACATCAGCTATGGCTTCCTCGAGCTCAAGCTCTTCCTTTCCACCGTCATCTACGACCTTGCCCGCCACAGTGAGGCGTTCCGCAAGCGCGCCCTTTCCAACTGCGGCGGCCTCGGTCTCCAGGCGCCAACCGACTACTCGCGCGTCGCCCAGGAGGCCCGGAGCTTCATCGAACTCGCTGCCGTGCTGTTCGTCCAGGACAGCATGCTGTACACGCTCTTCAGCCAGGGTGACCAGTTCGCCCAGAACGACCTCGAGCGCCAGATGTACCAGTTGGTGGCGAAGGATCGGGCGCGCATGCGGCAGTACCACGTGGAGCGCCTGAAGCACTTCCTCTTCAAGACTCCGGATCGCCGCGGTGAGCAGGACCTCTACTTCGCCCGGGCCGAGGCCAAGATGGTCAAGGACTGGGGCGACAGCGCGGTCTGGGAGCCCCTGGCTATCCTCCTCGGCGGCGGCCGGGACAAGATTGCCCAGGGCCAGGCTAAGCTGCAGGAACTGCGCAAACTCCAGGTTCAGAACTACGTCCAGGACCTGAAGGACGCCACGTTCACCCGTACCCACCTCAATGGCCGCATGAAGGACATGCTCGCCTGAGGCTTGGTCGCCATAGGTATGAAGAGGGGCTCCCCGGCCGGGGAGCCCCTTCTTTGTTTGGACCGGTGCATGGCCGGCGCTAGGAAAGCCCGAGTGCAATGCGAAGCCGCTCGACAAAGCTCTGCGATTCGGTGGCCAGGGTGCGCTCCAGCCGTTCAGCCTTGCGCGCTTCGCGGAGGGCCTGGGCGTGCTCGTAACGCCGCCTGAGGAACTCCGGTTCCGGCTGGCCTGCCGGGGCGAGGCGCCCGTCATGGGTGATGAAGAGTCGCCCGCTCGAAAGGTGGATAAGTGTCTGCAGCATGGTGGTGTCTCCTTTCAAGAGGCCGCCTTGCGGCGGCGCTGCCTCTGGTTCAGTGGCGTCCCGGCGGTTAGACACGTTGCGGGACGAGGGGGTCGTTGGTTGCGCCTGCGGCGTGGTCGCGTGCGGTCCGCACCTGCCGGCGCCAGGTCAGCTGGTGCAACCTTCCGGGCTTGGCGGCGACGGTTTCGCCGAACGGCTTATTCATTGCCATTGCAGCGTGCTCCGCAGAAACGGTCATAACGAGGTTCAACACAGCTATCACTCCTTGTGAGTGCTTCTGGCCTGTCCTGGAACAGGGAATACGGAGTCCCTACAACAGCAGGAAGTTCGCTGTTGCAACAGAAAGAAACGGAGATGCTTCGAGCTGTACGGGGCGGCACAGCAGGCGAATAGATAACCCGTGAGGGCCTTCGTCGTAACGCTGGTTGAGGGCTTTCTTGCGAAAACAGAAACGCCGTACCGCCTGGCGGTACGGCGTCGGGGGCCGTCCTACTGATCGAGGACTGCTACCTGCCCGACACTCCGCAAGCGATCGCCACGGTACGGATATCAATGACCATGTTGAAACTCCTGTCTGGCGTTGCCGCGCTTGTTCTAGGAAACGAACGTAGAGGTCCGAGGGTTAACTGTCAATCGAAAAGTTTCGACAACGCTTTCGCTATGTGCGGCGGTTCACACAGTCCAGCGACCACTTGCCTGAGGGTACACTTGGGGAATGACGCACCCGGGATTCGGAGAGGAACTGCGCTACGTGGGGCGTGACCCGCTCACGGGGATGCCGGCGCGTGTGAACGACCGCTTCATCGCGGAGACGGAGCGCGCCATCGAGCGGTACGGCCAGGATGCCCGTGATCCGGTGCCGCCGCCTCCGCCGGGGCCGGTGGACATCGCCTGGCTCACCGTCCCGGTCCTCGGCATCACCCGGGCTAACGTGGCCCGGTACGGCCTCGACGCGTTCGGCAGGCTTGATGTTCCCCAGGACACAACGACAGTGGGCTGGAACCCTGCCTTCTGCTCGCTGCCAGGGTCCGGGGGTGCCACGTTCCTCGCAGCGCATGTCAGCTTCGGAGGGCGGCCTGGCGTTTTCGCCCGCCTCTCGCAGCTCAAGCAAGGGGACGAGTTCACCGTCGGCCTCACGGGCGGAGACGAGTACCGGTATCAGGTGACGTCGGTAGTTGAGTACGCGCTCGCAGCCATCGACATGGGGGCAATCCTGCACGGTCGCGAGGGCTTCGAAAGCGTCACCCTCATGACGTGCAGCGGGCCGCCGAACGAGGGCGAGTACGCGTTCCGCACGGTCGTGCTGGCTGAGCGAGCCGGTTAAGCGAACGCCCCGTGCCTCCCGGCGCCGCTTGCGAATCGGCTCGCGCCCTCGCGGGTTTCGCCCGAGGCGATGACCTCGAGTCCGCGCCGGGTTTCATTGGCCATCGCTTCCTCGAAGACAAGGTCCCACTGTTCGAGTGCGGATAGCCGGTCGCTGCGCAGGCAACGCTGGGGGAAGCCCGCGATCTGCAGCGCAAGTTCCTTCGCAGCATTCAGCGCCTGGGCGGGTTCGACAATACGGTTCGCGAGTCCCATTCGGAGCGCTTCGTCGCCGCTGACCCCTCGCCCGGTGAGGATGAGGTCAAGCGCATGACTTTCGCCGATGAGGCGCGGCAGGCGCACGGTGCCGCCATCGACCAGCGGGACGCCCCAGCGCCGGCAGAACACGCCGAAGACGGCGTCTCGGGCCGCCACCCGCATGTCGCACCAGAGAGACAGTTCGAGTCCGCCGGCAACCGCGAAGCCCTCGACCGCCGCAATGACCGGCTTCGAGAGCCGCATTCGTGACGGACCCATTGGGCCATCGCCATCGTTCGCGGTCCGGTTTCCGCCGCCCAACGCAACCGCTTTGAGATCCGCCCCGGCGCAGAAGTAGCCGCCGGCGCCGGTGAGGATGGCGACAGACAACGCTTCATCGGCGTCGAATCGGCGAAAGGCCTCGGCCAGTGCGGCTGCGGTCGCCCGGTCGACGGCGTTCCGAACGTCAGGGCGGTTGATGGTGACGATGGCGATTGGGCCTTCGGTTTCGAAGCTGACGGTCATCGGTGGCTCGCCTCCTCTTGTTGCGCGCATGGTACCCCCGTACAGTCCTCCTCTGGGACGGAATGATGGGTGAACGTGACTTCTCCGGTTTCACAATGCGCGTCCATGAGACCGCATCCATCGATCAGGTGCTGTTCGGGCAGATAGCGAACGTCTTCGCCGAGAACTACCGTGACGCGAACATCGCCTACCTCGAGAAGAACGCCGGGAAGCTGAAATTCCTGTCGACCGCGCACGACGAAGCCGGGAAATTGGCAGGATTCGCACTCGGCGAGTGCCGGATGATGGATCTGCCGCGGCTTCCCGCGACCGTAGTCAACCTTGCCGGCCTGTGCTGCGTCAGCCCCGGTTACCGCCGTCATGGCCTGTTCCGCGAACTTGAACGGCAGGCGCTCGGCGCGGGAAGGCCGGCCCGGGTCGACCGCAACCTTTCGTGCGGGCGGTGCGCGCACCCGGCGAGCTTTCGCGGCTTCTTTCACAACCCTGATGCCGTGCCACAGCGCGGCGCCAGGCCGACCGAATGGCAGCGCGAGGTGGGAATTGCGATCGCCGAAGCGTACGGCTCGCCGGGATTCGACCCGGAGACCTTCGTTGTGAAAGGCTCAGGCGTCCCGATTGGCTGGCCGAGAATCGACATCGATGCGACACCGGAAGAATGGGCGATGTTCGAGCCCGTCGATCGCTCCCATGGAGACTCGCTGCTGGGGATTGCCTGGCACCCGGCGCCCCCCGAAGGGTGGCACGCGCAGTAGCCGCTTGGGGGTCAGGCCGTTGCCGGTTACCCTGTAGCGTGATGCCACAAAGGCTCCACTCGACCGCTGCCATCGCCGACCGTGCCTTCCTGGTGGCCGCGAGTCTGCCGAACGCGCTCCTGCCAGCGACTGAAAGCCTGAACGAACTCGGTGAACTGGCGAAAACGGCCGGCGCCGTTGTTGTTGGTTCATCTGTGCAGAAACTCGAACACCCGAATGTGGCCACCTACGTCGGGAGCGGCAAGGTCGACGAAATCATCGAGGAGCGAAAGCGGCTCGACGCGAACGTGGTCATCTTCGATGACGAGTTGTCGCCGTCGCAGCAGCGGAACCTGGAAAAAGCGCTCGGCGTGAAGGTCATCGACCGGACGGCGCTCATTCTCGACATCTTCGCGACACGAGCCCAGACGCGCGAAGGCCGCCTGCAAGTGGAGTTGGCCCAGATGCAGTACCTGCTGCCGCGCCTGGCGGGCCAATGGGCGCACCTCGAACGAATGGAAGGCGCCATCGGCACCCGCGGCCCGGGCGAAACGCAGATCGAAACCGACCGGCGCCTGATTAACAGCCGGATCGCGAAGCTGCGCCGGGACCTCCGCGAGGTGAGCCAGCAGCGGGAGTTGTACCGGCGGCGGCGCGCCCGGAACAACGTCCCCGTGGTCGCCCTGGTCGGGTACACGAATGCCGGCAAATCGACGCTCATGCGGGCCCTCAGCGGGGCAGACGTGCTGGCCGAGGACAAGCTGTTCGCGACGCTCGACCCGGTCACGCGGAGGCTGGGCCTGCCGTCCGGTGAGGTCGTGCTCCTGACCGACACCGTCGGCTTCATCCAGAAGCTCCCAACGCAGCTTGTCGCTGCGTTCCGCGCCACCCTGGAGGAACTCTCCGAGGCCGACCTGCTGCTGCATGTGGTAGATATCTCTCACCCGAACGCCTTCGAGCAGACGCAGACAGTGGAGTCGACGCTGCGCGACCTTGGCGTGGATGGGAAGCCCGTGCTGCTCGCCCTGAACAAGGTCGACCGCCTGCGCGATGAAGATGGGAACGTTGCTGAGGACTTCGATCATGCGAAGGCGATCATCCTCGGCGCGGGCGCTCCGCCGCCGAACGTTGCGCTCATTTCAGCAGCCCAGAGGTGGGGGTTGGACGCCCTGCGCCGGCGTATCGAGGCCGCGCTCGACGGCGACCTGGAAGAAGACTCGGGCGAACTCGCTGCACTCGTCGGCCGCGCCGTTTGAACCCCGGCCGGGGAACCGGTAGAACACCCCCATGACAGCAGACAGCCCGCCCATCCCATTCGAGCACGCGGATGGGCCGCTCACCGGTTACCGCGTGCTCGACCTTGCCGACGAGAAGGGCCAGCTCTGCACGCGGTTGCTCGCCGAACTCGGCGCCGACGTCATCAAGATTGAACCCCCGCGAGATGGCGACCCCACGCGCCAGAACGGCCCGTTCTTCCGGGGCGAAGCCGAACCGGACCGCAGCATCTACTGGTGGGTCATGAACGCCGGGAAGCGCTCGATCACGCTCCAGCTGAAGCTCGAAGCCGGGCGCGAGATCCTTCGCAAGCTCATCGCGATGTCCGACATCGTCGTCGAGACGTGCGTGCCCGGCGAAAGCGCGAGCCTCGGTCTCGATTACGCGAGCGTGAGCGCCGCCAACCCGGGGGCCATCCTCGTCAGCGTTACGAACTTCGGCCAGGCCGGGCCGTATGCGAAGTGGGCTGCGACCGACATTGTGGGTTCGGCCATGGGCGGCCAGATGCACGTGAGCGGAGACCCGGAACGAGGGCCTCTGCGCAGCACCGTACCGCAGGCGTTCGCCCAGGCGAACGTACAGGCGGCGGTCGGCGCGATGACGGCGCTGTACGCGCGCGCGGTGAACGATGGCGCCGGCCAGCATGTCGACGTCTCGATGCAAGAGGCGATGATGGTCACGATGGACCACGCGGGGCCGACCTGGGATATCCGCCGGGTGAACACCGTCGGTCCCGGTGAGCGGCGTCAGAACGCCGGCATCGTGGCAGGGCGGTACCTGTTCGAGACCGCAGACGGCTGGATCACAGCGCTCCAGGTTGGCGGCCTCGTCGGTCCCAAGGCAGACCCAATCATCGACTGGCTGGCCGAAACCGGTGAGGCCCAAGGCCTCGACAGCCTGGAGTGGCGCGCCCGACTGGTCGCAGGCGGCCCATTTCCGCCGCAGGACCGGGAGAAAATCGAAGCGACGATGCAGGCGTTCTGCCGGACCAGGAAGAAGGAAGAGTTGGTTGCCGAGGCGCAGCGGCGGGGAGCTGGTTGGGCGCCCGTGTTCGGCCCGCGTGAGATTGTGGACAGCAAGCAACTGGCAGCCCGCGAGTACTGGGTGCGGGTTCATCACGAGGACCTTGGCGAGTCGTTCATCTACCCCGGCGCGCCGTTCAAGCTGAGCGAAACACCGTGGAAGCAGCGTGGTCGGGCGCCCCACCTTGGCGAACATAACGAACAAGTCTTGGGCTTGCTCGGTATCGATGCAGCCGAGCAGCGGCGCCTGAAGATGAAGATGGTGATTTGATGGCAGGAACGCTAAAGAAGCCGTTCGAAGGACTCCGGGTGGCGGATTTCGCCTGGGTGGGTGTTGGCCCGCTTGTCTCGAAGTACCTGGCCGACCACGGCGCCGAAGTGATTCGCATCGAGTCTTCGACCTATCCTGAGGCGCTGCGCCGCGTGCCCCCCTTTGTTAACGATACGCCGCATATCGACGGCTCCGGGTACTACGCCAACTTCAACAGTTCGAAGCTTGGCGCTTCGGTGAACCTGAAGCACCCGCGCGGCCCCGAACTGGCGAAGCGCATCGTCGCGAAGTGCGACATCGTGACCGAGTCATTCACGCCGGGAACGATGGCGAAGTTCGGGCTGGACTACGAGAGCCTCAAGGCTGACCGGGAAGATCTGCTGATGATCTCGATGCCGCTGTACGGCCAGACGGGCCCCTGGGCGAGCTACATGGGCTATGGGCACGTGTTGCAGGCGGCAGCCGGGTTCAATCATCTCACCGGCTGGGAGGATGGCCCCCCAATCGGCACCGGCGTGGCGTACACGGACTTCCTCGTGCCGCACATAGCGGCCACGGCGCTCATCGCCGCGCTGGACTACCGGCGGCGCACCGGAAAGGGCCAGTACATCGACTTCAGTCAGCTTGAGGCAGGCGTCCTGGGCCTCTGGACCGCGATCGTGGACTGGACGGCCAATGGGCACGAGCAGACCAGGATCGGCAACCATGACTCGGAGGCCGCCCCACATAACGCCTACCGCTGCAAGGATGGCAAGTGGGTCGTCGTGGCCTGCGCGACGGAGAAGCACTGGGAAGGCCTCAAGGCCGCGCTCGGCCGCCCCGAATGGTGCGACATGGACCGCATGCGACGGCGCTGGCAGCGGCTCAACGAGCAGAAGGAGATCGACCGGCACCTCGGCTACTGGTTCGCGGACTTCACCCGTGCAGAGGCCGAAGACGAGTTCCAGACGGAGGAGGGCTTCGATGGACCGCCGATCCGGAAGTTCACGACGAAGCAGGTGGTCGAGCTCTTCCAGTCGTTCGGTGTGCCCTGCGGCATCGTCCAATCGGCTGAGGATCTTGCATCGGACCCGCAGATCGTGGCGCGTGGCCACTATTGGCCGCTGGAGCACTCCTACATGGGGCTTCGCCAGTATGACGCGCCGGGATTCCGCCTCTCGAAGACGCCGGCTGAGTTGACCAAGGCCGCGCCAACCCTGGGCGAAGACAACGAGTACGTCTACAGGAAACTTCTTGGGATCGGTGAAGACGAGTACTACGAACTGCTGGCGGACGGCGCGTTCGAGTAAGGCGTAGCAAACTCAGGGCAAAACACGAAGGCCCCCGCCAATTGGCGGGGGCCTTCTTCTCGTGAGCGAGAACTCTTGCGAGCTACTTGGCCGGAGTTGTCGCGCTTGCTGCGGGAGCCGCTGCCCCACCGCCGCCGGGAACGGCTGCGCCGTCCTGGATGACGAGCTTGCCGGTCATCTGCGTTGGGTGCGCGGCGCAGTCGAACGCATAGGTACCGACAGCTGGTGTGGTGAAGGTGAACTCGACCTTCTCCGGACCGCCCTTCAGCGGCAGAGAGACCTCGTCGCCTTCGCAACCGGCCGTGCAGCCCTTGAGGAGGCCACCCGACGCCTGGGACCCGGCGAAGATCTGGACGTTGTGCGGCGGCGACGTGTCCTGGTTGTCGAAGAAAAGCGTGATCTTCGTGTTCGGGGGCGCCGTAATCGTGGTCCCAGTGGTGAACTTCGTGCCCTTGGCCGTGATGACGTTGCCAGCGGGCGCAGCGGGACCGGTCGGGCCTTCGCCGCCGCCTGCCACAGCCTTGTCGCTGCCGAACATGTTCAGGCCCGCGCCGACCATGAAGCCGCCGACGATGAGCGCGCCGAACGTCGCGACCATCGGGCCGAGCCCGAAGGTGAACGAGGTGTCCTTGGTGTCGCGGACGACTTCCATGTCGAAGACTTGCACCGAGCCAGGGACCACCTGATCAGGCGTCTGCGAGAGGATTTCGAGCATCGTCTTGCGGGTCTGCTCGTAGGTAGCGAGGCCTTCGCGGTCAGCCCACGTCGTTTCGACGAGGACTTGAGAAGGCCCGGCTTCAGCCGGAGAAACGATGACGCGCAGATCCTGAAATCCGTCGAGGTCTCGCAGAGTACTGTCGCGGGATTCGAGCTGGCTGATGATGCCGCCGTCCTGGCGAGAAGCGACGTAGCCGCCTTCGGGGATGGCGAAGGTGACGACCTGCGTGTAGCGCGCGTTGCGCGGCTTGCTATGGTCGCCTTCTTCGGCCTTCTTCTTCATCCGGCCGTCTTCGAACGCCCAGCCGCCGGCGGCGAACAGCGTGATTGCCGCTGCCGCGCCGAGAAGTGGGCCAGCCCAGTCATTGCTGCGGTCTCGCGAGTAGAAGATGAGGGCTGCGCCCAACACGAAGGCCGCAAACCCTACGACCAGGGGCCAGATACTCGGATCTGGAAGGTGGATGTCGTGCTGTTCGCCGTGTTCGCTTACTGGATGATCCATCGAGCTTTCAGTCTCCCGGGGGCTGAGCCTACGCGTTATACGATGTAGAGGGTAGTGAAGAGGGCCAGCCAGATCACATCGACGAAGTGCCAGTAGAAGGAACACGCCTCCACGCCTTCGTGCCGCTGTGCTGAGAACTGCCCTCCGAACGAGCGCACGAGTATGACCATCATGAAGATGATGCCCCCGGCCACGTGTGCGCCATGGAACCCGGTCAACGTGTAGAACGTCGTCCCGTAGATAGTGTCGCCAGACTTAAACGGCAGCTGGCTGTAGTCGTACATCTGGGCCGTCAGGAAGGCGAGGCCCAGCACGATGGAGATAAACAGCCAGCGGATGAGCGCTGACCGGTCGCCCTTCTGGATGGCCCAGACCCCGAGTTGCATCGTGACCGAACTGAGCACGAGGACGCAGGTCGCGATGAATGGCAGCGCGAACTCGAGGTGGAGTTCGACGCCGCGGGCTTCCTGGGCGGCGCTCAACGCGGGCGGCCACTGCGGCGAATCCGCCCGGGCGATGAAGTAGGCGGCGAACAGGCCGCCGAAGAACATCACCTCAGAGGCGAGGAACAGGATGAATCCGAGCATTCCATTGCTCAGTTCCTGTTTCTGCTGGGTGCCGGCGTGTGCGGTCATCGAGTTGCTCCTGGAAGTGTCTGCATGCGAACCCGTCGCGGGTTAGTGAGCGGTCTTGCCATTGCGGGCGTCGAAGAGCGGCCGTTCGGAATGCACCTCCGGCAGGTCATCAAAGTTGTGCACCGGCGGCGGCGACGAGGTCCACCACTCCAGCGTGTTGGCCTGCCAGGGGTCGTTCGGCTGGTCCTGCGGCTTCATGAACGCCTGCACCACCGCGGTGATGAACGGGATCATCGAGACGGCGATGAGGAAGGCGCCGACCGTGGAGATCGTGTTCAGCGTCTGCCAGCCAAGGTCGTTGTTGTAGGTCGCGATGCGGCGAGGCATACCTTCGAGGCCGAGCAGGTGCATCGGGAAGAAGGCGAGGTTGAACCCGATGAACATGAGGGTGAAGTGAATCTGGCCGAGCCGTTCATTCAGCCGTCTGCCCCAGATTTTCGGGAACCAGAAGTAGAGGCCCGAGAACACCGCGAAGACGGAGCCGCCGAACAGCACATAGTGGATGTGGGCAACCACGAAGTAGGTGTCGTGGAGGGCGAAGTCGACCGGCACGGCAGCGCTGTACGCCCCGTTGATGCCACCGATGAGGAACATGCTGAGGAAGCCGAGCGAGAACAGCATCGGCGCTTCGAAAGTGATCTGGCCGCGCCAGATCGTGCCGAGCCAGTTGAACATCTTCACGCCGGTGGGCACGCCAATCATGCCCGTCATGAGCGCGAACCAGGGCTTGAGGACGGCGCCGGTGGTGAACATGTGGTGGGCCCAGACGCTGAAGCCGAGGCCGCCGATGCCCATCGTCGCGAAGACGAACGCCTTGTAGCCGAAGAGCGGCTTGCGGGAAAAGACGGGCAGGACTTCGGAGACGATGCCCATGCCCGGGAGAATCATGATGTACACGGCCGGGTGCGAATAGAACCAGAAGATGTTCTGCCAGAGGATCGCGTTGCCGCCGCGGTTCGGGTCGAAGAAGGCGCCGCCGAAGTTGCGGTCGATGAAGAGCATGACGAGTGAAGAAGCGAGGACTGGAGTCGCCAGGAGCTGGAGAACGGCCGTGACGAGGACCGTCCAGCAGAAGATCGGCATGCGGAACATGGTCATGCCGGGGGCGCGCATCCGGAACATGGTGACCAGGAAGTTCGCCGCGCCAATGGTGGACGAGATGCCAAGGAGGATGACGGCAACGATCCAGAGGTCCATGCCGATGCCCGAGTTCTGGGCGAGCGGGCTGTAAGCGGTCCAGCCTGCATCGGCCGAGCCGCCGAAGAGGAACCCGGAGAACATCAGGACGCCCGCGGGCGGGAAGAGCCAGTAGGACATCGCGTTGATACGCGGGAACGCCATGTCGAGCGCGCCGATCTGGAGCGGGACGAGGTAGTTACCAAACCCCGCCCAGACGGGGATGATGAACAGGAAGAGCATCGCCGAGGCGTGCATCGTGAAGATCTGGTTGTACTGGTCGTGGTTGACGAACGTGTTGTCGGCCACGGCCAGCTGCGTGCGCACGAGGAGCGCCAGCACGCCCCCGACGCCGAAGAAGAAGATCGACGTGTACAGGTAGAGGATGCCCAGCTTCTTGTGGTCGACGGTCATCAGCCAGTCGAGCACCGCTGGACGCTGATACGTCTTCGGTCGAGGGATAACGATGCTGGTCATTGTTTCCTCCCGGGCGCAGGGCCCATGAGCGTTCGTGTCCGGGGCGATTCCTCCCGGACGGGACGGCTTAGAGCCTTATTGTGTTTTCTGGACCGACGGCTGCGTCGGTTTCTGCTCGGAGACCCACTTGTCGAAGTCTGCGCGCGAGACAACCTTGAGCTTGAAGCGCATCAAGGAGTGGTCGAGGCCGCAGAGTTCGGCGCACTGGGCGTGGAACTCGCCGATCTCGCGGGCGGTCACGACGAAGCGGTTGTCCCGCCCCGGGACTACGTCGAGCTTGTAGAGGAAATCGCGCACGTAGAACGAATGGATAACGTCATTCGAGAAGAGCGCGAACTCGACCGGTTCATCAGCCGGGATGACGAGCGTAGGCTCCTGGGCCGCCGTGCCAAGGATCTGGATCTGGCCGGTTGCGTTCCGGTCGGCGGTCTTCGTGCCGAGGTCATTGAGGTCGTACGTGAAGCCCCACTGGAACTGGAAGCCCTGGACGTGGACGGTCAGGTCGTTCGGGTCGGCTTTGTTTTCGACTTCGCGCAGCACGATGAACGAATAAGTGAAGACCGAGGTGGTGATGAGCACCGGGATGGCCGTCCAGATGATTTCGAGCAGGGTGCTGCCGTGCGTCTGGGTAGGAAGGCCGTCGCCTCGCTTCCGGTAGCGGAAGATGGCCCAGATGATGCCACCTTCGACGATGATGAAGACGACGATGGCAATGGCCGTCACGAAGAGGTAGAGGTCGTGCATCTTGCGGGCTTCATCTGTGATGCCCGGTGGCTGCACGGTCTGCGCTGAGGCGCCGCTGAGCATCGCAATCGCCAGCATGGCAACGGCGAGGAAGACGAGAATCCGGCGGCTGTGCCGCATTACGACTGGTGAACGCATCCCTCTGGCCCTCTCCCGACCCGTGCTTCGGTCGCGCTTCAGAGCGCGCAAAGACCCGGTTGTGAACGGCGTCGCAATCGGAGTTATAGGGCGGGGTCTGCCGGGTGTCAAGGAAGCGGAAAGCCCGCCTATCAGGTTCAGCAATGTCCAATTGGCCCCTTCGGATCTGTCCGGATGGGCCGTCTTTCCCATCCATCGCGGTCGCCTGTCTTCCGTGCGAGACTTGTCGCCGTGACCCGATTCCGTTGGCTTTCTCCCGGCAGCCGCCGGGGAGCGTTGGCCGGTCTTGCCGCGTTCTTCCTCGCTCTGGCCCCTTCGGCAGCCCTCGCGCACGGCACGGATGCGCCGAAACCATCGCTCTCCGCGCTCCTCACGCGGTGGGAGTTCGACCCCGTTTTCATCCTCTTCGCGGGCGGGGCCACCTGGTGGTACGTCGCAACAGCGCGCAGCGTCTCACGCGAACACCCCGCTGCGCCGTGGCCAAAGAAGCGGCTGGCGTTCTTTCTTTCGGGCATCGGGGTGATGGCGTTCGCCGTCACTTCGCCGCCATTCAGCTATGACGGAGTGCTGTTCACCGTCCATATGTGGCAGCACATCCTGCTCATGATGGTGGCCGCGCCCCTGCTGCTCCTCGGCACGCCCATTACGTTACTGATGCGGGCAGTCAGCCCCGAGACACGGCGAAACGTCATCCTGCCGATCCTGCACAGCCGCGTGGTTCGCGCGTTGACGTTCCCGGTCGTGGCCTGGCTACTGTTCGCGGGGACGATGTGGGGGTCGCACTACTCACCGCTCTTCAACGCGGCGCTCGAACACGAGTGGCTCCACTGGCTCGAACACGTGCTGTACGTCACGGTGGCGCTGATGTTCTGGTGGCAGGTGATCGGGCTGGACCCGACGCCGTGGCGCATGGCGCACCCCATCCGGATGCTCTACGTCTTCCTCCAGATGCCGCAGAACTCATTCCTGGCGCTATCCATCTACGGGACTGACCGGGTGCTCTATCGCCATTACGCGACGACCCAGCGAACCTGGGGCCCTACTCCGCTGGCCGACCAGCAACTCGCCGGAATCACGATGTGGGTGATTGGCGACATCCTCTTCCTGGCAGCGGTTGGCTTCGTGGTGGCTGCGTGGGTCAAGCACGAAGAACTCGAGGCAAAGCGCCAGGACCGCGCCCGCGAACGTGAGAAAGCAGCGGCGGCGGGCGGTTCACACTAGTTCGGGCGCGGTGGGTTCGAGTCTCTTAGCCGAGGATTGCGGCGTCCAGGCCCATCGCGATGAAGACGAGCGCGAGGTAGAGCAGCGAGTACTTGTACAGCCGGATCGGCGGCGTCGTCTCCGGCCGGCGGAAGAGCTGAAATGCATACCAGACGAAGAGCAGCCCCGTCACAATGGCTGTTCCGTAGTAGATCCATCCAAGGTCGGCGGCTGGCCCGAGGGCGAGCGTGATCGGTACGAGGAGCGCGCTGTAGACAAGGATCTGCAGGCGCGTGTACGCATCGCCGTTGGTGACCGGCAGCATCGGCACGCCGGCTTCGGCGTAGTCGCCTTCGATACGCAGGGCAAGCGCCCAGAAGTGCGGCGGCGTCCAGAAGAAGATGATCGCAAACATAACGATGGCGGCGAACGACACGTCGCCGGTCACGGCGGCCCATCCGGCCAGCGGCGGGAAGGCCCCGGCGGCGCCACCGATGACGATGTTTTGCGGCGTGCGGCGCTTCAGCCACATCGTGTAGATGAAGACGTAAAAGAGCAGTCCGGCAAGCGAGAGCAGCGCCGCCGCCAGCGTGGTGGTCGCCCACATAAAGACGAATGCCACCACACCGAGGACTATCCCGAAGGCCAGGCCGTGGGCCGGTTCGATCTCTCCGGTGACCAGCGGTCGCCGCTGTGTCCGCCGCATGACCGCGTCGATATCGCGGTCGTACCAGCAATTGATGGTGTTCGCGCCCCCGGCGGAGAGCGTGCCGCCGATGACGGTTGCGAGCACCAGCCACGTTGATGGCCAACCACGCTGGGCGACGACCATTGCCGGGACGGTCGTGACGAGCAAGAGCGAGATGATGCGCGGCTTCGTCAGCGAGACGTAGTTGCGGACCGTTGCGGCAAAATCGGACCGGGCAAACGTCATGGCTTCGCTGGTCACACAACTGCCCCGGCTTTCTGGAGTGGCTTCGAATGCGCGGCGATGGCCGGCGCATAGAACGACAACGCGATTGCTCCTGAAAGCGTAAACCAAATCAGGGCCGCTATCACCGGGTGCGAAATGGTCAGCGCGTCAGGGAAGGTGTACCAGACGTTCAGGGCGCCGACGGTCACCTGCACCACGTAGAGCGCGCCGACGGCGATCGCCACGGGTTCGGCCCAGCGCACTGCGTCCCGCTGCTTCCAGGCGGTCAGGACCAGCGGCACGATGAGGAAGATGAACGCGCCCGCCAGGTAACGGTGAACCATGTGGACGACTTCGTGCTCTTCCGCGGCGGGGAATACGGAGCCGTTGCAGAGCGGCCAACCGGAACAGGCCGTTGCCGCACCGCTTTCGGTCATGTACCCGCCAATCCAGAGCACAGCCGCCATCCAGACGATAGCAACCAGCGCAAGGCGGCCGATTGGCCGAGCAGCCACGCGCATCGCGGGCGAGTCGGTTCGGCGCGGATCTTCAACGAACATCGCGACGGCAACAGCGACCTCGCAGGAGAGGACCAGCATTGCCGTCAACAGGTGGGTGGCGACGACTTCCGGCGGGAGTTCGCGAACAACCGTGAGCGCCCCGAGCAGCCCCTGGATGCCAACGAGCGGCACAGTGAGGGTCGCTAGCCAGACGAGGAACGGGACGTGCCGGTAGAACTTCCACGCACAGATGGCGACACCGATGACCATGAAGCCAACAAGCATCGCGACGAAGCGGTGGGAGAATTCAATGATGGCATGCTTATGAGCGGGCGGGACCGCGCCGCCGTGGCACGTCGGCCAATCGGGGCAACCGAGGCCCGAACCTGTGGCGCGCACGAGCACACCGACGGCGACAAGCACAAGGGTGGCCAATGCGGTGGCAACCGCGAGACGCTGAGCGAAAGTCATGTGACGCTTCGTGGCCTTTCTGGCGCTCGCGCCAGCTGGTGCTCTGCTCAGTCCGGGCGTCCCCACCCGGCTTCAGTAGTGACAGGTTGCCGCGAGGCGCACGGTCACGCAAGGAAACCGCTGCTTCGGGAAAGGCCGCTAGTGTACTGTAACCATATTGTCTAGTACGATAGTAGTATGGCACATGGGATACGGTTCGAGTTAGCGGGTGATGACCGGGCGCGGCTTGAGCGGCTGCGACGGAGACCCTCCACACCGCGCAAG
>JADYYG010000025.1 GCA_020853755.1 Dehalococcoidia bacterium | reverse complement strand
CGCGATCCGCGCCTATCTCGCCCACCGCAACGAGCAGCCGCACCCCTTCACCTGGACAGCCTCTGTCGAGGCCATCATCGCGAAGATCGGCCGAGCTAAAGCAATGTTGGAGACACTACACTAGCAGCGGTCTGCGGGCCATCGCCGGCGGCATCCGGGTGATGGTGATGTGGTTCCCGTTGCCGTCTTCGAACTGCTCCACGGGCAGGCCTGGGTTGTCGCTGTCCTCACGTGCCATCGGTTTGAGCGACAGGCCAGTCGCGGCGGCGAGCGCCTCGAGGGAGACGTTGAGCGGTGCGGCATTCGGCTTCGACACCGCCCCGACGGACGGGTCTGCCGGGGCCTCGCTCAGTACGGACAGGCTGAAGAGATGGCCGAGATGGGGCGAGACCACCGCCCGCACGCGCTGCCCACGGGTGACGCGAGGCTGAGCGGGCAGGAAGAACGCCTTCACGGCCGGGCTCTTACCGTCGTCCACTGCGAAGCGGCCGCGGTGAACCTTCACCACATCGCCCTCGACCGTCTTGCGATGCCCGAGGTCCCTGGCGCCGCGAACCAGCCGGACCAGCCCGCCAAACGCCCGCGCCGAAAGATAGATGCCCATGACCGTCGCAGCGACCGCGAAGACAGCGACGATGATCGTGATCTGCCGCTGTTCGAACGTTGTGCCGTCGATACCGTCCTGGAGGACACCCCAGCCGATGACCGCGACGACAGGCAGCAGGACATAGGCGATGCCGCCCCAGAAGAGCGTGCGCACGATGCCTTCGAAGAACACCTTGACCGGCCATTGTCCCCAGCCGAAGCGCTCCGGGTACTCGATGCGGAGTTCGCGCCAGGCGCCTCCGGTTCGAGTCCACGCGGTGTGCGGATCTTCGGCGATGACCGGCAGGCCCTCGGCGGCGTCACGCGCCGCACCGACGGCGACACCGTAGGCCAGCAGCCGGTCCCAGATAGCGACCGAGGCCGGGGGCTGTCCGTCGAAGGCCTGGCTGTGGCGGAAGTAGTCGCGCATCCCCATCCAGCGCGCACAGACCTCCTTGCCCTTTGGCGTGTCGGTCACCGCCTGCGAGCGGGTAATCACGCCCATGGCGGCGAACCAGGCAAAGCCAGCGCCCATCAGCCAGTCCCACGCCGAGATGTTGCTGCTGTTGCTGCTGCCCGGGTCCGAAGCGCCCACGTGGGCCGCGCCAAAGGCCAGGGCGAAGAACCCCAGCACGAAGACCAGCCCGATGCCGACGATGAGGTAGTCGATCCGCTCCCAGCGGCGGCGGGCGAGACCCTTGTCCCGCGCCTCATCGATCACGGCGCGTTCGAACTTCTTGATCCAGCGCTCGGCGGCATTTTCATCGAGGCGGATCGCCTCGATTGGCGCCGAACCGCCGGTGGCGCGGCCGGCAACCAGGTCGTAGACCTGCTGTTCGTAGCCGGTGAGCGCGCCCTTGGCCGGGCGGTCGCGCAGGCGCACCACCGTGCCGTCGATGCCCACGAGGTCGAGCCCGAGGATGCGCCGGGCAGCGAGGTCGACGATCGTCGCGGAGATGCCGCTCGGCGTCGCCCGCCAGTTGTTTACGAGGAAATTGACCACGCCCGGTGACTCCGGGTTGGCCGGAATCTCACTGATCTCGGGGCCGGCGTCTGGGAGGTCAGGCCGCGTTTGCAGCCAGCGGAAGCCGAAAGCGAGCAGCCAGGCCCCGAGGGAGATGATCCCGGCGGCAAGCAGCAGGGCCGAGATACCGTGGAACCCGGTGAACTCCCTGGTCGCCGCGAGAAACAGCAGCGCCGGCATGGCGAGAGTCTAGGCCTTTCGCACGCGCACAAACAGGTGACCTGAGAGTCCGTTGTTTCATGCAACCCTCTTCGGTTCCTGCTACGCTTTAGCCACCTTTCGAACGGGGACGGACGCCCAATGCCCTCTGACACCTTCATCCTCGGCGGCTACCAGACCGATTTCGCGCAGAACTGGATGCGCGCCGGCAAGCAGATCCCCGGCATCCTTTCCGAAGTAGTGCAGGGCGCGCTCGAGGCCACCGGCGTGCCGGCCGAGGACATCCAGGTGGGCCACGTCGGTAACTTCGCGTCGGAGTTGTACGCGATGCAGGGCCATCTCGGCGCGTTCCTCGTGCAGACGAACCCCGCGTTCGCGGGACTGCCGACTGCGCGTCACGAAGCGGCCTGCGCCTCCGGCTCGATGGCCATCCTCGCCGCCTCGGCCGAGATCGAGGCCGGCCGGTATGACGTCGCCATCGTCGCCGGCATCGAACACATGAAGACGGTCGATGCAGCGCAGGGCGGCGAGTACCTCGGGACCGCTGCCTGGTACGAAAAGGAGGCGCGCGGCATCCCCTTCCCGTTCCCGGCACTCTTCGGCCAACTCGGCGACGAATACCAGCGGCGCTTCGGCCTGAACGACGACCACCTCACGCGCATCTCCGAGCTGAACTTCGAAAACGCCCGGCGGAACCCCCTCGCCCAGACGCGTGAGTGGCAGGCGAACCCGGAGAAGATGCAGCAGACGCTCACGGGCCGTATCCGCATCGGTGACTGTTCGCAGGTCACCGACGGTGCGGTGGCGGTGATCCTTGCCTCGCGCGAGTACGCCGAGCGGTATATCACCCGCGGCGGCGGCCGGGCCGCGGTCAGCATGATCGAAGGCTGGGGCCACCACACGGCCACCATGTCGTTCGCGGACAAGCTGGCGGAGAGCGCGGGCAACCCGTACGTGCTCCCGCACACCCGCCACGCCATCACCGACGCCTTCACACGGGCGCGCATCGCCGACTGCTGGGCGCTCGACGCCATCGAAACGCACGACTGCTTCACGACGTCCGAGTACATGGCCATCGACCACTTCGGCCTGACCGCGCCGGGCGAGCCGTTCAAGGCGATTGAAGACGGCGTAATCGACTTCGGCGGCAGGCTGCCAATCAACCCGAGCGGCGGCCTTATCGGCGCGGGCCATCCCGTGGGCGCCACAGGCGTCCGCCAGCTGCTGGACGCGCACCGCCAGGTGACGAACGCCGCCGGCGGCTACCAGGTCGAAGGGGCGAAGCGCGTGGCCACGCTGAACCTCGGCGGCAGCGCCACGACCAGTGCCTGCCTCGTCGTGGGGGCCGTGGACTGACCCTTCCGCCCTGCATATTCGCCCTGCTCGGCGGGCCCGCGTAACATCCGTCTACGCCGGAAGCGGCGCGCACTCCATGCATAAGCACACCACTCTCAGCAACGGTCTCCGGGTTGTCACGGGCGAGATGCCGCACACGCGTTCAGCGACGGTGAGCATGTACGTCGGCGCGGGCAGCCGCTACGAAACAGACGAGGAAGCGGGCCTTTCGCACTTCCTCGAGCACATGCTCTTCAAGGGCGCGTCGCGGCGGCCGACGGCTCGCGAAATCTCCGAAGCCATCGAATCGGTCGGCGGGATGCACAACGCAGCGACCGACCGCGAAGTGACCGTCTACTACGCGAAGGTTCCGCACACGGCGGCGCTCCAGACCATCGACATCCTTGCTGACATGCTTCGCGACCCCGTGATGGACGCAGCCGAACTGGAGAAGGAGCGGGCGGTCATCCTCGAAGAACTCGCGAGCGTGGAGGACAGCCCGGGCGAACTGGCTGCGGGCCTCATCGACGAAACCCTGTGGCCACACCAGCCGCTGGGCCGGAACGTCGGCGGCACGCCCGAGTCAGTTTCGGCGCTGCCACTTACGGCGGTGAACGCCTACTTCCGCCGCCAGTACGTGCCGGCCAACACGGTCCTGGCCGTCGCCGGGACCGTCAGCCACACGGACGTCGGTGCGGCCGCCGAACGCTGGCTTGGCGACATGCCCACGGCGGAGGCGGGCGCATGGTACCCCGCCGCCGCGCGCAACGGGTCGCCGCGGGTGGCCGTGAAGGAGAAGCGGACCGAACAGGCGCACATCTGTATCGCCTACCCGAGCGTCTCCCTCAGTCACCCGGACCGGTTCGCGGTTGACCTGCTGAGCACGGTCCTCGGTGAAGGTATGTCCAGCCGCCTCTTCCTCGAACTGCGCGAGGAGCGCGCGCTCGTCTACGATGTCCACAGCTACCCGAGCGAATTCCGGGATGCCGGCTCGTTCACGGTCTACGCCGGCTGCGACCCCGACAACGCGCTCGTGACCATCGAGGCCGTCCTCGAAGAGAACCGCAAGCTGCTCGCGGGCGTTCCCGCAACGGAACTGGCCAAGGCGCGCGAAATGGCGAAGGGCCGGGTCCAACTGCGCATGGAGGACACGCGAGCGGTGGCCGGCTGGCTCGGGTCGCAGGAACTGCTGCTCGGCAGGATCGAAACCGTCGACGAGGTGGTTGCCCGGATCGATGCCGTGACGATGGACGAACTGATGGAGGTGGCGCACCGCGTGCTTGCCCCGGAACAGGCCACGCTCGCGCTCGTCGGGCCATTCGAAAGCGACGCTCCGTTCGCCCGCGCCCTCGGCGCGTAAGATCGCACGCGATGCCTGACGCCTACTTCGGCAAGCCCCAGTCAACCTTCGTGCCCGGCGGCGCGCACATCGCCATCTACCTCGCGCCCGTGTTCGAAGGGGGCCTCGTGGTGTTCGACGTCACCGTGAGCGCCGCCCGCGGCCGATGGCTGCCGTGGGCCATCCTGCCCTTCGGCGGGAACCCCTACGAAGCAGCGGCCACGCTCGCCGACCTCTGGTGCGAAGGCGCCGTTTCAGACCTGGCCCTGGTCGATGTTATGTCGGTCCCGTTCCAGGCCGGCGGCTGGGAACTCGCTATCGTCTTCCGGGCGGCGCTCACGCAGGCTCCCGGCGGCGACGAAACGCGCACACCGGTCGTGCTCCCACCGGGCCGGTTCGACGCCATCGGGAACTTCGACCCCGTGGATCTGGAGCGCTGGGTTGGCGAACGCCAGATCCCGCAGGAAGCCCCTCCGCCATCGGAAAACAAGGGGCTGATCTTCTAACCTCAGCGCTCGGGTCAGCGTTCGCGTTCGTGGACGACGACGTGGACCGGGTCACCGCCGCGGGTCGCTGCATCGAGCGCCGCGCCGAGGTCGGCGAAGGGCGTTCCCGACTCGTGGGGATAGCCGGTGACGAGCACCCAGTGCGGACCGCGCGGGATGATGTGCACAGTGCGAGGCGCGGTTGCCGTAGTCATGTCACCTCGAAATTCGACCGTGCCGGCGGCCCACCAAAGCTGGGGAGAACCCCGAATTTCGGGCCCGATGCCCGTACTGGATCGCCGGGGGAACCCTTTCACGGTTGGGCGCGGGCGGTCTGGACGGGGCGTGCGGGATAGGATGGGAACATGACCAGGATCCCCGAACGCCCGCTCCCGCCTCCACCCGAGAGCGCTCCGGGCCCCCAGTGGGGCAAGACTCCGCCCGGCAACGGTGAGCGCCAACTCCTCTCAGGACCTCAGGAGCGCGGATCCGAGCTCCTCCGCACATTCCGCATCGGCGCGGAGTTCCTGCGCGGGTTCCGGCGGCTCCACTGGGTTGGCCCGTGCGTAACCGTCTTCGGGTCAGCACGGTTCGAAGAGGACCACCCGTACTACGCCATGGGCCGCGAAGTCGGCGCCGAAATCGCCCGCATGGGCTTCACCGTGATGACTGGCGGCGGGCCCGGCCTGATGGAAGCGGCGAACCGCGGCGCGCGAGACGCGAACGGCCGGTCTGTCGGCTGCAACATCGAGTTGCCGCACGAACAGCACCCGAACCCGTACCTCGATACCTTCATCGAGTTCCGCTACTTCTTCGTTCGGAAGGTGATGCTGGCCAAGTACAGCTATGCCTTCGTCGCGCTCCCCGGCGGCTATGGCACGCTCGACGAACTGTTCGAAATCGCGACGCTCATCCAGACCGGCAAGATCCGGAACTACCCGTGCGTCCTCATGGGCCGGGAGTACTGGCAGCCGCTCATCGACTTCCTGCGCGAGCGGCCGCTGGCCTTCCACACGATCGACCCGGAAGACCTCGACCGCTTCTACGTGACCGACTCCCCAGAGGAGGCCGCCACGCTCATCCGCGACGAAGCGCTGGCGAAGTTCGGGCTGCGCTACCGGAAACCGCCGCGGAAACGCCGCTTCCTCTTCGAGTAGGACTCAGGTGATGTGCCAGTTCTCGCCGTACTGGCGGGCGTCGAGCCGGGCCGCCAGGCGCTGCGAGGCGAGGTTCTCCCACTCAGTGCTGTAAAGGGCGACCCTGCCCGACTGTTGGACGGCGGCCGCCCAGGACTGGACCGCAAGGCTCGCGAGGCCGAGCCCGCGGTACTGGATGGCCGTCTCAACGCCGGCCCCGCAGGCGCCGGAGCCCTCACGCGAGGAGTAACAGACCGCGACTACGTGGCCGTCCCGCACGACGCCCACGTAGGGGCCGGTCTCGCTGGTTCGCCAACCACGCGCCAGCAGCTCGGGGTGCAGCGGCGGCGTGTCCGGGCCTCCGAGCGGCACCGCCCCGGCGGCGGGTTCGAGCGAAGGGAGGACATATGCTGGCCCGCGGTATTCCCGCTCGATGGGGGCGTGCTCGCGGAGTTTCGCAGCGAGCGCCGCCGGGTCATCGCAGCAGGCGAGCCAGTCGCGCGTGTGCCGCTCGCACACGTCATGCCGTACGCGAACGAGGCGCGTCCCTCCTCCGATGGCGATGAAGATGCGCGGCGGCGCCGGCCGGGCCGGTTCGTTGCCCGCGACCAGCCGGCCCCGGCGGTCGAGGAGAAACATCGTGCGCAACTGCAGGCGAATGAGATCCGCGTCACTCAACACAACAGGTTGGATTGTCGTACTATCCCGCGACGGTGTCGCGCCTTCGGTGAACGAACCGCCATTCACTTTGGGAAGTACGAATAATGTTTGACGCCATCATCGTCGGCGCGCGCTGCGCCGGCTCCCCGCTGGGGATGCTCCTCGCCCGCGCGGGACGCAACGTCCTCGTGGTCGACCGGGCGCGGTTCCCGAGCGACACGCTCTCCACGCACTTCATCACACCTGACGGTGTCGAGCGGTTGAGGGCATGGGGACTGCTCGACCGCGTGCTCGCCACCGGCTGTCCGCCGCTCCACGGGCAGCTCCGGACGATGCAGGGTATGGCCTTCCCGCCCGATCCTGCGGACCCGCTCACCATCGCGCCCCGCCGGACAGTGCTGGACAAGATCCTGGTCGACGCCGCGCGGGAAGCGGGAGCCGAAGTCCGCGAAGGCGCCATCGTCGAGTCGCTCATCGTCGAAGACGGGATCGTCACAGGGATTCGCGGGCGGGCCGGAGACACACGCTTCGAGGAGCGCGCCAGCGTGGTTATCGGGGCCGATGGGCGCGATTCCTTCGTTGCCCGGCTGGTCGGCGCCGATTCCTACAACGAGGTCCAGGCGACGACCGCGGGCTACTACGGCTACTTCAAGAACTTCCCCGCCGAAACCACCGAGGTGTACGTCGGCGGCGGGCTCGCCCTGTTCGTTTTCCCCACCAACGACGAAGAGTCGTGCGTGGCCGTGGAATACGCTATCGCGCGGTTCCCGAACTTCAAGTCTGACATCGAAGGGGGCGTGGCGGCCGCATTGGGGACGGTCGAAAGCCTGGGACGGCGGTACGCCGGGGCCACGCGCAACGGCAAGTTCATGGGCATCACCGGGCACACGAACTTCTACCGCAGACCGTTCGGCCCCGGCTGGGCGCTCGTAGGGGACGCGGGGTATTACCGTGACCCCGTGCTCGGCCAGGGCATCAACGACGCCTTCCGCGATGCTGAGGCGCTGGCAGGCGCGCTCGATGCCGTCTTCGCCGGCGCGAAGCAGTGGGACGACGCGATGGCCGGCTACGAGGGGCAACGCAACGCCGCCACCGGCCCGGTTTACCAGTTGACGGCCGCCCTCTGCCGCGACCTCGACCCGGGCCCGGAGGTGTTGGCGATGATGGCCGGGGCGCCGCAGGAAGCCTGATAGCGGGTTTCGCTGCCCCGGCCGGGCTGCGACACTTGTTGGCATGGAATTGCGAACCGCCCACCTTTACCCGGATGTGATGAACATCTACGGGGACCGCGGCAACGTCATCACCCTGCGTTACCGCTGCGAGGCGCGCGGGATTGGCTTCCCACTTACGGAAGTCAACACCGGCGACCCGTTCGACCCGGCGGACTTCGACCTCATCCTCATCGGCGGCGGGCAGGACCGCGAGCAGCGGCGCATCGCCGATGACCTGGTGGCGCGCGGCGAGGTCCTTCGCCAGGCCGCCGAAACCGGCATGCCGATGCTAGCGGTTTGTGGTGGATTCCAGTTGTTCGGGCACCGGTACATCGACCACGAAGGCGGCGTCATCCCGGGCATCGGGATTTTCGACCTGGAGACGCGGCACCCGGGGCCGCTCGCCGACCGCTGCATCGGCGACGTCATTCTCGAAACGCCGCTGGGCGAGGTGGTCGGCTTCGAGAACCATGGTGGGCGGACGTACCTTGGCCCAGTCCAGCAGCCCTTCGGGCGAGTCCGGCGCGGCGCCGGCAACAACCACGAGGACGGCTTTGAAGGCGCGCGCAGCAACAACGCCATCGGCACCTACCTGCACGGCAGCCTGCTCCCGAAGAACCCCCGCCTGGCCGACGAACTGATCCTCGCCGGGCTGCGCCGCCGCTACGGGCCGGAGGTCACGCTGACGCCGCTCGACGACGCAGCGGAGAACGCCGCGCATGCGAACGCCACCGGGGTGACGAACCGGCGGCGGCAGTAACGCGCGCTCACCGGCGGCGGGCTCTCAGTCGTTCCAGTCGTGCTTCTGGATGGCGCTGCGCTCGCGGCGCTGCATCATCTTGGCGAAGTCTTCGTTGACCTTGCCCACGAGCTCCTGCATGTCGTCGCTGCCGAGCTTCATCTTCGAAGAGCGCCAGCGCTTGAGCATCGCGCGGTCCTTATCGCTCAGGCCGGCGTTGTCGGCCATGCGGTTAACGACCACGGTCAGGGCCTCGGCGATTTCGTCGTCTGTGAATCGAACTTCCATTACTGCTTCACCGTCTCGTAGCGGCCCTTGCTCTTGATGCGGCGAAGGAACTTCGCATCGAGGTGGGCGTTCAGCGCCTTGTTGAGGTCGTCTGTCAGCTTCTCCATCTGGGGCGAACCCTCACGGTTTTCGCCGCGCCACTTCTTGATGGCCTCGCGCCCTTCGGCCGAGATTTCGGCGTTGTCCGAAGCCACAGCGCTGACGAGCATCATCAGCGACCAGGCTTCTGGCTCTTCCAGCATCACTATCATCGTTTACTCACCTGTGAAAGTCGGGGCTCTCTTCGCTAAGAACGCTCGCACCCCTTCGGCCCGATCTTTCGTTGTCTGCAACAGCAAGGTCAAATCGGTCTCGAAACGAAGGGCCTGTTCGAGGGGCTGAGCGAGGCCGCGCCAGATGGCTTCTTTCCCCAGCCGCACCGCTATCGGCCCTCGCGACGCGATGACCCCGGCCATGCGCCGGGCCTCACTACGGGCGTCACCGGCGGGGGTCACGGTCGAAACGAGGCCGGCCGCGAGGAGCGCCGCTGCATCCAGCGTCTGCCCGAGGAAGAGCGAGAGCGCGGAGCCTTCGCCGGCGAGCGTCTGCGCGCGTGCGTTGCTGTGGATGCGCCCGCGCAGCCCCGCGCCTTCGCTGCAGACGCGGATATCACAGGCCAGTGCGAGTTCGGCCAGCCCGCCGCGCACCTCGCCCTCGAAGGCGAAAACGAGGGGGATTTCGAAGAGCGTGACGGTTCGCAGCCAGTTCGCGGGGGCTTCGAAACGCTCCGGCAGGCTGCCGCAGGCATCGATGACTGCGACGGCGGCGCCTGCATCCGCGGCGCGTTCGAGCGCTTCGAGCACCGCAGCAGCGTTCGAATCCGGTGTGATGGTGACTTCGGCGATGGGAGCGGCCACGAAGCGAAGCGTACACCGGGAGGCTGCCCGGCGGCTGCTCACGTTGCCCGAGAGCGCCGCGGGCACCACAATTCGCGCATCATGGCGAACTTCAGCATCCCCGCACCGGTCGAGCCCGAAAAGACCCCCTGGATCCACGATCGCAGCCAGCGGCCCAAGGCGCCGCCCATCGATTGGCTTGCGCTGGCCAGCAGCTGGTGGGGGATTGCAATCGGCGTGCTCGGTTCGGTTGGCCTGACGGCGGTCATGTTCTCGCTCCGCGACTCATGGCCAAATCACCGCGAATGGCTCGTTTCGTTCATCCCGTTCCTGGCCATCGCGGCCATCGGGTTTGGCCACCTGTTCGCGCGCGGCCGCTACATGGCACTCGCCATCCCGGTCAGCGGCCTCTTCCTGACGCTTATCTTCATGTTTTTCGACCTGATGGCGGACAGCGACAACGCGCCGATGGATCAGCGCGACGCGCTTTCAATCCTGGGCGGGATCTGCCTCGGCATCACCGTCGCCGTCCTGGTCCTTTCGCTGCTCTGGGTCGAAATTCGCAATCCCACGAAGGCGCCCGCACCCGAAATCTAGGCTCGCGTACTGCATCGGGAGCCGCCCCGGAGGTACTCGTCATGTCGACTCTCCCGATCCCGGCCACGATGTCCGAACTAGACCCGGCCTGGCTGACCGCCGCCCTGCGCGCGAACGGCCACATCAGCGGCGAAGTCACTTCGGCCGAGAAGGTCACCATCGGCCAGGGCGTCGGCATCCTGGGCGAACTGGCGCGGGTCACCCTCGCCTACAGCCAGCCCGAGCCGAAGGGACCGAAGACACTCATCGCCAAGATCCCGACGGCCGATCCCGGCGGCCGCGGCGTCGCCGAAATGCTCGGCTTCTACGAAAAAGAGGTCCGCTTCTACAACGAACTGAGCGCAAGGGTAGGTTGCCGCTCCGCCCAGGCCTACTACGCCGCGGGAGACCCCGCCACCGTCCGCTACGTGGTCCTGATGGAAGATCTCGGCGGGCTGCAGCTCGGCGACCAGGTGGCCGGCGCGTCGCTCGAACAGGCGAAGACGCTCGTCGGCGAACTAGCGCGCCTGCACGCGCACTGGTGGGCCTCAAAGGATCTCGATGCGCTCGGCTGGGTGCCGCCGATCAACGCGCCCCAGATCAAGTTCTCGGCCCTTGCCTATGCCCAGGCGCTCGAACCGTTCCTCGAGAAATTCGGCGACCACCTGACGGGGCTGCAGCGCCAGTTCACCGGGGCCTACCTCTTCCGCATGAACCCGATGCAGGACTACTTCGCCTCGGGCGACTCCACGCTGCTGCACGGCGACCTGCGGCTCGACAACGTCTTCTGGGGCAGCCTGGATGGGCAGGCGCCGCTCACCCTGATCGACTGGCAGATCGCGATGAAGGGCCGTGGCCCGTACGACATCGCCTACTTCATGAGCCAGAGCATCGACCCGGCGATCCGCGCGGCGAACGAGGAGGCGATCCTCAAGGAGTACCACCGCGCGCTGCTCGACCGCGGCGTGAAGGACTACACCTTCGATGCCTGCTGGGATGACTACCGCGCCTGCACGATCGGGTGCCTGACCTACCCGGTGGTCAGTGGCGGCTCCATCGACCTCGCGAATGAACGCGGGCTCGAACTGGTCACGATGATGCTGGACCGCTCCATCTCCGCGATCATGGACCTCAAGGCGTACGAGATCCTCGACCGGTTCGAGGATGCGCCGCTGCCGACGCCGCCGGGCGCCTGAGCAACTCAGGCAGCGACGAGCATCGCGTATTCGAGCGCGTCACTGAGGGCGAGCCAACTGGCCTCGATGATGTCGGTCGATGAGCCGACGGTTGTCCAGTAGCGGTTGCCGTCCGTGCTCTCGATGAGCACCCGCGTGCGCGCGCCAGTGGCCGCCTGGCTGTCGAGGATGCGCACCTTGTAGTCCACCAGCTTGACCTGCTCGATCTGCGGGTAGGCCTGGGCGAGCGCCTTGCGCACCGCGCCGTCGAGGGCGTTGACCGGGCCGTTGCCCTCGTTCGCGGTGTGGTGCAGCTGGCCGTCGACGATGACCTTGACCATCGCCTCGGCGAGCATCTCGTTCTCCGATTCGTCACGCCCGCGGCGGCGGCGCTCGACGATGACGAAGTCCTCAAGTTCCCAGGGCGCGCGGTAGTTCGGGAGCGAACGGCGGACGAGCAGTTCGAAGCTGGCCTCGGCCCCTTCGTACTGGTAGCCCTGGCTCTCTTTCTCCTTCACCACCTCGAGCAGGCGCTTGATCTCGGCCTGCGTCAGCGGGTAGTCGATGCCGAGTTCTTCGAGCTTCATCAGCAGGTTGCGCTGGCCCGAAAGTTCGCTGACGAGGACGCGCGACTGGTTGCCGACGATGGCGGGGTCGATGTGCTGGTAGGCGCGCTCGTCCTTCATGATCCCGGCAACGTGGTAGCCGGCCTTGTGCGCGAAGGCGGAGGCGCCAACGTACGGTGCGCCCGGGTTCGGCGTCATGTTCGCCAGTTCCGAGACGTAGTTCGCGACCTCGGTCAGGCGCGCGAGTTGCTCGTCTTCGACCACGTTCAGGCCGAGTTTGACCTTCAGGTTCGCGAGGATGGTGAGGATGTCGGCGTTGCCGCAGCGTTCGCCGTAGCCGTTCACGCAGCCCTGCACCTGCCAGACGCCGGCTTCGACGGCAGCCAGCGAGTTGGCGACGGCGAGGCCGGCATCGTTATGGGTGTGGATGCCGAGGCGCGTGTCACGCACGCGGTCCTGCACGGCGGCGATGGTGCGCAGCATCGCGCTGGTGGTCATACCGCCATTCGTGTCACAGAGGACAAGGGCGTCGGCGCCGGCACGGGCCGCCGTGGCGATGCACTGGAGCGTGTAGTCCGGGTCGTCGTTAAAGCCGTCGAAGAAGTGCTCGGCGTCGAAGAAGACGGTCTTGCCGAGCCGTTTGAAGTAGGAAATGGTGTCGGCGATCATCGCCAGGTTCTCTTCGGCGCTGGTCTCGAGGATCTCCCGCACCTGGTACATGCTGGCCTTGCCGACGAGCGTGATGCCGGGCGTTTCGGCGGCCACCATGCTCTGGATGTTGGCATCGGTCTCGCAGGTGATGTTCGGCTTGCGGGTGCCGCCGAAGGCGCTGACCTTCGCGTTCTTCAGCGTGGTCGTCTTCAGCCGCCGGAAGTACTCCGCGTCCTTCGGGTTCGAACCGGGGAAGCCGCCTTCGATCCATTCGATGCCGAGCTCGTCGAGCTTCCGCGTAGTCCGGATCTTGTCCTCGACCGAGAGGGAAATCCCCTCCATCTGGGATCCGTCGCGGAGAGTGGTGTCATAGAGCTGGACGCGGTCAGTCGGCATCGCACTGTGGCCTTTCGTGGGAACTGCGGGGAAGGGAAGCGAGTGTGTGGCAAGCGGGCGCGACTAAATGGCAGCCCCGCGTGATTGACGCGGGGACGTTTTCACCCAGGGCGCAAAGGACGTGCGCATCCTGCGATTGTACCAGACCGGGTTCAGCGCGCAGCCGGGGACGGCCGCACAGGGTCAGCCGTTCTTCGTCACTCCCTCCCAGAAGTCGCGGCGGAGCAACTCCACGGAGAGGCTAAGCGGGTTCTTGGGGTGGAGCCAGGCGATATCGGTCGCAGAGCCGCCCTGGCTGCCGATCATCCGGCCGCCGGCTGCGTCCAGGGCATCCGAAGCGGCCTGCAATTCCGGCACGGTGAATCCGACCGAGTCGATTCCTTCGCCGCGACTCTCGATGAGGCGGGCGAGCGGGCTATCCGGGCTCGCAGGGGCAATGATCTCCATCACCAGCCCGCCGACTCGAACCATCGCCATGTCGCCGAACGAGATCGGCTGGCGGGGGTGGATAACGGTGGCGCCGAGGACGCCGGTTGCGTACGCCAGCGCAGCATCGAGGTCGCGGACGCGCAGATTGATCTTGGCGAAAGCCATATCCATTGGGGATGAGACTCCTTCTCGAATGCGCCGATTGTAGACGGTCGTGCGCACCAGTCCGGGTTTGCTCACTTCCGCTCGCATACGACAGACTCGATCGGCATGCCCGAAACAGCCCTTGTCATCGCAGCCCACCCCGACGACGGCGACTTCGGTTGCGCCGGGTACGTTTGCCAGCTCGTCGCGAAAGGCTGGACGGTGGACTTCCTCGTTTGCACCAACGGCGCGAAAGGGACCGAAGACCGCACGATGACGCGCGGCCGCCTCATCTCACTGCGGCGCGAAGAGCAGCGCGAGGCCTGCCGCCGGCTGGGCGTGCGCGAGGTCCACTTCCTCGATCACGAAGACGGCGAACTCGTCTATGACCGCGCCCTGCTCGAACAGGTTGTGCGCTGCATCCGCGAGGTGCGGCCGCACACGGTCCTCACTCACGACCCGACGGATATCATCATCCGCGACAGCTTCATCAATCACCCGGACCACCGGGCGACGGGCGCGGCGGCCCTCGACGCGGTCTACCCGACAGCGCGTGACCACCTGAACTTCCCGGAACACCTCGCGGAGGGCCTCGAACCGCACAAGGTCCGCGAGGTGTTGCTCTGGAACACGAACCACCCGAACGTCGACATCGACATCACGGCGCAGGTGGACGCGAAGATCCACGCGCTTTCGGCGCACGCCACCCAATTCGGCAACCAGGAAGACTTCGCCGCGTTCTCACGCGAACGCTGGCGTTCGGACGATGGCCGCTACCTCGAACACTTCCGCCGCATCGAGCTCGGCTTCTAGAGTTTCCGCTTCCAGTAATCGAGGATGACGTTGAAGCGGTCGACGCGGTGGCTCGGGCGGCCGGAACGGGAGAGTTCGTGGTCTTCGTCCGGGAAGCGCACGAATTCGACGTCCTTGCGGCGCTGCTTGAGCACCACGAAGAGTTGTTCGCCCTGCGAAATCGGGCAGCGCAGGTCCACCTCCGAATGGAGGATGAGGACCGGCGTCTCGATGTTCTTCGCGTAGGTCAGGGGCGACTGGCGAAGGACCGCCTCCAGGTTGTCCTGGATGGTAGCGTCGGGCCCGAGGTACTGGCGGTTGAACGTGCCGCCGATGTCGCTCGCGCCCTGCATCGAATACCAGTCGTTGACTGCGCGCTCGCTGATGGCAGCCTTGAAGCGGGTCGTGTGGCCGATCGTCCACGAGGTCATGAAGCCGCCATACGAGCCGCCCATGATGCCGAGACGGTCGAGGTCGGCCCAGGGCGCGCGGGCCAGCGCGGCATCGAAGGCGGCCATCACGTCGAGGTAATCTGGCCCGCCCATGTCGCCGACGACGGCCCGGGAGAACGCGGTGTCCTGCCCCGAACTGCCGCGCGGGTTGCAGAAGACCACGCCGTAGCCAGCGGCGGCGTAGATCTGGAATTCGTCGAAGAACGTCTCGCCGTACTGCCCGAACGGCCCGCCATGGACGTTGAGGAGGACGGGGTAGGACTTCCCCTCCTCGAAGTTGACCGGCTTCATCAGCCAGCAGTCCACTTCGGTCCCGGCATCCGTGGTGACAACGAACTTCTCGGCCTGTTGCAGGGTCACCTCGTTGCGGAACGCCTCATTGAAGTTCGTGAGTTGCGACTTCGCGCCGGATTCGAGGTTCACGAGGAACACCTCGGCGGGTTGCTGCTGCGCGGTGGCCGTCACGGCGGCGCGAAGGCCCGCTGCGTCAACCGAGTACCAGCCCGTCATCGCCGGGCCCTTCGCCAGCCAGCGGCCACCATCCACAGCGCCGCCAATCCAGAGCGACGATTCGCCGCGGTCCGCGGCCACGGTGAGGATGCCGCCGCCCGGGAGCCAGCGCGGCTGGGCCACGGCGCCGGGCAGCGCGCCAACACCCATCTCCCGGTCGATCCCGCCGGACGCGTCGACCTGGCCGCTGCCATCCGCGGCGGCCAGCCGGAGGAGGCCGTTCGACGGCCAGTCGGGGTGCTGGATGTGGGCGATGGTCTTCCCGTCAGGCGACCACGACGGCGCGGCACGGGAACCTTCGGTCGCCGTGACCTGGCGCGCTTCGCCGCCGCTTGCGGAGACGACCCAGATGTCGCTGGCGCTGTCGAATTCGCGGTCATCGTGGCGTGCCGAAACGAAGGCCAGTTGCGTGCCATCGGGCGACCATGCGGGCTGGGTATCGTCCCAGTCGCCGTCAGTCACCTGCGTCACGGCGCCGGTGGCGACGTCCAGCACAAAGAGATGGCGGCGCTGGTCATAGGTGAAGCCCTGGCCGTTGATGCGGTACTTCATCGAGGTGACGCGGCGGTACGGCTTCGCCTTCTTTGGGTCGGGGTCGGGGAGCGTGCCGGTCTTCGCGCTGAAGGCAATGCGCGCACCGTCGGGCGACCATGCCGGGACGCCGGCGCCGAGGGGCAACTTCGTGAGGATGCGCGATTCGCCGCCGCCTGCAGGCATGACGGCGATCTGCGGCTTGTCTTCGCCGCGCTCACTCGTGAACGCGAGCCAGCGGCCATCAGGCGACCAGCGAGGCGAGCCATCGCGCTTGGTCCCGGCGGTGAACTGACGCGGATCGCCGCCGCCGGTGTCGACCACCCAGATGGCCGAACGGTAGCCGTCGGTCTCGCGGTCGAGGTGGGTGACCACCACGGCCACGCGGCTCCCATCCGGCGAAATGTCGCATTCGCCGACCCACTTGAGGGCGTAGAGGTCTTCGGGCGTCATTGCGCGCACGGGCAGCTCCTTGCGGAAGGTGTGCTGCATTGTGGCCGCGCCGGCCCGCGAGGAACAGCCCGTGTGCTGGTTCACGACGTTAGTGACACTCCTGTGGATGGTGAGATGGTAAAGCGTTGGCGGAGGAACTCGGCGGGGGTGAGTTGGCCGAGAGCCTGGTGGGGGCGGATGTGGTTGTAGGTGTGTT
>JADYYG010000024.1 GCA_020853755.1 Dehalococcoidia bacterium | reverse complement strand
CTTGCGCGGTGTGGAGGGTCTCCGTCGCAGCCGCTCAAGCCGCGCCCGGTCATCACCCGCTAACTCGAACCGTATCCCATGTGCCATACTACTATCGTACTAGACAATATGGTTACAGTACACTAGCTGGACCCGAGAAGGTATTGAGCAATGGAAGCGAGAATGGCAGCGGCAACTGCGTTAGCGTCTGAGGACGACGATGGAGCGGTGGTGAGCGCCTCTCCATCGGTTTCGCCGTCGTCGTTCCAGACCTCACCAGCCCACTGCTCTCCCGCGGTACCGAAGAAGAACCGCAGCTCGTCGGGAGGAACGTCTCCGGGCGCGACTCCAACGCCCAACACACCTCCGCCGCTGTCCCAAGATACGGCGTTCAGACCTGCCCACCGCAGCCGCCGCGCGACCAAATCACAGAATTCCTCTGGCAAGGCGTTCCTCCCGGCGCAACCGCAGAGTCGTGTTACTCGTGATCATCTTACGCCGAGGTCGCGGGTTTGATCGTGGCTGCTGCAACCAGTCGGAGTGCTCTATCCGTCTTAGTCACTACGTGACTAGACGATAGAGTCCTCCACGGCACTCGATCAGCACGTCTTCAACGCAGCCACCCTCGCCCTCGACACCGCGATCGCCAAGGGCGTCCGGTTCACGGACGAGGACATGGACCAGTACCTGCGCGCCTACGCGGAGGACTTCCTCTGCGACTACAGCGGACCGTTCCCCTTCCTCAACGACCTCCAGCGCCGCTGGAACCCGCGCGTCGGGCTCAGCAAGGCACAGGCCCGCGGCGTGATGAACTGCGTCCTCGCCGAGGTCAAGAAGGCCCGCCGCCCCAACCGGGTCGCCCCACAGGCGGAGGCCGCCCGGCAGCTGGTCGGCACCTACACCGTCATCGATGTCCTGGGCGAGCACCGCACGCTTCGGTTCACGAAGGCCAGCGACAACGGCCGCGGGAACAACACCTGGGTGAAGCTCCTCATCGGCCCGGACAACTACATGTACGTCGGGTATATCAACGGCCAGGGCAGCTTCAAGCCGAAGCGCGAGAACCAGTACCTTATCGAGCAGGCCATCATCTTCCTCATCAGCGCCGACCAGGACGCCCGCAATGAGGCCGGCATGGCCTACGCCCTCGAGAGCGGGAACTGCTTCCGGTGCGGCCGCCAGCTGACGGTCCCCGCCTCCATCCACCGGGGCCTCGGCCCCGACGGCGCGGTGCGCGTCGCCGCCTGAGGCCCATCTGGGTTCAATCATCCGTACTAAAATGGTACATACGATCCCGTCGTTTCTCGGTACTGACCGTTCCTGAAAGTGAAGGGCGGTTGGAGCCATAACGTTCATTAAGTCGCCAATCGGAGCCTTGTTCGCGCGTGGCGCGAACGTGGAAGGAGTCGAGTATCCCGCCGAGAACTGAAGTCATAACAATCGCAGCGGAAATGAAGACCCTGGTGACGCCCCAAGAGGCGGCCAGGGTCTTGGCATTCATTGACGACCTGCGCGCACGAGGTCGGCGGCCAGCTACCGTGGCCGCCTATCTCGCCGACTGGCGAAAGTTCTCCCGGTGGAGCGCGGCGGCGAACGGCGAGCCGTTTGACGTGTCGCGGCTCGTCGCTCGGGAGGTGGCCGAGTTCCGGGCCGCGGAGTCGGCGCGTGAACAGAAAGCAGCGACCATCAACCGTTGTATGGCCTTCCTTATTGAGTACACCCGGTGGGCCGAGGAGCGCGGGGACATCCGGGCCGGCCTCGTTCGAGAGCTTCAGCGGATACCGCGCGTCGTGCAGCAGCAACTCGCGCCGCGAGGACTCACCAGGGTGGAGCTACGCCGACTCCTCAAAGAGGTCGACGTGCGCGCGAGCGCTCGGGACAAAGCGGTTGTCTATCTCGCTCTCTACTGCGGACTCCGGCTGGGCGAGGTCACACATCTCCGCCTCGAGGACGTGATGCTGTCTGAGCGGAAGGGCCTCGTCAGCGTCGGCGGCCAATGGGCCAAAGGCGGCAAGGCGAGAGTCGTACCGATCCCGGCGACGGCCCGGAAGGTGCTCACCGACTACCTGGCCGTTCGGGGAGATGCGCCGGGCGAGTTGTTCCTTGGTGAACGCGGTCCGCTGGGCCGCAACGGCATCACGAGGATCGTGACGAAGTACGGCGCCGCGGCCGGAGTGAAGGTCAGCCCTCACACCTTGAGGCACTCCTTCGCGTTCAGGTACCTCGCCTTTTCGAACAATGACCTTGTCGGTCTGGCCGACCTGATGGGCCACTCGAACGTGAACACGACCCGGCACTACGCGCGGCGCAGATTGGAAGACCTGGAGCAGGCGCTGGAAGGGATGGACTTTTGACGATCGCAACTTCTCGGATGTACGAGCTCCTGGAGGGAGCCAAGAAGAACCTCATCGAGCACGGCGAGCTTCTGCCCGTGCTGCTCGTCGAAGGCGCGGATGGGGAGGTGCTGGTCGGACTTGAGAACCCTGGCGCGACCGCGAAACTGCGGCAGTTGGTGTTGTTCGGCGTGGGGCAGCAGTTCGCGGATATGAAGCCCTCTGCGGTCGTGTCAGTGGCCGACGCCTACATGCGCCGGGGAGCGGACGCGCCAATCAGTGAGAGCTTTGCAGATGACCCGGCCGCGCGGGACTGCCTGATTGTCGCCCGCCTGACCAGCGAAGGAGAATGCGTCGCGCTGCTCTGCCCTTATGACCGCCGCCCAACATTGGACGGGCTCGACATCAAGTTCTCCGATGTTGAGGAGATGCAGATGCCGGAGTTCCCGGCCCTGACTGCGTTCTTCGCGGGCGCCGGCAACTGGCGGGGCCGATGATGTTGTCCCTCAGGCACCCTCAGGACCACATCCGAGGTTCCAGGCCGGCCGGGCAATGGGAAACCACGGCAAGAGGCCGCGCGGCAAGTTCCCGTTGCTGTCTAGGGCTAGGCCGCGGCGGTCGCCATTGATGTACGTCGAGATCTTCTGCCGTCGCGATGGACGGTACGAGGAGGTGCTCCGGCTCTGGGAAGACGGTCGCCTCGAGGGCCAGCCGATGTGGATGAAGAGCGTCGCCACTTGCCGCCGGCCGGACCCCATCACCGGGGAGGTCGCCATGCGCGGCCCCGCGCTCGTGCGACGGATCACCGACTGCTTCAACTCCGGCTACGTGTTCGCCAGGATCGGCGTGACGGAGGTGAAACGGCTGCCGGAACACCCGCTGGGACGCCGCCGAAGATGACGGGCTCGGTATGGCGGGCGCGCCTCACGCGGATCGTGGAGGAAGGCCTACTTCCAGGTCTTGCCGAGCCGGACGCCCTCAACCGCTTCGCCGACTGCATCGAGCAGTCTTTGGCAGACCACGCAGCGATTCGGGCGGGCAAGAACTTACCGAAGGCCACTCGCGGGCCGGGCCCGGAGTTCGCGCCGTTCGCCGAGGTCAAGGAGTTGGCAGCGAAGGACTGGCGCGAGGCGGTGTGGCTCGCCGGGATCGCGACATTGATCGGCTGGGACAGGCCCGAGTCGATAGGGCAGCTGTACAACGGCATGTACCGAAACGATGCCTGGACCTGGGCGCGAGTGTCGGCGGACGGCGGCAAGGCGATGGCCGAGTGGATCGGCGCTAACGCCGAGCTGCTGCACAAGGTCGCCCCGTTCGGCAGTCATCGCGCCTACCAGTCGCATCGTCCCGGCTCGCCAACGTCCACCGGGCGAGTGGTGCGTTCGCTCGTAGCGTGGTTGAAGGCGAACCCCCACGAGTTGCACCCCGAGACCTCAGACTTCGATCGGCTGTTCCACGCCTTGGAGCCCGTGAGTGGTTTCGGAAGAACAGCGCGGTTCGATCTTGCCCGGCTGCTGGGCCTGCTCGGGCTCGCGCCGCTGGAGCCAAAACAGTGCTTCTTCCAGGGAAGCAGTGGCCCGCAGCGCGGGGCCCGTTTGGTGTTTCGTCTACACGACGGACTCTTCGCCCGGTTGGAAGAGGAGGCGCGTGGCCTAGGTCGAGTGCTTGGGCTGAGCGCGCAGATCGTCGAGGATGTCTGTTGCCAGTGGCAGAAGGGGCGACGGCCATAACCGTATCCCAGCCGGGAGGGGATGGCCAAACCCGAAAGGCTCGTGTCCGACCAACGGTTCCCCTCGGCAGAGTTATGGGTTTAAGAACGGGCATAAACTCGACACTGCGTCCGCGTGCAGGCCCCCACCGCAAGCAAGGTCACTCGGCCGCTTGCTCACGATCAAGCCCCCATGCCCCACGCCTGCGTCTCGACGAGGAACACGCGGAGCGCATCAAGAGCTGTGCCACGATCGATGCTTTCCATGACGTCACTGATGCAGACCATCGCGACGGGCTCGTGGTCCTCAAAGCCGCCGAAGTACACACATCTAATCTCCCTATCAGAGGAGCGAGGGGTGACGCCCTCGAGATGCATCGCGAACCTGGGGCTATCATCAACCTCAGCCAGCACGCGAGAGAGGTGCTCACGCAGCATCCTCAGCAGGACGAGGTCGGCCTTTGAGTGCGACCGGAGGACGCTTGTCGCTCGCCCTATGAACGTGATGACCGCGGCGGCGCCGATGTATGCGGTCTCGTGGTTGAGGAAGCAGAGTGGGATGGTGTACGGCTCCGCCATCGTACGAAGGTCCTCGGCGGTCAGGCTGATCTGCTCGTCGCTCATGACCGGCCCTGCTTCAGATCGCGGACGGCCATGGCGTACGTCGAACCGGCCGGGATGTCGAGTTCGTGGCACCACCCGCTTTCAAGGATGTCAGTGCAGTTCCAGAGCTGCCCGAGAATCTGGTCTCGGGTCAGCATCTGTTCGTCCCGATCTTCGAACCGTTCGGGCTGATCGGCTTCAAGCCAGTCGGTGAACCGTTCGCGAATATGGCCGGGAGCATGCCCGCCGCGACTTGGCGACCAGCGGCGCCGGTTGGGGATACGCGGGTTTGAGTTATTCATTTGTTTCTTCCTCGTGATAGGGGACAAGCCGCCGGGCTGCGATTCCTTGCGGAAGCCCGGCGGCTCTCAGCGGAGTCGCTAGATGTCGAACTCTTCGATGAACGGACCTGGCCCTCCCATCAACGAATGGAGAACGGCCCTCGCGTCGCTGACAAGGTCATCGGGAATGTCGCGGAGGTACTGCATGTCCTCCAATCTGCCATACACGTTGAAGACTTTGGCGTCGTCACAGTAGAGGACGAACTGTCGTCTACGTGTGTACGCCAGGCCGAAGGAGAACTTGTCTTCTGGCTTGACTAGCCATACGCCCTGGAACGCCCTGATGTATCGAAAACCATCAGGTGTGTGGAACTCGACTTCGAGGCGGATGAAGTCTATGGGAGGAATTGATAGCAACGTTGATCTCCTTCGTGTTGAGGGCTATGCCGATCCAGGGGGCACGCATACGCGCGGGCCTGCCCGGTTCTGACTGCCTCAAGGGAGGAGAAAAACGAACCTGAACATTGGAACCCTAGCATCGTTTTCGTGACCCGGGTATTGGAATTCCGTTTGAAGCGCGGCGAGTGGCTACGGGCAGATGTGCCCGCAGGTTTCTTTCGGCGTCGCCAACTCGCAACGATTACCCCAGCGCCGGCGGAGGGCCGGCCGGGGATTTCCTCAGAGCTTTTCCCCGGCCGGCCCGCCCCGGTTCCGACAAAGCTCTGAGTGCCGCGTCCGCCTTCGCGCCCACCCAGGGACTTCTCCACGGGGTGAGCCGAAATGCCGGAAGAGGTCTCAAAGAAGGCCAAGGTCAGCCGCGCGCGCAGCGGCTTCGCAATGATCCCGAGGATAATCATTCGTGACCGGCGGCTGGCCGCAGTGGACCTTCTCGTCTATGTCCACGTGCGCGACGTTGCCGGCGAGGACGGCGTCTGCTGGCAGTCGCTGGAAGCCATTGGCGAAGTGCTCGGGAGGAACAGGAGAACCATTCAGCGGTCCGTCCGGGTGTTGGTCGACCTGGGTTGCCTCAGGGAGGAACGACGAGATGGTCGCACCACGTACCTGAGCGTCAACGACATCTGGCAGGCGAATCGGGAGTTCCTCGCTCGTGGCCAGGACACGGGTGTCCGGGGCACCCGTGACACGGCTGTCTGGGCTGGCCGGACACCCACGTCCACCGATCGAGAACCCCGCAACGAGAACCCGTCGAGAACAAGAACCCAGAGTCTGTCACGTGCTGGCGCACGTGTGGAGAAAATCGAAGAAGCCATTGCCCTTGCTCTACCGCTCTTCGCCGCCATCGATCCGTCCGCCTGTTCTCAGGGGATTGTGCGCGACAAGCTGGCGGACTTCCTCATGGCCTCCCCACTCGACCCGGTCACCCTCATAACCGAGGTCCTCCTCCCGGAGTTCGAATGGGCCGCGCGAAAGAAGTCGGTGACGCGACTGGTAGGCAACCACCAGCAGCGGAGGGAACCCATAATCCGGCGCGTCGGTTACCTGGTCGGTGTCCTGGATGGCACCCGCGTCCGTGACGTTGCGGGCGTGCCGCCTATCAAATGGAAGAGGGCCCCGGACGATGGAGCGGACATCGTCGACGGGACCCTCGGGGTCGATAGTACCTTGCTGGCGCGGAAGTGAAGGGTAGGAGTGATGACCCCGAACGAGGTCGTGGGTTACTCACCCCAGAACGAAGTCATGTCTTCGAGGGTTACGCCGGACGGCGGCTTGTTAGTGCTTAGCGGGCCGTCGCAGAACGTCACGTTTGCCGAGGTACCGACACAGTTGTGGAAGTTCAGCCCCTGGAAGCCCATGTTGAAGAGGACGACATCGAAGGCGCCCATGGTGTAGAGGAACACCGCGCCACAAACGGCGGCGATGATGTAGGCCTTCTTGCGCTCTTTGCGCTTCCATTCCGCTTTCGCCGTTGCGTCAATCACCGTCTCATTCGCCATTCCAAACACCTCGAAGCGTGGGCGTGCCGCGGGCTCCCCCGCAACGATCGTCGGCACGCTCGACTGCTCTCTGCACAGTATTTTGTGTAGAGCCTTGGGTGCCTGCTCGCCAACGCTGCCCCCGTGGCGCGTCGCGGGAATCTCGAGGTGGCAATTGGGGCGGTCATCAGGGAGCGGCGGCTCCAGCGCGGGCTCTCGCAAGAAGCTCTCGCGGAAGCGGCGGACCTGCACCGAAACTACGTCGGCCTGGTCGAGCGCGGCCAGCACTCGGCATCGCTGGCGGCGCTGGCGGCCATCGCGGGAGCGCTGGGCCTGAAGGCATCGGAACTGATTCGGCTCGCGGAAACGGGCCAATTGGCGGAGCGAACTTAACCTTCGTCCCCGCACGGGTTTGATCCTGGGCGGGCGCTCGGTAGGCTCGCGAGGCGCTGGGAGACGGGCGACCTCCCCTCCGCATACCGGCCAAACCGGCCAAACGCTTGCTGGAGTTCAACATGAATGATCGTAAAGAGTGGCGTCGAAGCGCCTTCGACCGCCAAGTGCAGTACCGGGTAGCACAGGGCTCCGATCCCCGGTCGAGCCAGATGACTATAGATCGTGTTCTTGACTCGAAGAACTTCGTGTGCTGGTTCACGACGTTAGTGACACTCCTGTGGATGGTGAGATGGTAAAGCGTTGGCGGAGGAACTCGGCGGGGGTGAGTTGGCCGAGAGCCTGGTGGGGGCGGATGTGGTTGTAGGTGTGTT
>JADYYG010000023.1 GCA_020853755.1 Dehalococcoidia bacterium | reverse complement strand
TCTGTGGTGTGTTGCGACCGCGAATCAGTTGCTCGAGTTCGGCCCGGTCGCTTGCGGATACACTGACTCGTCCTCTCTTCATGGAGAAAGCCTACAACTAAAGAAACATGTGAGACACTACACTAGCTGCGGTGTCGCAGTTGGCCTCGCGCGGCGGCGAGGACGTGCCCGGCGTTGGTGATTCGGCCCACTGGGTGCGCGAGCGCGCGCTTGTCCTCGAAACCGGCGGCACGCTCTGGATGGTCGACATCGACTTCCCGCTTATGCCCCCGCAGGAGCGGCTCGACGTCGCGAAGAAGGTCGCGGGCGTGGTCATCGCGGGATGAGAGCGGCCTGCCCAAACGCCAAACGGCCCGCATCAGTGCGGGCCGTTCCGGTGTTCTTTGGGGACGCCTGTCAGCGTTCGACGGGCACGCCGACGCTGTTGCCCCACTCGGTCCACGAGCCGTCGTAGTTGCGGACGTTCGGGTAGCCGAGGAGGTAGGTGAGCACGAACCAGGTGTGCGAACTGCGCTCACCGATGCGGCAGTACGCGATGACCGGGTCCGATGACTTGAAGCCCTGCTCCTGCTCGTAAATGGCCTTCAGTTCGGTCGAATCCTTGAACGTGCCGTCCTCAGGGTTGGCTGCACGGGCCCACGGTACGCTCTTCGCGCCCGGGATGTGGCCGCCGCGGAGCACGCCTTCCTGCGGGTACTCCGGCATGTGGGTGCGCTCACCCGAGAACTCCTGCGGGCTGCGGACGTCGACCAGGCGCGTTTCGGTGCCGATCTTCTTGAGCACCTCGTCGCGGAAGATGCGGATCTTCGCGTCGTCGCGCTCCGGGGCGGAGTAGCTGGTTGCGGGGTAGGACGGCACATCGCGGGTCAGCTCGCGCCCTTCCTTCTCCCACTTCAGGCGGCCGCCGTCCATCACCTTCGCGTTGGTGTGGCCGAACAGCTGGAACACCCAGAACGCGTACGTGGCCCACCAGTTGTTCTTGTCGCCATAGAACACGACGGTCGTATCGCGGGTGATGCCGATCTTGCTCGCGAGCGCTTCGAAGCCGGCCTTGTCGAGGTAGTCGCGGCGAAGCTGGTCGTTCAGGTCCGCGGCCCAGTCCACCTGGACGGCCCCCGGGATGTGCCCGGAGGGGTAGAGCAGCTGGTCTTCGTTCGATTCGATGACCCGGATGTTCGGGTCACCCTTGTGCTCCGCGACCCAGTCGGTAGAAACCAGGACCGAAGGGTTCGCGTAGCCGCGTGCGGCAATGTCGGACATAAATCGTGCCTCCTCGAAAGGTTGAAAACGTGACGGGGATGCCAGCGTACATCGATTGACAGAGAAAGTCGAGCGACAAGGTCAACAATAAGCATAGTGGGTATTCACCGGCCATGCCCGTTCGCGCCTTCGTCTCGCTACAATCCCCGGCATGAGCCTGCCAGCCTTCACCCTGACCGACCTCACCGGCGCCGAACGAAGCTTCCCCACCGGCCGCCACGCACTCCTCTGCTTCGTGAAGGAGGACTGCCCAACCTGCGTGCTCTCGATGCCGCTCATCCAGGCGGCTGCAGAAAGCTTCGGCGAGAGTGTCGATGTCTGGTGCGTCGGCCAGGAAGCCGGCGGCAACGCCCGCCTCGCGGAACGGTTCGGGCTGACCGCGCCGATGCTCGATGACACGGCGCTCCACGTCTCCTACCGCTATGACCTCGACACCGTGCCGACGGTCATCCTCGCCGACGGCGAGGGCGCCGAACTGGAGCGCTTCGTTGGGTTCGGGCGCGACGACTGGCAGCGGCTCTTCCAGCGGCTCATCACGCTCTCGCTGTCGCCGGCGCCCGTCGTCGATTGGGCAGCCTATCCGGAGTCGCGCCCGGGCTGCGGGTCGAAGTCCGTGGAACCCGGCATCGCCGAGCGACTCGCGGCGGAGATGGACGGCAGCGCGATGCAGGCCCGCCGCATCGAAGTCGGCGAATCGGACGACATCTTGGAGTTCATGTTCGACCAGGGGCTGACCGACGGTCTGCCGGTCGTCCCGCCAACGCCTGAGCGTGTCGCTCGCATGCTGACCGGCACGAAGCGCGACCCCCGCGAGGTGGTCGCCACGGTGCCGCCGAATATGGCGCCGCTGACCGTCGAAAAGGTGGCCATCAACGCCGTCATGGCCGGGTGCAAGCCGGAATACCTGCCTGTGGTCCTCGCCGCCGTCGAGGCTGCCACCACGGAGCAGTTCAACCTTCACGGCGTCCTCGCGACGACCCACTTCCCGACGCCGGTGATCATCGTCAACGGGCCCATCCGCGAGCGAATCGGCATGAACGCGCGCTTCAACGTCCTCGGCCAGGGGAACCGCGCCAACGCCACCACCGGCCGCGCCGTCCAGCTCATCGTCCGCAACGTCGGCGGCGGCCGCCCCGGCGAAGTCGACCGTGCCGCCCTTGGCCAGCCGGGCAAGTACACCTTCTGCTTCCCGGAGTTCGAAGAGCGCAGCAACTGGGAACCGCTCCACGTCGAGCGTGGCTTCAACCGCGATGACAGCACGGTCACGCTCTACGCCGGCGGCGCGCCGAACCCGATCATCGACCAGCTCTCTCGGGGCGCGAAGAGCCTCGCCACGAGCTATGGCCTCGGCCTCGCTGCAGCTGGCCATCCGAAGCAGTACGGCCACGGCGAAATCGTCGTCGTGGTGCCACCCGAGCACGTGGACACGTTCGCGAAAGATGGCTGGACGAAGGACCAGGTCCGCGCCCGCATCCAGGAGGTCACCGCAAAGCCGGCCCGCGAACTCCTCCGTGACGACTTCTGCGCGGAAGGCCTCACGCCGGCGCAGGCCGCCCGCATCGGCCTCGATACGCCCGTTTCGAAGTTCCGCAACCCGGCCGAGATCACGTTCGTGGTCGCAGGTGGCCCTGCGGGCAAGTTCGCGGCATACCTCGGCGGCTGGGTCAGCGGCCCCATCGGCAGCGTGATGACCACCGTGAAAATCCGCGAGTGACAGGGGGCTACCGCTGGCCGTCTGCGCTCTCTACAATCGCCCGCATGACGACGATTCTCGACCCCACCGATGAGCGAGTGCCCGTTCGCCGCCACCTGGCCGTGCGCCCCGAGAGCATCTCGGGCGTGGTCGGGCTGCTGAACATCACCAAGCCGCGCGGGGACATCCTCATCGGCCAACTGGAAGCGCGCCTCAGGGAGCGCCTCCCGAACGTCGAGTTCCGCGGTTACGCCAAGCCGACCTTCACGAAGCCGGCGCCGCTCGACCTGCGCCAGAAAATCGCTGAGGAGTGCAACTTCGTCATCGAAGCCCTCGCTGACTGAGGATCCTGCACAACGTGCAGTGTGCACGACACAACCTGGTTCGAAATCAACGGGAAGCCTTCCGTCTTCATCGCCTCATCCGAGTTCATCGATGCGGCGGAGGTGCAGTCGGCAGCGCTGGGATTGCCCGAGGTGCGGCGTATCTTCGTCCCGCACCCCATCCAGGATGCGACCGACGACGAGATGCGCGCGAAGGCCGACGCCATCGTCGATGCGGTTATCGACGCGCTGGTGGACTAGCCTCCGGGGCGAGTACCTCGAGTACGATGCGTTCGTGAGCAAGCCGCCGGAAGGCCACGAGGATCGGTTCGAAGAGCGCGAGCCCGAGCATTGCCTTTTCGAGCGCCTGCTCTGGCGGGAGTTCGAATAAGCCAGGCGTCGCCGCCTTCTCGAGCCGTGCGAGCTTTTCGGCTGCAAGGTAATACGGCATCAGGAACTCGGCGGCCACGTCCGGGAAGAGCAGCGTCCTGACGGTTGCGAAGGCGGCGATGATCTGGTGGCGCGCGAGCGACTCGTCGCGGATCGGCAGGCCGAGTTCGGTGAGCAGCGTATCGATGTCGGTGGCCGCCTGGGCCTGGGCCAGCGTGAAGGCGGACACGGCTTCGCCCCCGAGTGCGTCAACAGCCTGCCCCATGACCTCGTAGGTTGCCTCGCCCTGCTCCAGCGCATCGACGACGGCGCGGATCTTCGCGATCGAGAGCCCGGCCACCTCGCGCAGCGCGCGGATCAACTCGGCCCGGCGAAGGTGGGATTCGCTGTAGTCCGCCTGGTTCGGTTGGGTCAACGTGCCCGGCGGCAGCAGGCCCTCTCGCAGGTAGAACTTGAGCGTCGGGAGCGGGATGCCGGACTGCCGGCTGAGTTCAGAAATCTTCACGATGTGCGTCCTTGCGGCATTGACAAGGATACTGCCACTATCGGATAGTGTCACTGTCCACTATCTGGAGTTGCCTTCATGCTGATCGATGAAGCCCGCATCCGCTACCAACTGCTCGTCGCCGAATCGCACCGGGCGCAGCACCTCGCCGAGGCCGCGGAGGTTCGCCGCCTCGATCGCCTGCGGCGCCGCGTGGCGGTGCTCAGCGCGCGCCTCGGCCTCGCAGCCGCCGCCACCGCATCATGACCGCCGCCGCCATCCACGCTGCAGGTGTCCGCAAGCGCTACGGCGACTTCGAAGCGCTCAAGGGCGTCGACCTCGACATCCCGGCCGGCGAGGTGTTCTCGCTTCTCGGGCCAAACGGCGCCGGCAAGACGACCTTCGTCGAAATCCTGGAAGGCTTTCGCGACCGCACCGGCGGCGAGGCAACGGTCCTCGGCCGTGACCCGCGCGACGGGGACGCGGCCTGGCGCGCGCGACTCGGTATCGTCCCCCAGTCCTCGGGCCTCTTCGAAGCGCTGACACCGGTCGAAGTTGTGCGCCACTTCGCCACCTTCTACCCCGATCCGCTCGACCCCGAGCGTGTCGTTGGGATGGTCGGCCTGGACGAGAAGCGGAACGCGCGTTGCAAGTCACTCTCCGGCGGGCAGAAGCGCCGCGTGGACCTCGCCCTCGGCATCATCGGCAACCCTGACCTCATCTTTCTCGACGAGCCGACGACCGGCCTCGACCCGCAGGGCCGCCGCCAGATCTGGGAGGTGGTGCGCAACTTCACCTCCCTCGGCAAGACCGTCCTCCTGACCACCCACTACCTCGACGAGGCCGAGCAGCTGGCGGCGCGGGTCGGCGTCATCATCAAGGGCGAACTGGTGGAAGTGGGCTCACCGCGGGAAATCGGCGGCCGCCAGCGGGCGACGGCCCGGGTCAGCTTCGCCGCGCGCGGGGGCCTCGCCGGGAAACCGCTTCCGGAAGGGCTGTCTGCGCACGCCGGTAATGCCGGCCTCGCCGAAATCGAAACGTTCGAGCCGACCCGCGTGGTGGCCGCCCTCACGGCCTGGGCTGCCTCCCACGGCGAGGATGAACTCCCCGAGTTGAGCATCACCAGGCCGAGCCTCGAAGACATCTACCTGCGCATGATCGCGGATTCGGAGCACCCAGCATGACCGTGGCCACATCGACGGCCTCGTTCCGGCCCAACGCACCCGGGCGGCTCGCCCGGCTCTCCTTCGGGCGCACCATCATCGAACTGCGCCAGTTCTTCCGCTCCCCCGAGCAGGTGTTCTTCACCTTCCTCCTGCCGGTGCTCTTCGTCGTCATCTTCTCGACCATCTTCACGGGTGACATCGAAGGTCCGCCCGGCGTAGAGAAGGTGGCGTTCGCCCAGTACTTCGTGCCCGGGATGATCGCGACTGGCATCGTGAGCGCGACGTTCGCCAGCCTGGCGATGACCGTGTCACTGGAGCAGCACGAGGGGCTGCTGCACCGCCTCTCCGGCACGCCGCTCCCGCGCAGCGCCTACTTCGCGGGCAAGATCGGGCTCGCGCTCGTCACCTCGTTCCTCGAAGTCATCCTGATCCTCGGCATTGGCGTCGCCGCCTACGGCGTGAAGCTGCCGACCGAGCCGGTGAAGTGGCTGGTGTTCGCCGCCGTGTTCTTCCTCGGGGTGGCTTCCTGTTCGCTGCTCGGCATCGCCTACACCCGCCTCATTCGCACCGGCAGTTCGGCCCCGGCGGTCGTCCAGCCGCCGTACCTGATCCTCCAGTTCATCTCGGGCGTGTTCCTCCAGTACAGCCAGGTGCCCGGCTTCCTCAAGGTCGTCGCTTCCATCTTCCCGCTGAAATGGATGGTTCAGGGCTACCGCTACGTCTTCCTCCCCGAATGGATCGCCCAGGACGACTACGGCGGAGGCTGGAAAGTGGAGCAGGTGTTCGCCGTGCTTGCGCTCTGGCTGGTGGTCAGCTTCGTCCTCGCCCGCTTCTTCTTTCGCTGGAACCGAGGCCAGACCGGCTGACCCGGACGGCTTGACAGCCGGGGTAGTATGTCGAATCGCAAACCGGGGAATATGAGATGGCGAAGATCATCAAGCAGCGGATGGCGGCGGAAATCGAAGGCGACTTCGTCGTCTTTATCATCGGGGCACGCTTCGGCGCCCCGTGGAAGATCATCCGCAACTTCTGGTTTCTCAACTCCATGCCGAAGATGCTGCGCGAACTGGAGAAGCAGCCGGAACGGGGACTCCTCGGCTATCGCCAGTTCCTCGGCCCGCGCGGCGCAACGCTCATCCAGTACTGGCGCTCGTTCGAACAACTCGAGGCCTACGCGCGCAGCCGTGACGCCGAACACCTCCCCAACTGGGCGAAGTTCAACAAGCGCATCGGCTCGAACGGCGACGTCGGTATCTGGCACGAGACGTACAAGATTCGCGCCGGCGAGTACGAGGCGGTCTACAACAACATGCCGCCGCACGGCCTCGGCAAGGCGGGCAAGCTCGTGCCAGCGACTGGCACGCGCAACACCGCACGGGGCCGCATCAGCGGCGAGGCGGAGGCTGCACCGGTGGATATCGAAGGCGAACTCGCGGGCGTTGAGGGCGGCTGAGGCCCGGCCGGCCTACGTCGCGGGCCGCTCCGCTGGCGCCAGCCCGATACGGTCGTAGTTGTCGATGAGCAGTTCGGCCACGGGCGCCCGTGCCGACGGGCGTGAGTTGATCGCCCGCGACATCGCGACGACCGCCAGACCGTATCCGAGCCCCCCGTACAGCTGGCGCGTGAACTCGTGGTCCGAGTTCGAAAGCACCGCCGCGACGCCGCGCCGGGTGAGGTCTTCGAAGGCGTCGCGCAGCCGGACCTGGTCCTCACGGCCGAAGTCGGCGCGGGTGTAACCCGTGAAGTTGGCCGTCGCGCTGAGCGGGTGATACGGCGGGTCGAGGTAGACGAAGTCGCCCGGCCGAGCTTCGGCGCAGACGCGTTCGAAGTCCTCGGAGCGGAGTTCGGTGGTTTGCAGCGCCGTGGAACACTCACTGAGCAACTCTTCGTCGAGGATGCGCGGCTTCTTGTATCGCCCGTGGGGCACGTTGAACCCGCCGCGTGCGTTCACCCGGAAGAGGCCGTTGTAGCAGGTGCGGTTGAGGAAGACGAAGCGGGCGGCCCGCTCGTGCATTGACCGTGGCGCGCTGGCGCGGACCCGGTAGAACAGGCTGGCCCGGCCTTCCGGGCTCTCGCCCAGGTAGGCTTCGGCAAGCTCCCGGAGGCTGGCCGTAACGGCATCGAGGTTGTCCCGTACGGCCGTGAACGTCTCGATGAGGTCGGGGTTAGCGTCGTTCAGTACGGCCTCGCGCGGCCGTGGTTCGAGGGCAAAGAAGACGGCTGCGGCGCCCGCGAAGGGTTCGACATAGCGTGCGAAGCCGGGCGGCGCACCTTCGAGGATGCGTGGCGCCAGCTTCGCCTTGCCGCCTGCCCATTTCAGGAACGGCCGTGTCATTACCGGGATTGTGCGCTACCAGATCCTCCGGCGCGAACCGGGCTTTCCTCGTGCGTACAAATGTTCTAGGCTTGCGGGCGTGCCCAACGCTCCCACGGCTGCCCGCCCTTCCTCGCCCGCATTGGCGAAGGCCGGGCACGCGCTCCGCGACGTCTTCGGCTTCGGCGAGTTCCGTCCCGGCCAGGCAGCCGTCATCTCCGCCGTGCTCGAACGTCGCGACACCCTCGCGGTCATGCCGACCGGCGGCGGAAAGAGTGTCTGCTACCAGGTTCCCGCGCTCCTCAGCGACGGGTTGACCCTCGTCGTTTCGCCCCTGCTGGCCCTGATGAAGGACCAGGTCGATGCACTCCGCGCGATGGGTGTGCCCGCCGCGGCGATCAACTCCACCGTACCCGTCGATGAGCAGCGCCAGGTGCTGGCCGACGCAGCTGAGGACCGGCTTCGGCTGCTCTATGTCGCCCCCGAACGGTTCGGCGCGGGCGGGTTCATGGCCGCGCTGCGCGGGCTTCCCATCTCGCTCCTCGCCATCGACGAGGCGCACTGCATCTCGCAGTGGGGACACGACTTCCGCCCGAGCTACCGGGACCTCGGCGATGTGCGCGGGCGCATCGGCAGTCCGCCGATTGTGGCCCTCACCGCGACAGCCGACCCGCGCGTCCGCGATGACATCATCGCCCGTCTCGGCCTGCGCGAGCCGGTGGTCCACGTCGCTGGTTTCGACCGCCCGAACCTGGTTTTCGAAGTGGCCCGCGTTTCGAGCCTGAAGGAGAAGTTCGAGGCCATTTCAACGCAGTTGCGCGCCCTCAAGGATGAGTCGGCCATCGTCTACTGCGGCACCCGCAAGCGCGTCGAAGAGGTCACCGACTCGCTCCAGCGGGCCGGCATCAAGTGCGCGCGTTACCACGCGGGTATGCCCGATGAGGACCGCAAGCGCATCCAGGACGCGTTCGCCCGGGATTCGCTGCGCGTCATCGTGGCGACGAACGCCTTCGGCATGGGCATCGACAAGCCAGATGTGCGCGCCGTCGTCCACCACGACATGCCGGATTCGCTTGAGTCCTACTACCAGGAGGCTGGCCGCGCCGGCCGCGATGGCGAACCCGCGACCTGCACCCTCTATTACGCCGCCCGCGACCGTTCGCTGCGCGAGTTCTTCATTGAGATGGCCCACCCGGAGGCCTCGCGTGTCGTCGATGTGTACCGGCGGCTCGTCGCCTTCAACGGTGAGCGCGTCCACATCCGCGAACTGATGGACCAGGAGGATGAGCCAGGCATCAACGCCGCCGTCCAGTCGCTGGTCGATTCCGGGCTGGCGGCGCGCAGGGGCTACATGGTGGCGGCGCTGCGGCTGGACGGCGAAGCCAGCATCGACACCGCAGGCCTCGAAGAGCACCGCGAACACTCCTTCCGCAAGCTCGATGCGATGGAGAACTACGCCCGATCCCGCACATGCCTGAGGGCGCGCATCCTCGACTACTTCGGCGACTCGGGACACGAACTGGCCTGCGGCAACTGCGGCCCCTGCCGCGCCAGCGTCGGCGGCCCGGCTGCGGAACACGCCGAGGCGGAGGACGGACTCTTCCACGAACTGCGCGCCACCCGCAAGGCCCTCGCCGAACGCGACGGTGTGCCGCCGTTCGTCGTCTTCAGCGACGCCACCCTGCGCGACATGGCCCGCAAACAGCCGCGCAACCGGATGGAGATGCTCAACGTCAGCGGCGTCGGACAGGTGAAGTTCGAGCGGTATGGCGAGCCGTTCCTCGCCACGCTGAAGGCGGTCGCGAGGCCGGCCCGGCCCGAGCGGACGGTGCTCTACGCGCGCGAACCGGCGGCGACGGACGGCGCGAAACTCACCCCCTCGCTGCGCGAGACGCTCTCCCTGTACAACGACGGTATCCGGGACATCCCGACGATGGCTCGTGCCCGCGGGTTCTCGACGGCGACGATCGTGAACCATCTCTCGCAGCTGATCATGGCCGGCGCCATCACCACACTGGACGGCCTCGTCAGCGCGGAGACCATCGCACTGGTGGCAAAGGCGACAAGCGGCAAGCCCATCGAGAAGCTCACCCCGCTCAAGGAACAACTCGGCGACCGGGTGAGCTTCGAGGAACTGCACCTCATCCGTGTGTACCGGGCGCGCTAAGCGCCGGGGGCCTCCAGCCGCTCTCGCATCCGGTGGAGCCACTCGAGGCGCTCGCGGTGCCACTTCGAGGCCAGTCCGCTCGAACTGGGGATGACCCACGGCGCGGTGACCCCGATGCGCTCCGGCTGCTCGCCGTATTCGCGGCTGGCGAGTTCGCGCGCGGTCAACCCCAGCGCATGGCGGCCGAAATGCTGGTAGATTCCGCGCCCGCTGAAGCAGGCAATGACCGGCTGGAACTCGACCAACTCCGCATACAGGCGGTGCGAGCCCTCGATTATCTCGGCGCGGGTGAGTTGTTGCGCGCGCACCGTCGGGCGGCAGCAGAGGTCTGTGAACCCGATGCCCGCCTCGTCCGGGAGGAGCTGGTCGTCTTCCGGGCGGACCGTGCGCCCGGCCAGGCCGGATTCGCTCAGATGGCGCCAGAACTGGTTGCCCGCCCGCGCGTAGAAATGCCCCGCTTCAGCGGAGTAGATGGCCGGGTTGTAGCCGATGAAGACCACGCGCAGGCCCGGCTTGAGCAGGTGCTTCAGGGTCAGGCCGTCGTACGTCATTCGGCTATCGCGAAGCGCACGCGCGGGTCCGACAGGTGGAGCGCTTCCGGCTTCAGTTGCCCGGCGTTGCCCACGGGCGTTTCGACCACGAAGTGCAGCGAGACCTCCGTTTCGGCGCCCGGCGCGATGGTCCCGATCTTCTCGCCGTCCACGGTCGCCTCGGAGGCCTGCTTCCAGTCGTGGATATCGTGCAGTTCGAGGCTGAAGTTCGTCGGCAGCGGCGTCCACTGCGTCTTCGAAAGAATAGAGACGGTAACGAAGAAGTCCTCGCGCCGCATCCCGGCGGCGGCTTCGCCCAGCGGCTCCGAAGCCTGCCCGACGTTCACGACTTTGATGAGTTTCCCGTCGCCGCTGTAGAACTCGTCGGCGGCTACCTTCGTCTCGCCGTAGTAGTGGCGCAGGATCGGCGGCAACGCGTAGATACCCAGCATCAGCCCGGCCAACACGCCGAGGATGGCGCCCCAGACGAGGACGGTGTTCCGCTTGCCGGTCTCTTCCGACGGCTGCTCGATGCGGCGGCGCACGCGCTGGGTCATAACCCTATTGAGTCACACCGCTCTCCAAGGGGCGATGCTCAGACCAGTTCGACGATCGCCGGAAGGACCTCGCCAATCGCGCCGCGCAGCACTGCCGACGCCTGCGGGTCATACGGCGTCTCCTGGGCGTTGATGATGACGAGCCGCGCGCCATTTTCGAGGGCGTAGCCTGGCAGGTAGGCCGCCGGGTACACCCCCAGCGAGGTGCCGACGGCGAGGAACAGGTCGCAGCGCGCCGCGGCTTTGCTTGAACGGTCGAGGTCCTCTGGGACCAGGTTCTGCCCGAAAGAGATGGTGGCAGACTTGAGGATGCCGCCGCATGTCCGGCAGGGAGGGTCTTCTTCGCCGGCCTCAACCCGCGCCAGCACGCGTTCGATCGGCCCGCGTTCGCCGCAGCCCATGCAGATGAAGTCCCGCACGGTGCCGTGGATCTCCACGAGCCGTTCGAGGGAGTTGCCCGCCTTGATGTGCAGACTGTCGATGTTCTGGGTCACCAGGAGGTCGAGGCGGCCCTTGCGTTCGAGCTCGGCAAGGGCGAAGTGGCCGGCGTTCGGTTCGGCGGCTGCGAACGGGCTCATCGCCCGGCTCTTCCACGAAGCAACCCGCGCGTCCCGGTTTGCCATGTA
>JADYYG010000022.1 GCA_020853755.1 Dehalococcoidia bacterium | reverse complement strand
TGAGGTTTGAGGTGTGAGGTTTGAGGTGTGAGTGAGGCGCTGGGGTTCGTCAGGGAGCGGATGGCGTCGTATCCCGGCGACTGGTTGCTGTGCGGCGGCTGGGCCGTCGATGCCTGGCTCGGCGGAGTGACACGCAGCCATGGCGACATCGATGTGGTGGTGTTCGAAGACGAGCAGCGGCTGGCGTTCGAACACCTGCGCGATTGGGACATGGTCGCCCACGATGCGCTCGACCCCGCGCAGGAGCGAGACCCCTGGGATGGCCGGATGCTCACCCTGCCGGCGCACGTGCACGCCCGGCCACGTGACGAAGCGAGCCCGGCGAACCTGCTGCGCTGGGTGACGCCGCCCTACAAGCCCCTCGCAGATGACCGGAACGTCGAACTCATCATCAACGAACGCCGGGCCGGCCGCTGGCTGCTCGATCCCGCGAAAGGCATCGACATCGCGTGGCAAGACGCGGTCGCCGAATCCCCATGGGGTCTCCCCACCGCTGTCCCGGAAGTCCTCCTCTTCTACAAGGCGACCGACTACCGGGCGCAGGGCAGGGAAAAGCCACGCCCCCACGACCAGCAGGACTTCGATGCACTCTTCCCACACCTCGCTCTGCCGGCGCGCCGCTGGCTCGAAGAAGCGCTCGAACGGATGGGAGAGCGAAGGTGAGACGTGCTGGAGGCTGCCCGCCCCGGCCAGGAGGGAACCGCGCGGGGCAGCAAGTCACCGCCACTTTCGCAAAGGCCCGCGCGTCTGCAAGGCGTGCCCGATCGACAGCCCCGCTGGCGCCTCACCACCCAGCGCGCACCACCACGGAAAGGGAACCGCGCGCGGCATCGAGCGGTTCGTCAGCGGCGCGCCGGTAGCACTACGCCAGCCACCCACGCCGGGAAGGCAGCAGCGTCATGCCTCGTGGCGCTGCACCGGGAAGCCTCCGAGATCCGCCGCTACCGCGGTTCGCGCTGGAGTCTCCCTGCGAAGATTCGCAGAAGAAGGACACCCTCACCGGGGTCGTGAGCGTACATGTAGAGGTAGCCGCGCCGCCGAACCAATCGCAGTACCGGCTCAACCCGGCTGCGGGCGCCCGATTCCGGAAATACACGGAGTTGCGCGCAGACATCTTCGAAGTCGGTGAGGAGTTGTTCTGCTGCTGCGCGTGAGTAGTCTGAGACGTAGTCAACGTGGCCGAGCAGGTCAGCAACGGCCCGGTCGCTGACGTCGACTCGATTCAAGCGCTGGGCTTGGCGTTGATGATCGCAGCGCCGCGGGCGCGCACTTCCGCCAGGTACGCATCTGTCGCTTCGCGGAAGGTTCCGTCGGCACGGGTGCTGCGAGCCTGCGCGGCGAGCAGCGTCGCATCCAGGTCGTCCCACTCATCCCGGAGCGCTTCGATGGCCGCTTCAACTGCCGTCTCAGTGTTTGGGTAGGTCCCGTCGGCGACGAGACGTTCTACAACCTGCCGTGAGCGCTCGCTCAGTTCGACTTTCACGATTCGGATGATACCAGAGCGAGGATGAGCCACGGGGATCGGCAGCGGCGCGAGACTGCGTCCATCCGGGTGGGCCGTCCATATGTGCGTGGCGTCCCACGGTGGCGGGCTGCCGCGGAGCTGTCCGCGTGGGTCACGATCCCCTCACTGCCGTTCGCGGTTCCATTTGCGATGTCGGCTGACGGGAACTGCGCGGGCAGCGAGTCACCGTGCCTAGCGTGAAGGCCAGCCTGTCAGCAATGGCATGCCCCCAGGCAGGGTCGTTCGTCTCCTTCACTGAAAACGATTACAATCCTGCACGTTGCGCCCTGGAACATAGCGGGCGCTTCGATCGGGGGTGCGGTGTGTTGAACCTCAAACTGGATGAACATCCGGCGTGACGGCGTCGCAGGAAACGCCGCCGGCCGGTGCGCTGGCCGGCATCCGGGTCGTCGAAATCTCGTCTACGCCTGCCGGGGCCTGGTGCGGGCGGCTGCTCGCCGGGTTCGGCGCCGATGTGCTGGCGGTCGAACTGCACAGCGCAGCGGCAGCGCGCGCAGTCGAACCGTTCGACGACCAGGGCCAGAGCATCCCGTGGGGCTACTGGTCACTCGGCAAGCGCTCCCGGGCAATCGACGAGCGCACCCCTGCCGGGCCGGCCGAGCTTCGCGCCCTTGCTGCCGACGCCGACGTCGTTGTCACAACCGCGACACCCGGCGAGCTCGAACAACTGGGCCTGCGCTATGAGGATCTCGGGGCCGAGCGGCTCGTGATGGTTCACGTGACTCCGTGGGGCTTCGCCGGGCCAATGGCCGAGGAACCAGGCTCCGACCTGCTTGTCGCGGCCCGCAGCGGATGGGCGTTCGTCAACGGGTTGGCTCACCGGGCGCCCCTGCAGCCGGCGCCATGGCAGCCCTCGTACTGTGGCGGCGTTGCCGGGTGCATCGCCGCCATCGCGGCCCTCTTCCAGCGCGAGGAGACGTCACGCGGGCAGGAAGTCGACGTTTCGCTGAACGACGCCATGCTCGCGATGTACGCGCCGGCCTTCCTGATCGGGCAGTACTCCGGCGCCCCGGTTGTGCGGAAAGCCACTGCCGACCTGCTCGCCGGGCCGGTCCCGGTCCGCGATGGGTATTTCGCGCTCACCCTGAGCCGGGCGCACTTCTGGCGCGACGCCATGAACCTGCTCGAACTCCCGGACCTGGCCGAAGACCCGCGCTGGGAGACCGGCTGGTACCGCGCCGCGCACAAAGACGAGTACGTGAGCCGCGTCCAGGAAAAGATGGCCGAGTGGGAGAAGATGGCCCTCTTCGACGAACTGGCCGCCCGGCGGGTGATCGCCGGTCCTGTGCTGAGCATGGCGGAACTGGCGGAGAACGAACACCTCCGGGAGCGCGGCTTCTGGGAACGCGACGGCGAAGGCCGGGAATGGCCCGGGGCCCCGGTGAAGATGAGCGCGACACCGTGGCGCAGGGTGGATGAGCCGGTTCCGGCCACCCCGGCGCAACAATCCCCCCGGCCTGCTGCCGCGTCCCGCCGGCCGAAGGGGCCGCTGGACGGCATTCGCGCGGTGGTCCTGACGCAGGCATGGGCCGGCACCTTCTGCACGGAACTGCTGGGCCTCATGGGCGCCGACGTCATCCAGGTCGAATCATGGCAGCGCCTCGATTCGTGGCGGGGAAGCTTCGATGCGCCGATGGCGCGCCAGCTCCAGGGTGTCGCCAGCGCCGTGCACCCGTGGAACTGCAACGCGCTCTACAACTCGGTGAACCTGAACAAGCGCTCGGTCACGCTCAATCTCCAGGACCCACGTGGCCAGGCCATCTTCCGCGACATGGTGAAGCACGCCGACATCGTGGCGGAGAACTTTTCGCCGCGCGTCCTTGGGAACCTCGGTCTTGGCTACGATGTCCTCAGCGCGCTCAATCCCCGCGTCATCCTCTGCAGCCTTTCCGCTTACGGCCACGACGGCCCCTGGGCGAACATCCCCGGCATCGGCGGGACGATCGAACCAACCGCCGGGATGTCTGCATTCCTCGGGTACGAAGGCGCGGCCCCGATGAACTCCGGCCAGATGGTCCCCGACCCCATCGCCGGGTACTACGGGACAGCTGCGATCCTCGCTGCGCTCCGGCACCGCTCGCTGACCGGGAAGGGCCAGTACATCGACCTTTCGATGCAGGAAGCCAATCTCACCTTCGTTGGCGACGCCGCGGTCGAGTACCTTCGCAACGGCGCCCACCGTCCGAGGCGCGGCAACCGCAGCGCCACGATGGCCCCGCACGGCATCTATCCCTCTGCGCGGGAGGACGAGTGGATCGCCATCGCTATCTCGAACGACGTCGAATTCGCCGCCCTCGCGAACCTCATCGGCCTGCCGGCTGGCGAATCGCTGGCGACACTGGATGGCCGCCGCCAACACCAGGACGAGCTCGATGAAGCTATCGCGGCATGGTCTCGCGGGTTCACGCGGGAGGAAGCGCTCGAACGGCTGCGTGCTGCCGGGGCGCCCGCCGCGCCCGTGTGCAGCGGCCACGACCTGGTGACGGACCCGCTCTTGCGAGCGCGCGGCATGCTTGTTGACGTGACCCATCCGGAGGTCCCGGTGACGCCGCAGATCGCCGGCCCGTTCCAGTTCCCGGGCGCGGACGCCGTGCCCGTTCGCCCGGCGCCGCTTCTCGGTGAGCACAGCTTCGAGGTCTTGCACGAGCTGCTCGGCCTCGCGGAGTCGGAGTACGCAGAACTCGTGGCCGCCGGCGTTACCGGTTCGGCGCGGCCATAGGACGCATCGCAGGGAGGTTTTCGTGACGGAGTTCGAACAGATTCGCATGGAACAGGTGGGCGCGGTCGCTCGCATCATTCTCAACCGGCCCCGCTATCACAACGCCCAGAGCCGGCGGCTCATCGAGGAGCTCGACGCCGCGTTCGAGCAGTGCCGGACTGATGACTCGGTTCACGTCGTGGTCCTGCTCGGGGCGGGCGATGATTTTTCCGCTGGCCACGACCTCGGCACTCCCGAAGAACTCGCCGACCGGGAAGCGCGGCCCGCCGAGCCGGGCATCCGCGGCCGGTACCGCCGTTCGTGGGACCTCAACATCGATACGACGCTCCGCTGGCGGAACTTCCCGAAGCCAACCATCGCCGCCGTCCAGGGGTACTGCATCTTCGCCGGCTGGATGATCGCGTCCGCCTGTGATGTTGTCTTCGCGGCTTCGAACGCGCGCTTCCTGCCGGGGAACTTCCAGTACTTCTCCGTCCCGTGGGACGTCCACCCGCGGAAGGTGAAGGCCATCCTCTTCGAGAGCCGCCTCGTGGACGCCGAAGAGGCCGAGGAACTCGGGTTCGTTGAGCGGGTTGTTTCGCTCGATCAACTGGACAACGAGGTCATGGAGTACGCCACGCGCGTCGCCGAAAACGACCCGTTCCAGCTCCGCATGATCAAGCTTGCCGTGAACCAGGTGCTCGACAGCCAGGGCTTCACCGGGCACATCAACGCCGCGCACGCCATGCACATGCTTTCGATCCAGGGCGAATCCGACGAGGGCTACGCCCTGGCGAAGCCGGGCGCTCGCCGCCGCCCGATGGTCCAGCGGGCAATGGAGAACTACGAACGCCGGCGCTCTTCGCAGCGCTGATCGAGCGGCGCCGCGCCGCAGCGCAGCCAACGAGGGAGATTGGGATGGAACTGAAGAACGTCCGGTATGAGCAGGACGGCCGTGTGGCCACGGTCACGGTGGACCGCCCGCGCCAGCGCAACGCCATCAGCCGCCGGGTCCGTGCAGGTCACGATCCGCTCACTGCCGTTCGCGGTTCCCTTTCGTACCACCGCCTTTCGCGAAGGCCCGCGCGTCAGCAAGGGCGTGCCCGAACGACAACCCTGCTGGCGCCTGACCACCCGGCACGAACCACCTGGGCAAGAGAACCGCCCGCGGCAGCAAGCCGATCGTCAGCGGAGCGAGAGGGCGTCCATTCGGGTGAACCGTTCACGCGAGCTCCCGCGGAACGTGGCGCGCCGGTCACCACGCCCTCCCTGACGGTCGGGCCCCGGCGGAGCGGGGGGTGCGCAGGGTGGCGGGCTGCCGCGGGGCTGTCCGTGCAGGTCACGATCCGCTCACTGCCGTTCGCGGTTCCCTTTCGTACCACCACTTTCGCAAAGGCCCGCGCGTCAGCAAGGGCGGGCTTGAACCACAACCCTGCGGGCGCCTGACCACCCGGCGCACGAACCACCACGGCAAGGGAACCGCGCGCGGCAGCAAGCCGATCGTCAGCGGAGCGAGAGGGCGTCCGTCCGGGTGAACCGTTCACGCGAACTCCCGCGGAACGTGGCGCGCCGGTCACCACGCCCTCCCTGACGGTCGGGCCTTAGCGGAACGGGGGTGCGCAGGGTGGCGGGCTGCTGCGGGGCTGTCCGTGCAGGTCACGATCCGCTCACTGCCGTTCGCGGTTCCCGTTCGTACCACCGCTTTTCGCAAAGGCCCGCGCGTCAGCAAGGGCGTGCCCGAACGACAACCCTGCTGGCGCCTCACCACCCGGTGCGAACCACAAAGGAAAGGCCTGCGGTTGTCCGCAGGCCCTTCGATGTGCTGTGGGAACGAGGGCTTACTCCTCGTAGTACTCGATCCCGAGGTGGGTGATCTGCTCTTCGCCCATCATCCAGCGGAGCGTGTTCTTCAGCTTCGTCTGCTGGATGAAGAGGTCATGCTCCGGGTTCAGGCCCTGCGCCGCCTGGGGACTCTTGAAGTAGAACGAAAGCCACTCCTGGATGCCCTTCATCCCGGCCCGGTGGGCGAGGTCGAAGAAGAGCGCGAGGTCGAGCACCAGCGGCGCAGCGAGGATTGAGTCGCGGCAGAGGAAGTCGATCTTGATCTGCATCGGGTAGCCCATCCACCCGAAGATGTCGATGTTGTCCCAGCCCTCCTTGTTGTCGCCGCGCGGAGGGTAGTAGTTGATGCGGACCTTGTGGTAGATGTCTCCGTAGAGGTCCGGGTAGAGGTCGGGCTGGAGGATGTGTTCGAGCACGCCGAGCTTCGACTCTTCCTTCGTCTTGAAGCTCTCCGGGTCATCGAGCACTTCGCCGTCGCGGTTGCCGAGGATGTTGGTCGAGTACCAGCCGGCGACGCCGAGCATGCGCGCCTTCAGCATGGGCGAAAGGACCGTCTTCATCAGCGTCTGGCCGGTCTTGAAGTCCTTGCCGCCGATCGGCACGCCCTTGTCATTGGCGAGCTTCACCAGCGCCGGGGTGTCGACCGTCAGGTTCGGGGCGCCGTTCGCGAATGGCACGCCTTCCATGAGGGCGGCGTACCCGTACAGCATCGAAGGCGCGATGGTTTTGTCGTTCGCTTCCATCGCTGCTTCGAAGGCTTCGAGGTTCATGTGCGCGGCCGATTCTTCGAGGAAGATCTCGGTCGAAGCAGCCCAGACCATCACGAGGCGGTCGCAGTTGTTCTTCGCCTTGAAGTCGCGGATGTCCTTGCGGATCAGTTCGGCGAGTTCGAGCTTGGTGGCGCCGGACTTCACGTTTTCGCCGTGCAGCCGCTTCACGTAGTACTGGTCGAAGACGGCCGGCATCGGCTTGATGGTCTTGAGGAAGTCCTTGATCGGCTCGATGTGCTCGTGCTTGTCGAGCACCCCGGCGTGGAGCGCGGACTCATAGGCGTCGTCCGAAATCGGGTCCCACGCGCCGAAGACAAGGTCGTTGAGGTCGGCGAGCGGGACGAAGTCCTTGATCAGGGGTGAGCGGTTTTCAGTGCGCTTGCCGAGGCGGATGGTACCCATCTGGGTGACCGAACCGATCGGTTTGCCGAGGCCGCGGCGGGCATTTTCGACCCCGGCGATGAAGGTGGTGGCAACGGCGCCAAGGCCGACGATGAGGACACCGAGCTTGCCGCTTGCGGGCTTCACCGGGCGCGGTTCGGTTGCGACGAAATCTTTGGGTTCCAGGACAACACCTCGTTGGCGGGCCAGCGACATCAGCGCCCCGTGCCATTGGCTGGGGATGCGGCCGGTTGTGGCCCAGTGTTGGATGGTGCTCTGGCGGCGGCCAAGCAGTGCGGCCAGCGCGGATTGCCCACCGAAGCGGCGAATGATGCGCTCGGCGGCGTTCTGCGGTTCCCCATCCACGTTCCCAGCATAACGAAATTTTCGTTACCGGGGCAAGGAGCGAGCGTTCGCAAAGGCCCGACTGTCAGGGAGGGCGTGGTGACTCCAGCGCCACGTTCCGCGAGAGCACGAAGGAACGATTCGCCGGGGCGGCGGCCGTGCCGCTCCGTTGCCGCCGTGTGCGTACGGTAACCGGGCTCTGTTGTCGTTGCGAGGCCTCCCGCCGCGGCCTACACTCCCCTCCCCAGCACCGCTCACAGGAGGGCGTTCCCATGGCGAGTCCACAGGCAGAGGCTGCGAAGGCCCGGATGAAGGCGTTCCGCGAGGTGGTCTTCCAGGCCACCCTCGAGCAGCAGCGCGATGGGCTCTTGCTCATGGCCGAGGCGGCCACCTTACCCGAAGGCGTCACCGTCAGCGAGACCTATGCCGGCGGTTGCCGCGCTTACTGGAACGATGCGCCCGGCGGTTCGAAAGACCATGTGGTGCTGTACCTCCATGGCGGCGGTTACGTCATCGGTTCGCCGAAGACTCACGAGCGGCTCGTTGGCCACATCGCGAAGGCGGCAGGCTGCCGCGTCCTCAACGTCGATTACCGGCTGGCGCCGGAGCACCCGCACCCGGCCGCGGTCACCGATGCGACGAACGCCTACACATGGCTCCTCGCCCAGGGGTACCGCCCTGAGCGCATCGTCATCTCGGGGGACTCAGCGGGCGGCGGCCTGACGCTTGCGACGCTCCTCTCGCTGCGCGATAAGGGCCTGCCCCAGCCGGCCGCGGCCGTGCCGCTTTCGCCCTGGACCGACCTCGAAGGCACCGGCGACTCGATGGACAGCAACGCGCCGAACGACTTTTTGGTGCAGCGCGACGGTTTGCAGGGAATGGCCGCGGAGTTCCTTGGTGAGGCGAACCCGCGCGACCCGCTGGCCGCGCCCCTCTACGGCGACTATCACGGCATCGCACCGCTCTACATCCAGGTTGGGGGCGACGAAACGCTGCTCGATGACTCGACCCGCGTGGCGGCCAAGGCCCAGGCAGACGGTTGCGAAGTGCGCATCGACATCTTCCCGGAGATGCAGCACGTCTTTCAGGTGTCCGTCGGCAACATCCCCGAGGCGACCGACGCCGTCCAGCGGATTGGTGTGTACATCCGGGAGAAGCTGGGGCTGTAGCCCCACATCGCCTGGCACGGTCGGCCGGCGGGGTCAACCGAGGTGCGCTTCGGTTTGCCTCTACGGCGTGATCTCGAAGCCAACGACCTGCCCGGTGGCTGGCGTGACCAGCGTGTCCCCCTCGACGCAGGCGGGCCCGGAGACGATCAGCTTCGCATCAGAGCCGTAGTAGACCTTCTGCCAACCCTCCATCGCGTCGTCCCAGTTCCAGTACTTCGCCAGCGGGAAGCCGTACGAAAGCCACGGCCTCAATCCGATAGGGACATCGACCGACTCGCCTGGAGCGAGTGAGGGGATGGGTGCAGGCGTCCCGTCGTAGACCCTGGGCCAACTGTTGCCAATCTCTGCCTGCGCTGCGGCGGAGGGGTTCTTTGCCTCACCCCAGACCAGGAGGTTGCCGCCACAGTCGCCGGGAATCGTGGCTGAGCGCGTGACGCGGAACGTCATGGCCGGCGGTTGCCAGTCGCCCAGGGGGTCCGGCTTGATCGGCACGCCGTCCGGAATCCAGGCGACCTTCTTCGACAGTGCCGTCTGTGTTGCCTTGAGCCCTTCTTCGAGGCCTTCCTTGATGGCCGCCTTCGTCTGGTTCTTGAACTCCTGTATCGCGAGGTCCTTCGCTGCCCCGGCCGGCAGGTCAGTCAACACTTTCGGCACGCCAATCTGCTCCATCGCGGTTTCCGCGAGGTAGTCGAGGCCCTGGTTCATGAGCTGGTCGAAGTTGGGCAGGCTGGGCGGGATGCCCAGCGCCGCGAGCGTCGCATCCAGCGCAAAGCCGATGCACGACTTATCGCAGAGCGAGGCGGGTACGAACTGCGCCACGAGGTTGATGACCTCGGCCTTCAGTGCCGCGTAGGTGCTCGACACCCAGTTCACGGCGTCCATCAGGTAGTTGAAGGCCGCCTCCAGGAAGCTCGGCTCGTCCGGCTCCGGGGGGCACAGAGTCGAGCCCGCGTAATAGGTGACGTCGGGTCCAAGGGCCGAGCCCCACTGCTTCACCGTGGTTGTCTCGGTCACGATGAAGCACCCTCCGTGGCCCTCCGCCGGGGGGATCCATCCGTGGTAGGTGAGAATGTCTACGATGTATGGGCGCGGTTTTTGAGCCGGCAGCTTGCAGTACGGGTCGTTCGGGAACGTGTTGCAGTCGACGATTTTCACCTTCGTTGGGTCTGGGCCGCCGCTGGCCCCGAGCCACTCCCAGGTGTTGGTGTTCGAAGGTGGGCCGAGACGTTTTCCCGCGCTGGTGGGAATGGCGCGGAAATAGAGCATGGTTGGCGGCTGGAAGAAGGCGATTGCCGGGTCGAAACCCCCGCGGACAAGGTCGCTGGCAGGGGCCCAGGAGGCATTGTTCGGCGGCTCAGCACCTTGCGGGATCGGGGCCTGCGCCGGTTGCCCGAGCAGGGTGATCACTCCCAGCATCAGTCCCGCCCCCTGGCCGGTCCATGAGTCCGTGCGGCTGACGCCTCCGGTCTGCTTAGGAACGAAGCTCGCGAAGTCCACGATGAACTGGCAGGGGTGGTTCAGGCACTTCACCGGTCCCGAGCCGAGGAGGCCCGCGGGGTCGGTCGTCATCGGGTCGTCGTTCGTCGAGAACGGCTGGAGCGCGACCTGCCACTCGAGGCCGTCGTAGTCCACGTTAGAGTCGAACCGGAAGCGTTGCCTGACGTCTGCGAGGATGCCGGGACCCGCCAGGCTCGTCACCCAGTTCCCTATGCCGCCTGCCGGCGCGTGTGTCCCGATACTCGACATCGAAAGCGTCGACTTGCCGAGGAAGATGTTCAGAACCGGGGGGCCGGGGTCGCCCGGGTCCCATAGCGACGTGCTGGACCATGCCGCCGGTGGGCAGTCGCCGCCCGTAACAACGGAGGATAGCCGGTAGAGCGTCCCCGGCTGCGGCGCGGTGGGCAGCGGGAAGACGAACATCCCCGGCGCGCCGCCCGGTTGCGCCGGGATAGTCATGGTTTCGGCGCCCGTCGGCGGAGGGTTGCCACCAGCGAAGCGCGCCTCTATGGAGACGGCGCCGGGCGGCGGGTCACACCCCAGGATCGCCACCACGCCCTGCCCCGGCAATGCCGTGATGGGCGTGAACTGCGGCGCTGGTGTCGGCGTAGCGGTGCGTGTTGCGCCCGGCCGTGTTGTTGCCGGCGTAGGTGTCGCCGTCAAGGCAGGCCTCGCAGTAGGTGTGGGCGTGGAGGTATCCGCTGGCGTTGGCGTCGGGGTAGCGGGTTTCGGTGTGTCCGTCGGTGTCGCTGTCGCCGTAAACGTTGGTGTGAACGTCGCTGTCGGCATCGGCGTTGGGGTGAACGTGGCCGTGGGTTGCGGGACGGTCGGTGTCGGCGTTGGGTCATCGAAGGTAAACGTGGCCGTTACGGACTGAACCAGCGGCGGGCCAATCACGATGCACTCAACCCTGGCCGTGATGCCCCGGGAGTCGCCAGGGTTGCCCGTGATGGTGAAGGAGCCCGAGAGGTTGCCGCGAATTACCGTCACCGTGCCGGTGACACCCCGGCCGATGAGCATCGCCGAGCTTGCATTGCACCAGTTCTCTCCGCTGATGCGGCCGCTGACCATCGGCGCCGGCCCATGCGAAGGAATGAGGTTGAACGTGGGCGTGGTCTGCGCGTGGGCGTGTGAGTCCCCATCGCTCACAGCGGCGACCACGAGAACGGCCGCCAGGAAGATGGCTGCGTGCAGCATGCGGTTCATGGCTTCGACCTCTCGATCATCGTGGCCAGGGTGCTGCGAAGCTCGGCCTCGGAGAGCGCATCGCCGGTGAAGACCAGCGACGCTGCGAACACGTGAGCGCCGTCGGCCCACCACGCGGCAGCCTGGGTCGCAGCTGCGTAGTCCGCGTTGGACGGCTCCACGCGCAGGACCTGGGAGACGCCATCCGGCGGAGTCTCGGGCGGGGCAAGGGCCTCAATAGTCACCGGGAGATTGTTCCGGCGGGAGATTTCGGCAACGCATACGCCGACTTCGTTGCCGGAGAGCGCCGTCCTGGCGACACCCACGATGGCCGCCGCAGCGTCGGGCGAGGCGGCTTCCACCCGGAGGACGGTGGCCCGGGCCGCCCCGTCGCTGCGGGTGAACACCCGTGCGCTGCCGGACTTGAACGAGGAATCCCGGGCCAGCAGCTCTGCCTCGAATGTGCGCAGGGCGTGGCACTCGGGCAATTCCGGCGCTGCGGGCAGGAAGGGTTCCGGGGCTGTAGCGAACGAGGTCAGTGTGCTTTCGGAAACCAGGGACCAGCCTGTTCCGAGGTCCTCCGCGGCAAGGTCACGGGGCTGTGCGGGTGACGCGGTGGCCTGCGGGGTTGTCGGATCGTTCTTGCCGGAGCGGGCGAGCATGAAGAGAGCGCCCGCGGCTATAACCACCGCGACGAGCGCGCCCACGGCCAGGAGTTGACGTCGCCGAGTCACCGACTTGCCGTCCCGGCCGAATCAGCTTGCCTGCGGCTCGGCTTCTGGTTCGGGCCGCCATCCTAGTCCTGCCCGGAGCGCATTTCAATATTGACTCTTGTAAAATTTGGCGTCGAGTAAATCGTATTCTGGCGTCTCCCGGTCACCCCACCCGCGGGAGGACCGGCTTGCGGCGCTGCATGAGTGGCTGGTGGGCTGCTACCAGGCGGCTGAATTCGGCGCCGTCGACCGCCGGCTTAAAGAGGTGCCCCTGCCCCTGTTTGCAGCCGATGCCGTAGAGGAAGTCCCACTGCCAGCTGTTCTCGATGCCCTCGGCGACGACGTTCATCTTCAGCGCGTTCCCCATGTCCACAATCGCCCGCAGGACCGGTCCCGACGTCGCATCGACGCCGAGCCGTGCAATGAACGACTGGTCCACTTTGAGCGTGTCGACGGGCAGGCGCTGCAGATAGCTGAGCGACGAGTAGCCAGTCCCGAAGTCATCGATGGCGAGCCCGACGCCGAGTTCGCGCAGTTCGCCCAGCATCTCGAGCGTCACGGGGATGTCCTGGATGAGGAAGCTCTCGGTGAGTTCGAGCTTGAGCTGCTTGGGCGGCAGGCCGGTCTGTTCGAGCACGCGGGCAATGCGGCGAGGAAGGTCGCGCTGGCGGAACTCGGCCGCCGAGATGTTGACGCTGACGGTGAGGGGATAGAGCGGGCGGAAGCGCTGGAACTCCACGGTCTTGCGGCAGGCCTCTTCCAGCACCCACTGGCCGATGCGGATGATTTCGCCGGTCTCTTCCGCGATCGAGATAAAGGTGGCCGGCGAGAGGATGCCGCGGTGCGGATGATCCCAGCGCAGGAGCGCCTCCATCCCTGCGATGTCGCCCGAGCGCAGGTCCACGATCGGCTGGTAGTGGAGGAGAAGTTCCTGGCGGTCGACTGATCGGCGGAGTGCGTTGTCCAGGTCGAACTGTTCGGCCGGGCTGGCATCAAATTCGGGCGTGAAGAGGATGTACCGCGCCCGGCCTTCGCCCTTCGCCCGGTAGAGCGCGATATCGGCCTTGCGCAGCAGTTCCGTGCTCGTCCGGTCGTTGGCGGTGCTGACGGCGATGCCGATGCTCGAACTGACGAACATCTCGTGCCCGGAGAGCGAGAATGGCCGGTGGAGCGAATGCATGATGCGCTCGGCGATGCGCAGGGCGGTGGCCTGGGCGTTCGTCGATTGCACGAGGACGGTGAACTCGTCACCGCCCAGCCGGGCGACCATCTGGCCTTCGGCCGCGCCGACCAGCCGCTGGCTAAACACCGAGAGCAACTGGTCGCCGACGCCATGGCCGAGCGTGTCGTTGAGGTACTTGAAGCGGTCGACGTCGAGGAAGAGGACGGCCACGCGGTTGTTTCGCTGGGCCACCGCGAGCGCCCGTGAGAACCCGGAGAGGAAGAGCGCGCGGTTGGGCAGGCCGGTCAGCGGGTCGTGGAAGGCGCGATGGACCAGGCTGTCATTCGACTCCTGGATAGCCCCCGACATCTGGTTGTAGGCGCTGGCGACGCGGTCGATTTCGGTGACGGTGGCTGCCGTCGCGTCGCCCTCGAACTTTCCGTCGGCGGCGCCGTAGAGGACCGTCGCGAGCTGCGTGAGCGGCCTGCTGACCTTCCGGTGGAAGACGAACAGCGCCCCCGCGACGGCGATGGCCGCGATGACCAGTTCAATGGTGAGCGAGAGAAGCCCCGGTCGGAGCACCTGCGACAGGATGACGAGCGGCACGGCCACCGGCGCGATGACGCAGCCGGCAAGGGCGAGGAGGGGCAGGTGGGGCTTGAACGAGTGGTGAGACGACATCCGCCTGTCTGCTCCGAAGCGGTTAGGTGACGTGAAGGTTGCATCCGGGTGCTCCGGACTATCTTCAAATTCGTCTGGCCGCCTGCGGAAAACAGGGTTGCCGGGCCCCATCTCAGGCCGCCACCCGGAGTTGCCAGGGTTCGCGGAAGAGTTCGAGGAGTTCGCCTGCGACCACCGGGTCGAAGGCGGTGCCACTGCCTTCGCGGATCACCGCGAGGCCCTGTTCGAGCCCGCCGGCAGAGGCATGATCGAAGGCGCAGGCCGTGGCCAGGATGCGCCCCCGCATGAGGAGCGCTTCGCCGCTGAGCCCATACGGCCCGCCGGAACCGTCCCAGCGTTCGCCGGCCTGGGCGAGGATGACCGCGGCTGATGGACGGCCGGCCTGTTTCACCGCTGCGGTGGCCAGCACCAGCGCTTCCTCGCCATAGGCAGTGCAGGCGCCGTCGGTGACCGCGAACGCCATCGGTGCGACGTGGGCGAAGGCGGCCAGCGCCAGTTCGTCCGCTTCATCGCTGCGGATGGCGAGTTGCTCGGCGAGCCGCTGGCAAAGGTCGGCCACACGGCCGGCGTGGGCGGCCGCCCGTTCGCTCACCAGGTCGGCCGTCCAGCGCTGGAGTGGAGCGGGGTCGCCCGGCTTCCACGTACGTGCGGCGGCGAAGAGTCCACCATCAGCAAGCGGCGTTCCCGGTTCCCGGCGTCGGACGGCCACCGCCGCGGCGACGCTCGCGAGCAGCGCACTGCCCCCCGCGGCCGCGCCGCCGGCAAGCACCGGGCGAGGCACGGCCGTTTCCCCCGGGCGGACCGCACCGAAAAACGCCAGGCTGACCGCGACGAGCGCACCCGGCCACCACAACTTCATCACGCCATGGTTGTCGGCAGACTGTCGCGAATGCCGTACCACTTGCACACGTCATCCTTCTGCGTACTCTGATGGGTGATTCAACAAGGAAGGATTTATCACGGACATGGATGGCTACGAGATTCAGATCTTCCTCCACATCACCATCTCCATCATCGCCTTCGGCGTGACCTTCGCGCTGCCGTTCCTCCAGGCCTGGAGCGAGAAGCGCGGCGTCGGCGCCACCCGCATGGCCCTCGAGTTCAGCCAGCACCTCGAGAAGATCGTCATCGTCCCGGGCAGTGTTCTCGTGGCCCTCGTCGGCATCGGGCTCATCTTCGATGACCGCACCGGCTACAAGGACGACTTTCCCGGCTGGCTCATCGCTGCCATCGCATGGTTCCTCGCAGCGATGGTTGTTGGCGCGGTCGTGCAGCGGAAGAACGTGGAGGCGGCCGTCGATTCGTTGGTTGGTGTTGCCGAGACCGCAACACTTCCTGCGGCTTACCTCGCTGTTGCGAACCGGATGAAGCTCACCGGCGCGTTCCTCGGCCTGTCGGTCATCGGCGTCACGCTCCTCATGGTCTGGAAGCCAGGCCAGTAGCGGCGTTCGAGACGAACGAAAACGGCCCCGGGGTGTCCCGGGGCCGAGTCTCGTGAAGCGAGGGCCGAAGGTCAGGCCGTGACGGCCTCGCTGAAGAACCGGCCGGTCACTTCGGCGCTCAGCGCGACGTTCTGGATGCGGGCCCGCTGCAGGAGCTCCCAGTAGTACCGGTACGTTGCCCGGTCGTGGAGGTTCCCGTCGTGCTGGATGGGGCCCCAGTCGGCGTCGTAGGCCTTGAGCAGGATCGCCTCGGCCTCTTCGATCTCGTCGTTGGTCGGCGCCATGGCGCGCGTGATCGGTTCGATCTGGGCCGGGTAGATGCTCCACTGGCGGAGGAAGCCGAACTCCTCGTGGGCGCGGCGGGCGTCGTTGTAGATGAAGTCGACGTCCTTCAGTTCGAGGGTCACGTTGTGCGCCGGGACGATGCCGTTGGCGAGGGCTGCGGCCACCATCTCGGCCTTCGCGCGGTGCAGAAGGGCGTGGTCGAACTGGAACGGGGAGCGCATGGCGGTCGACGGGATAGCCCCGTGGTGCGCGCTCACGAAGTCCATCAGGCCGAAGTCGAGCACCTGGATGTTCGGCAGTTCGGCGATCTGCCAGATCTCGCGGAGCGCGCCGTGCGTCTCCATGAGGGCGTGGATCGGGATTTCGCGCTTGATTCCGGCGCGGGCCGTCGTGTTTCGAACGTAATCGATCATCTCGGCCAGCTGGGTTGCCTTCACCGTCTTCGGGATGGTGATGTAGGCGACGCGTTCGCCCGCGCCCGGGACGACGATGTCGATGTCCTGCTTCCAGTGCTCGTTGGTGTAGTCATGGATGCGGACGCCGGACATGTTGTGCTGGTTACCGGCGCTGTTCTGCATGCGAACCACCATCTCGGCGTGCGCTTTCTCCGCGCCGGTGGGGGCGCCGTCTTCGCAGTCCATGGTGATGTCGAACACGCCGCCCATGCGATTCTGCAGGTCGAGCGCCTTGGTGATGCGCTCTTCAGTGCCCGCGAAGTGCTCGCAGGTAGGGATGATGGGGAAAGGCTTCTCTCCCTCGAAGAGGACCTGGTTGGGATGCCGTGGCATTGGTTTGTCACCCGGGGAACAGATTCGCTTGCCGAATGGGCGGGGAGCCCGGCGGACGTACCGGCCAGTATGCCCGAACAGCCGCGCAGGGTGAACCGCTCTACCGGTATAGTCCCCGCCCACAGGAGGAACTGGGATGGAACAATTCGAAGGGGGAACCGCCGTCGTCACTGGCGGCGCCAGCGGGCTCGGGCTCGCCATGGCCCACCGCTTCGCCGAAGCCGGCATGAACATCGTCCTCGGTGATATCGAGGCCGAACCGCTGGCCATGGCCGAAGCTGCCATCGCCGCGAAGGGCGTGAAGGTCATGCCCGTCCGCACCGACGTCGCGAAGGCCGAAGACGTCGAAGCGCTGGCGGCGAAGTCGTTCGAACGGTTCGGGCACGTCAACGTGCTGTGCAACAACGCGGGCGTCGCCGGCAGCCCCGGTGCGTGCTGGGAGCTCTCGCAGAAGGACTGGGAGTGGGTCATCGATGTGGACCTGTGGAGCGTCGTCCACGGCATCCGCAGCTTTGTGCCGCGGATGATTGCGGGCGGCCAGCAGGGGCACATCGTGAACACGGCCTCGGTCGCCGGACTGGTCAGCGGAGCGGTTGGCGGGCCGTACACGGTGGCGAAGTTCGGCGTTGTCGCCCTCTCCGAGCAGCTGTACTACGAACTCGGGCGGGCCGGCCACAACATCGGCGTTTCGGTGCTCTGCCCCGGCTTCGTGAACACGAACATCTACGACTCGGGGCGCAACCGCCAGTCTGCGTACGGCGAATCCGAGGTCGCGGCCTCGCCTGAAGGCGAACAGCGCCGGGCGATGCTGAATGCCATGCGCGACCAGATGATGCAGCCGGCTGAGATCGGGGAGTTGGTGTTCGAAGCCGTCCGCACCCGGAACCTGTACATCGTCCCGACCGGCAGCGAGGCACTCGAACAGGCCGTCCGGACCCGCCTCGAAAACGTGGTGGAGCGCCGCAACCCGGAGGTTCAGATAGCGGTGGTGTGAGCCGTTCACACCCACCGGCACTTTCGCCGAGGCCCGCGCGTAAGCAAGGGCATGTCCCGAACAGCAACCCGGTTGACATTTTACCACGCCGCACGATCCACCACGGGCGAGGGAACCGCGAACGGCAGTGAGCGGATCGTCAGCAAGGCGAGGCGGCCGGCGGCAGCCCGGCGTGACACGTCACAGGCTGCCGCCTGCCGAGGTGGTGTGTAGTACCACGCCCTTGCTTACGCGCGGGCCTTGGCGGAAGTCGGGAGGGTGGCCAGGCAGCAGCCCGGCACGACTTCTCGCAGGCTACCGCGCGACTGTCCGCGCGCGACACGATCCACTCACTTCCGTTCGCGGTTCCCTTACTGACCAGGGGGCTACAGCAGGGATTCGTACGCCGCCAGCATCGCCGCTGCGTTCGTCGTGATGGGGCCCAGCGTGAATTCGCTGCCTCTGGCGGTTTGGCCCAGCTTCGCCACCGGGACACCGGTTTCGGCGCCCAGCGTGCGCAGGCGGTCGGCTGAACCCGGCTGGAGGCTCACCACGATCCGGCCCTGTCCTTCGCCGAAGAGCGCCGCATCGAGCCGGCCGGCCGTGAACGCCGCCTCACCCGTGAACCCGTGCCCGCCAAGCATTACGCACTCGGCCAGCGCGACCGCGAGGCCGCCGTCGGAGCAGTCGTGGGCCGAAGCGAGCAGGCCCTCGCTGTGGGCGCGCAGAACCAGCTGCTGGAGCCGCCGTTCGGCCTCCAGGTTGATGCGCGGAAGGCCAGCCACCATCCCCTGAATGGCTTCGAGGTACTCGCTCCCGGCCAGCGCATCGACACTCTGTTCGAGGCCCCCGCCGAGCAGCCAGATCTCGCGGTCCGCCGCTTCGAACCCGGCCCGGAGCGCCTTCGAAACGTCGTCCATGATGCCGAGGATGCCGATCACCGGCGTCGGGTAGACCGGGCGGCCCTGCGTTTCGTTGTAGAGCGAGACGTTGCCGCTGACCACGGGCGTGCCGAACACGAGGCACGCTTCGGCGATGCCCCGGACGGCGTGTTCGAGCGTGTAATAGACGTCCAGCTTCTCCGGGTTGCCGAAGTTCAGGCAGTCGGTCACGGCGACCGGCGTCGCGCCGGTGCAGACCACGTTGCGCGCCGCTTCGGCGACGGCGATGGCGCCGCCTGCGTAGGGGTCGAGGTAGCAGAGGCGGCCGTTGCAGTCCGTCGTGACGGCGAAGCCCTTGTTCGTCCCCGGCACGCGGAGCACGGCCGCGTCCCCGCCGGGCGGGACGACTGTGTTGTTGAGCACCTGGTGGTCGTACTGGCGGAAGACGCCCCGCTTCGAAGCGATGTTCGGGCGGGCGAGCAGGCGAAGGAGCACATCGGTCGCCTCGGCAGGCCGAAGGTCCGGCCGCGAACCAAGGTCGAAGGTGTTGAGCGCTGCCAGCTCTTGCGGGCGCACGCCGTTGCGGCGGTATTGCGGCGGCTCGGTCGCGATGTCGAACGGCACCCGGGCGACTTCGACGCCGTGCTCCCGGATGACCACCTCGCGCGTGTTCGTGACCACGCCGATGGGTTCGCAGTGCAGTTCCCAGTGGTCGAAGAGCGCCTTCACGTCGTCGACGTGCTCCTTCCGGGCGACCACGAGCATGCGCTCCTGGCTCTCGGACAGCATCACTTCGTACGGGGTCATGCCCTGTTCGCGGCGCGGCACGTTTTCGAGGTCGAGGATCGCGCCGGAGCCGCCCTTCGCGCAGCATTCGACGACCGAACTGGTGAGGCCGGCCGCGCCCAGGTCCTGGAGGCCGACGATCCAGTCGCCGTGCTCCGAGGCGAGTTCGTAGCAGGCCTCCATCAGGAGCTTTTCCATGAACGGGTTGCCCACCTGGACCGCCGGGCGCATCTCTTCGAAGCGCGCCTCCGGGTCCGTGCGGCTGGCGAGGCCGCTCGCGCCGTGGATGCCGTCCCGGCCCGTATCGGCGCCGACGAGGAGGAGGACGTTGCCTTCGCCGGTGGCGCGGGCGCTCTGGAGTCGGGCAGTCTGGGCAATACCGACGCACATCGCGTTGACCAGCGGGTTGCCGTTGTAGGCGGAAGCGAAGTGGACTTCGCCGCCGACGGTTGGGATACCCAGGCAGTTGCCATAACCACCAATACCGGCAACGACGCCGTCGAAGAGGAAGCGGTTCTGCGGGTCATCCGGCGGGCCGAAGCGGAGCGAATCGAGGATGGCGACCGGGTACGCCCCCATCGCGAAGATGTCGCGGACGATGCCGCCGACACCGGTGGCTGCGCCCTGGTACGGCTCGATGGCGGACGGGTGGTTGTGCGATTCGACCTTCATGACCACGCACAGCCCATCGCCGATGTCGATCGCGCCCGCGTTTTCGGCGCCAACTTTGGTCAGGATGTGGTCGCCGCCGGAGGGGAACAGCTTGAGCAGCGGCTTGCTGTTCTTGTAGCCGCAATGCTCGCTCCAGAGAGAGCCGAACATCCCGAGTTCGACTTCGTTCGGCTCGCGGCCGAGTTGCTGGACGAGCACGTCATATTCGGCTCGGGAAAGGGCGACGGCGTCGAGGGCGGCCTGGTCAACTGGCATGGGCCTAATGGTACGGGGCTTTGCCGTTTCGGGGTGCGCGGCCGCTCAGCGGAGTTCGTACTTCACGCCGCCATGCGCGAAGCCGTCCTGGAACCAGATCGCTGTTGGCTCGGCGTCATCCGGCACGACGAAGACCGCCTGGACGACGGCGTCCCCGCCTTCGCGGAGCATCGCAGGCGCCGAGACGTTGTTCACGCCGATGAATTCGGCGTCTTCAGTCTTCGTCTTCGTCTTGCCACGGTCGCTATAGCGGTATTCCATCCGTGCTGCGCCGCCGGCGATCTGCGCGCTCAGGTTCGATTCGTTCGAAACGGTCCAGCGAACCACCACAATTCGCTCGCCCCTTGCCGGGCGGATGATCTGGATGAGTTCGTCACCGGGGTCGACGGCGCTGGTGAGCCGGAGCGTCACGCCGTCTCCGCCGCCGGAGTCGAAGTGGTGGGACACCTGGCCGCGCCCAGCGAGCAGCTGGGCATAGCTCACCCGTTCCGTGGCGTGGTCGTTCGCGGTGGCGATGGCCGCAATGATGAGCGCCGCGTAGCCGGCCGCCAGCACGCCGCCAATGACGCCATTGATAACGACTGAACCCTTGCTCCCAGGCCCGGCGTCGTTCGAAAGCGCGTAGGGCGGGTAGCGGTCGTTGAACGAGGACTGGTAGGCGAGCATGCGCCACGACCAGCGCTGCACGCCCACGCTGAACTGGAACAGCCCGCGCGGGTGGCTGCCGGTGATGAGGACAGCGAACCAGGCGAGCACGCTCACGACCATCACCGCGAGCCAGAGGAAGTACAGCACGATGGCCATCGGGAAGAGGAGCACGCTTTTCCAGAAGAGGACGCGCCATCGGCTCAGGCGCCCGGATGGCGGCTGGTCGAACTCCAGCCGTACGGGCGAACCTTCGGGTCCGAACGACGGGTAGCGGTCCGTGAGGAGCAGCGCGTAGGCGGTTGTCCGGGCGAGGAAGCCCATCGCGCCGGCGTTCGCCTGGAACAGCCAGTCGGGGTACTTCTTCTTCCAGAAGACCGTCATGTACCCGGCGAGGACACCGAGGTAGAGCAGGTAGTAGATGAGCGAGGCAGCGAGAAGCGGCGGCAGCACGAGAAACGGCCGGAGGAGCGCCTTCCAGCGGCTCAGCCGGTCGGGGTATTCGACGTCGAACCGGGCCGGGTAGCCCTCTTCGGCCGGCGCCGGAGTGGGAGCTGCGTCGAGGGTCCCGGTGACAACGGTCGATGCGAACGGGTCGACCTTGCCCGGCGCGGCTGGCGCCGGCGGTGCATCGGGCGAAGTGGGCGCGCCGCCCTCCCAGCGAAGGCCCGGCGTTTCCGGTAGCTCGGGCGTGCCGGGCGCCGCTGGAGGACGATCACCGGGACCATGAGACTCCCACGACCACGTTTCGCCCGCGGGCGGGTTGGTGGACGGGCCTTCTTCGCCGGGCGGCGTGCTCATCGGGGCGCTCCGAGGGCCGAATCGGCCGCGAACCAGATCGTACTCGAAGCGCCCTTCGGCACTAGCTCATGCTGAATGGCGGGTACTGGTCGGTCAGGAGCATCGCGTAGGCGCCGAGCCTCGTCTGCCAGCGCAGGAACCCGGCGATGAAGCCGTGCAGCCCGGCCGGCACGGACCCCGTGAACAGGGCGACGATCCACGAAATGAGCACGACCACGCTGAGCGCGATGTTGAGGAAGTACAGCACGATGACGTGCGGGATGATCATCAGCATCCGGAAGAACACCGTGACCCGGCTTCGGCCTTCGGTTTGCACCTCTCCGGAGAGACGAACCGGGTAATTGCTGTCTTCGCCGAGTGCGAACGGCGGGTACTTGCCGGTCAGCAGCCAGGCGTAACCGCCGTAGCGGGTCAGCCAGTGCAACGAGCCGAGCACGAAGTTCCCCAGGCCGCCCGGCAGCTTCCCGGTGATGAGGATGATGAACCAGGCGAGGATCATCACGACGTAGGCGGCGGCGAGCAGGAACTCGAGGATGATGGCGTGAGGGATGAGCATGATGAGCCGGAAGAACACCGTCAGGCGGCTCTGCTTCTCTGGTGGGTCGACGTCGAGGGCGAACGGGTAGGCGGGGGCAGACACGCTCATCTCTCTGAGCTCCTCGGCCGGCCGCGTGAACCGGACCCGCGCCGTGGCCATGTTGTACGCCCGCTCACACTGTTGTGTAAAGAATTGCAAGGAACTGGAGTCGCGGGCCTCCGCGCCCGCTTACGAACCACCCCGCCAATCGCGCGCCAGCAAGCGGGGACCGAGCCCCGCGACGCCAGCAGCTACCGCACTGCCGCGACCGCCTGGCCGATGAGCGATTCCCACATCCGGTTGCCGTCGCTGCCGCCGACCAACTCTTCGCCGGCACGTTCCGGGTGGGGCATCATGCCGAGGACGTTGCCACGGGCGTTGATGATGCCCGCGATGTTGCGGGCGCTGCCGTTCGGGTTCGAGGCCGGCGTTACTTCGCCGCTGGCTTCGCAGTACCGGAAGACGACGCGCCCGCGCAGTTCGAGTTCGTCGAGTGTGCGGTTGTCGGCAAAGTAGTTGCCCTCGCCGTGGCTGATGGGCACGCGGATGACCTCGCCGTCGCGGATGCCGTCGGCCCAGGGGGTGGCGCCGCCCTCGCGCCGCAAATACGCCCATTCGCAGCGGAACTGCAGGCTCTGGTTGCGAATCAGCGCGCCGGGCAGGAGGTGGCTTTCGCACAGCACCTGGAACCCGTTGCAGATGCCGATGACCGGCTTTCCGGCTTCGGCGAACGTGGTGACCGCTTCCATGACCGGCGAGAACCGGGCGATGGCGCCGGTGCGCAGGTAGTCGCCATACGAAAAGCCGCCGGGCAGGACCACGGCGTCGAAGCGCGAGAGGTCGGTCTCGCGGTGCCAGATGATCTCGGCCTGTTGTTCGAGCACGTTGTGGAGGACGTGATAGCAGTCACGGTCGCTCCAGGTCCCGGGGAAGCGGACGATGGCGAACTTCATGCGCCCAGTGTAGCGGGGCAGCCACGTACAGGCGGGGGGTGGCGAAGTGGTGGTGGTAAGGGAACCGCGCGCGGCAGCGAGCGGATCGCCCACGGGCCACGCTGTCAGCCGGTAGCCACCTCGGACGCCGGTGATGCGGCGCGAACGCCCACATAGATCCGACCGTCAGGGAGGCCCAACCCCTCGGCAAGCGCCCAAGGTTCGACCGGACGGCCACCGTTGGCGCACGCCACGATCCGCTTACTGCCGTGCGCGGTTCCCTGCGTGGTGGCGCTTTACGCGCTGTGGTGCATGCCTGGCGGGAGTGGTGGTGGAACCGTGCCCTTGCTTACGCGCGGGCCTTGGCGAAAGGGGTGTCGTGGTGGGTTGGCGACGGCCTACGCCACTTCTTCGACTTCGCCGGCGAACTGGGCGTTGTACAGGTTCGCGTAAGCGCCGCCGCGGGCGAGCAGTTCGGCGTGGTTGCCCTGCTCCACAATCTGGCCGTTCTCCATCACCAGGATCGTGTCGGCGTCGCGGATGGTGGAAAGCCGGTGGGCGATGACGAAGCTCGTGCGGTTCGTGCGCAGCGCCGCCATCGCGTGCTGGATGAGCACTTCGGTGCGGGTGTCCACGGAACTCGTCGCCTCGTCGAGGATCAGGATGGGCCGGTCGGCGAGGAACGCCCGTGCGATGGTGATGAGCTGGCGTTCGCCCGCGCTGACGGAGCTGCCTTCGTCGTCGATGCGGGTCTCGTACCCGTCCGGAAGGGAGTGGACGAACCGGTCGACGTAGGTCGCGCGGGCGGCGGCGCGCACCTCGTCATCAGTGGCGTCGAGGTTTCCGTAGGCGATGTTCTCGCGGATGGTGCCGGGGAACAGCCACGTGTCCTGCAGCACCATGCCGATGAGCGAACGCAACTCCTGGCGCGGCACCTTCGCGATATCCCGGCCGTCGATCGTGATGCGCCCGCTGTTCAGTTCGTAGAAGCGCATGATCAGGTTCACGAGGGTCGTTTTGCCCGCACCGGTTGGGCCGACGATGGCGACGGTGCTCCCCGGTTCGGCCACGAGCGAAAGGTCGGTGATGAGCGGGCGCTCCGGGTTGTACGAGAACGACACGTGTTCGAAGGCGACCCGGCCGGGCGTTTCCGTCGCCGGGTCGTATGCCGACACGTCGGAGGTCTGTTCGGTCGCATCGAGCAGCTCGAAGACGCGCTCGGCGGAGGCGATGCCCGATTGGAACTGGTTGACCATCGAGCCGATCCAGGACATCGGCATGGAGAACTGGCGCGAATACTGGATGAACGCCTGGATGTCGCCGATGGTCATCGCGCCGTGAGCAACGCGGATTCCGCCGATGACGGCGATGGCGACGAAGTTCAGGTTGCCGACGAGCATTGTTGCCGGCTGGATGATGCCGGAGACGAACTGGGCCCCGAAGCTCGCTTCGTACAGCCGGTTGTTTGTCTGCTCGAAAACGCGCTCGACTTCCCGCTGGCGGCCGAACGCCTTGACAATGGCGTGCCCGGTGAAGGTCTCTTCGACCTGGGCGTTGAGCGCGCCGGTGTGCCCCCACTGGGCCACGAAGCGCGGCCGGGAGCGCGCGGCGATGCCCTTCATCAGGCCCATCGAGACCGGAATGGTGACGCAGGCGATGAGCGAGAGCTCCCAGGAGATCCAGAACATCATCGCGACCGTGCCGACGAGCGTGAGGGTCTGCATGAGGAGTTGCGAGAGCGTCTGCTGGAGCGTCATGGCGATGTTGTCGATGTCGTTCGTGACGCGGCTGAGCAGGTCGCCCCGGTGCGCCCGGTCGATGTAGCTCAAGGGCAGGTTGTTCAGCTTCGTTTCGACGTCCCGGCGGAGGCGGTACATCGTGCGCTGGACAACCCCGGCCATCAGGTAGGACATGCTGTACTGGAGCGCCCAGGAGGCGGCGAGCAGCCCCGCCGCGAGCAGCAGCAGCCGCCCAAGATGGTCGAAATCGACGTCCTGGCGGGTCATCACCGCTTTGACGATGACATCGGTCCCGCTGGCCAGCACCTTCGGCAGGAGGACCGCCATCGAGACGCTGCAGATGGTCATGAGCACGGCGACGACGACCAGGTTGCGTTCCGGCTTCAGGTGGCCGAGCAGCCGGCGCGTTGTGCCGCCGAAGTTCTTGGACTTTTCGGTGGGCATGCCGAAAGAACCCATGCGCATGCCCGATTGGCTGCCTTCGGGCGGTCGCCCTCCCTGGCCCCGCGCCTGTCCCGGTCCCGGACGCATGGTCATGCCGGCACCCCCTGGCCAACCTGGGATTCCACGATTTCGGCATAGGTCTGGCAGGTCTTCAGCAGTTCCTCGTGGGTGCCGAGGCCAACCATCTCCCCGTCTTCGAGCACGATGATCTGGTCCGCGTGGATGATGGTGCTGAAGCGCTGGGCGACGATGACCACGCTGGCATCGCGGGCGTAGGGGACGAGCGCGGCGCGGAGCCGGGCGTCCGTCGCGAGGTCGAGCGCCGAGAACGAGTCGTCGAACAGGTAGAGTTCGGGCTTGCGGACGAGGGCGCGGGCCATGGCCAGCCGCTGGCGCTGGCCGCCCGAGACGTTGACGCCGCCCTGGGAGATTTCGGCATCGAGCCCGCCCGGCATGTTGCTCACGAAGTCCGCCGCCTGGGCCACTTCGAGGGCCTGCCAGATCTCGTCGTCGGTGGCGTCTGGCTTGCCGTAGCGAAGGTTGCTCCGCACGGTGCCGGCAAAGAGATACGGCTTCTGGGGGACCACGCCAACGCGCTGCCAGAGGATCTCGGGGTCGATCTCGCGCACGTCGATGCCGTCGAACAGCACCTGCCCGGAACTGACGTCGAAAAGCCGCGCGGCCAGGTTCACCAGGCTCGTCTTGCCCGAACCGGTACTGCCGATGATGGCCGTCGTTTGCCCCGGCTGCGAGGTGAAGGTGATGTCCTGGAGCACGGGGTGTTCGGCGCCGGGGTAGCGGAAGGTGACATCCCGGAACTCGAGCAGGCCGCGGACGGTCACGTCGCTCCGCGGTGACGCTGGCGGCCTCACCGAACTGTCGGTCGTCAGCACTTCCTGGATGCGGCCGGCGGAGACGGCAGCGCGCGGGGCCATCGTCGCAGTCATCGTCGCCATCATCACGGCGGACATAATCAGCGTGAGGTAGGTGAGGAAGGCGACGAGCGCCCCGATCGAGGTATCGCCCGCCTGGATGCGGTGCCCGCCGACCCAGACGACGGCGATACTCGAAGAACTGACGACGAGGTTCATGGTCGGGAACATCAGCGCCATCAGCCGCCCGGCCTGGAGCGACGTGTCGGTCAGTTCCTGGTTGACCTCGTGGAACCGCCGCGTCTCTATCGGTTCGCGGACGAAGGCGCGGATGACGCGCATGCCGGTGATCTGGCCGCGGAGCACGCCGTTCAGGTTGTCGAGCCGCTCCTGCATGAGCCGGAACTTCGGCACCATCTTCGAAATAACCACACTGAGGATACCGACGAGCACCGGCAGGCTGACCGCCAGAAGCCACGACATCCCGATGTCCTGGCGCATGGCCATGAAGACGCCGAAGACGACCGTGATCGGCGCCGCGACCACCATCGTGCAGGTCATCAGGATCAGCATCTGCACTTGCTGGACGTCGTTTGTGATGCGCGTGATGAGCGAAGGCGCGCCGAAGAGGTTGACCTCTTTCGCCGAAAAGTTGGTCACCCGGTGGAAGAGGGCGGTGCGCACGTCACGGCCGAATCCCATCGAAAGCCGGGAGGCGCAATACACGGCCGAGATGGCGAACGCAGCCTGGATAGCGGTTACGCCCAGCATCACGCCGCCCGCCTGCCAGATGTAGTGCGTGTTACCGCGGAGGACGCCTTTGTCGATGATGTCCGCACTGAGGGATGGCAGGAAAAGCGAGGCGACGGCCTGGATGCCCTGCAACACAAACACCGCGAGCATCCAGTTCCGGTACGGCCGCAGGTGTGTCGTGAGTAGCCGGATCATTCTCTCTTCCGTCCCAGCCGGGCGCCCACGGAAAGGGCGAAAACCGTAGCCTCAAACGGTACACGGCGCGCCAATTGGTATCTACGTGCCGCGAACGTCCCCCTTCACCTTAGCGCAACGCTGCAAGCACCACGTCGCGCGCGATCGGACCGGCTTCGATGGAGCCCGACTGGCCGTCATCGAGGACCACAGCCGCGACGGCGGCAGGGGCGCTGGCCGGCGCCATCGCGACGAACAGGACGTGCTGTTGCGCGCCCGCGTCCTCAGCTGTCCCGGACTTGCCGGCGAAGTTCGTATAGCCGGCGAGGGCGAACGCGGCCGACGCGGTCCCCCGCGCGCTGGTCACCAGCCGGAGGCCGCTCATCAGCAGGTTCCACTGCTCGTCGTTCAGCGGCAGGTCGCCGCGGACGAGTGGCTTTTCGCCCGCGACCAGCACCGGCGTCCGCAGTTGCCGGGCCACGAAGGTGGAGTACGCGTTGGCCAGTTGTAGGGGTGTGATCAGCAGGTCGCCCTGGCCGATGCCAAGGTTCACCTCGTCGCCCGGGTACCAGGGCTGGCCGGTCTTCGCTTTCTTCTGCTGTGCGTCCGGGACAAGGCCGCCTTCCTCAGAGAGCCCCTTCACGCCCGTGGGCGAGCCGAAGCCGAACATCCGGGCCGTCTGGCTGAGCGCGCCGTCGGTGTTGTTGTAGAGCGTGAGGGCGATTTCGTAGAAGACCGGGTTGCAGGACCGCATCAGCCCTTCGGCGATGGTCAGCATGCCCTGGCCGCCTTCCCAGTTCCGCCGCGGCGGGTCGACGCCGGACCAGGTGGCGCCGCACTCGAGCCGGTCGGTCACCTTGTAGCCGCCGTAGAGGAGCCCCGCCGCGCCGGTCACGAGCTTGAACGTGGAGCCCGCCGAGTACAGCCCGGTCGTCGCGCGGTTCGCCAGTGGCCCGCGGCTGTCGGCGGTGATCGCCGCCAGTGCCGGGCCGTCGTTGCGCTCGAAGGCGTCGGGATCGAAGGACGGCGAACTGTTCAGCGCCAGGATGGCGTTCGAACGCGGGTCAATGACGACGGCCGCGCCCGACCGGGTCCCGAGCCGCTGGTAGGCGGCCACCAGTGTCGCCGAATCAAGCGTGGTCGTGACGTCGGCGCCCTGGCGGTACGGCCGGCTGAGGACGGTCTTCTTCACCTGGCCCGATGGGTCGATGACCCGCAGTTCGGCGCCAATGGAGCCGGCGAGGACCTCGTCCGTCGCCGCTTCGAGGCCGGTTGCGCCGGTGCGGTCGCCCACGCGGTAGCCGGTGCCGCGGCGCTGGGCCAGTTCTTCAGCGGTGAACTCGCGGGTGTAGCCAACGGCGTGTGCCGCCGCCGCGCCGAGAGGGTGCACCCGCTGGGATTCGAAGTAGAGGACCACGCCGGGGATGTTCCGCAGGGTCGTGATCGCCTCTTCGGCTTTCTCGTCCGAAACGGGGCCGACGCGCACCCGCTGGGACGGTCCCGCGCCGCTGTTGAGCGCGCCATCGACCTGGGCCTCGGTGAACCCGAACGCGATGAGCGCCGTCCGCAGCGCTGCCTGGTCGCGCACGAGTGAACGGTTGAGGCCGAGTGTGCGCAGGTCCTTCGTGACCGCGAGGGGCTGGCCGTTGCGATCCAGGATGGAGCCACGCACCGGCCGCTGGATCGTGCTCTTGAACTCGCTGCCACCCGTCATCTCGGGGCTGATAGCCGTAGGTTGCCAGTCGACCAGCCAGCCGCCCGGGGTCTCGGAGAGGTTAAGCGTTGTGGTGTATTCGAGGTCTCCGAAATAGGCTGTAGCGAGCCGGACGGCCAGCGTTGCCTGGCCGGGAGAGGCCGAAGCGACGGTTGCCGTGAGCGAAACCTGCGTCAGTTCCTGGGTGAATCGCTCGTAGGTTTCGCTGAATACCTCGAGGGGGTAGGCGCGCTGAGCCGAGGGGGAAAGCAGCTGGAAGAGCGCGTTCCAATCGCCGGCCGTCCAGGTCCGCGCGAAGTTCGCCGCCGTGGCCCCGGGCGAACCGGGCGTGTCATCGACCACCGGGGTTGCGGCGCCGTTATCGCCCAGGTTGCGGGCCAGGCAGCCCACGCCCACGTATCCCCCGCCGATTACCAGCCCGAGCAGCACCGCGCCGAGGAACACTGACCGAATGGCCATCACCGACCGCTTCCGCACCCCTGCCGCCGCGATTGTAGCAGCGCTCTGCGTGCTCGCGCCTGCGCTGTTCGCGGGCTGCGGCGGGAAGGACGCAGCGGCGCCGACGGCTACTGAAAGCCCGGCTGGCCCCGGCCCCACGGTGGTCCGCGCAGAGCGTTCGGGCGAGCCGCGGACGGTTCGCCTGGGCTTCAGTTCGCTGCCGCCGGAGCGCACGAGCGAGTCGTACATCCAGGCATTCGCCACCGCCGCCCAGTACGCCGACGCCATCCTCGTCCAGCGCACGCCGCCGTGGGAGGACTTTATGCCCGGCGGCGAAGTTTCGAAGCAGACCGCCGACAGCACCCGCCTCGAAACCGCGCTCCTCAAGCAGTACGGCCTCGAACTGGTCTACGCCATCGACCCGACCGACGGGGTGGTGCAGCGCAGCCGCCTCGCGAACCTGCCGCCCTCGGTGGATCCCCAGGCCGGCTTCAAGGACCCGAACGTGCGCGAGGCCTTCGTCGCCTACGCCGCGTACATCGCGAAGAACTACCAGCCGGCCTACATGGCCCTCGGGGTTGAAGTGAACATGACCTACGAGCGCGCGCCGGAGCAGTTCGAAGCCTACCTGCAGGCGTACAGCGAGGCCTACGACGTGGTGAAGGGGAATAGCCCGAACACGAAGGTCTTCCCCACGTTCCAGCTCGAAGACCTCGAAGGCGCGTTCGGCGACGTCCACGCCCCGCGCTGGAACCTGCTCGAACGGTTCCACGGGCGGATGGACGTGCTCGCAATCAGCACCTACCCCTTCCTCGGCGAGGCGAAGAGCGCCGCCGACATCCGCCCCGACTACTACTCTCAGCTGAAAGACCACTGGCCCGGCGAGATCATCATCTCCGAGACCGGCTATGCCTCTGCGCCGGTCGAGGGCCGCGTGACCGTGGGCACGGAGGCCGACCAGCAGGCCTACCTCACGCGCCTGCTCGACGAGTCGAACCGGCTCGGCTTCAGCCTGGTCATCTGGTTCGCCGCCCTCGATCCGTCGTTCGCCAGCACCGGCGCAACCTCGGTCTTCAAGGACATCGGCCTGCGCAAGAGCGACGGTTCGAACAAGCTGGCGTGGGCCACGTGGGAAGCGTGGGCAGCCCGCCCACTGGCGAACCCCTGACGATGCTGGCAATGCCGCGGGACCTGCTCCGGGTTGCCGCCTGGTGCGGCGGGTTGGCCCTCGTGCTCACCCTGCTCGTGGCCTGGCACGGGACGCCCATGCCCTGGGACGTGCGCATCATCCGGGAGTTCCAGGGCGTCCGTCTGCTGGACCGGAACGAGGGCTGGGTCAACGCCCTCGGCAAGCCGTGGTGGCAGTTGGGGATGGCGCTGGCCGCGCTTATCCTCGCCGCCTTCGGACCGCGACTCGGCACTCGCGGCGGGAGCAGGGGAGCGCGTCTTGCAGCGGCGTGGACCGTGCTCCTCGCCCTTGGCCTGCGCCTGCTGAGTAGCCCGCTGAAGCAGATGGCCCAGGCCGAACGGCCCTCGACGGACTTCCACGTCCGGGTAACCGCAGAATTCTCCGGCTACGGCTTTCCCAGCGGCCACGTCTTCGGCGATGTGCTCATCTACGGCGCGCTGGCCGTTGTGGCGCCGGCGCTCATCGGCAGGGGACCAGGCGCTGCCCTGCGCGTCTTCCTCGGCGTCGTCATCGTGCTCGCCGGGCCGTCGCGGATGGCCATCGGCGCGCACTGGCCGAGCGACGTCGCCGGGGGCCTGCTCTGGGGCGCCGCGGCGCTCTGTCTCGCCGTCTTCGGCGGGCGAAGACTCGCCGGCCAGCGCTGACCCACTGGCGGACGGCCCGCCGCTCACGTAGCGTACTGCTATGGGAAGAGCGTACCGCGTGGCCCGCATCGCCGGGATCGATATCGAAATCCACCCGTCGTGGCTGCTCATCCTCGGGTTTGTCGCCTGGTCGCTCAGCGACACCTTCTTCCCGGACCACTACAGGTCGTGGAGCACGTTCGCCTACTGGGCGGTGGGTATCAGTTCGGCTGTGCTCCTTTTTGTCACGGTGCTCATCCACGAAATGGCCCACGCGCTGGTCGCCCGCCACCGCGGGTTGCCGGTCCCGCGCATCACGTTGTTCATCTTCGGCGGCATGTCGCACATGTCCCGCCAGCCGGCCACGGCCGGGGAGGAGTTCCAGATTGCGGCGGCCGGCCCGGCGACGAGCATCCTCATTGCGCTTGTTTCGGCGGGACTCGGGTTCGCTTTCCGCGAGATGAGCGAGAAGGCCGAGGCCATCCTCTTCTACCTGGCTTTCGTGAACCTCGCGCTGGGGATCTTCAACATCCTGCCCGGGTTCCCGCTCGATGGCGGACGGGTGCTGCGATCCATCGCCTGGAAGCGCAGCGGCAGCTTCCGCCAGGCCACCCGCGTGGCCTCGTCGGTCGGTGAACTGTTCGGCTACGGATTGATCATCGCGGGCTTCTTCATCCTCCTTGCCGGGGGCCTGCTCGATGGGCTCTGGCTTGCGTTCATCGGCTGGTTCCTGCTCGGCGCCGCCCGTGGTGAGGCAGCGAACCTCCAGCTCGAAGGCGTCCTGCGCCGGCTCACCGCCCGAGACGTCATGCAGGCCGAGTTCCCGAGCGTCACCCCCGGTACGCCTGTCTCCGAAATCGTCCACGACTACATGGTGGGCAAGGGCGAGCGCGCCGTGATGGTGGCGAACGACGGCGCCGTTCTCGGCGTCATCACTGTGAGTGATGTCCGCCGCGTCCCGCGTGACTCATGGGCGCAGGTTCCGGCGCAGCGCATCATGACTCCGCGCAGCAACGTCATCACGGTGAACGCTGCGCAACCGGCGGTCGAAGTGCTCGTCCTCCTCGGCGAAAAGGGGCTGAACCAGGTGCCGGTGCTTGAAGACGGCCGCATGGTCGGTCTCGTCACCCGCCGCGAACTGATGGACCGCATCCAGCTTGCCGAGCGGCTCGACCCGGTTGGCGAAGAGCCGCCGGCCGCCTGACTTACGGCGCCGCCACCACTCGCAGCAGGAACGAACCGTCGGTGTTGCCGCCCACGCAGTACGGCGTCGCGCCGCCGTTCCCAAGGGCTGTCGTCACTGGGAGCGTGGTGTGGAAGATGGCTTTGCCTTCCGCGTTGGTGAGGGTTGTACCCTCGGCCACGGTTGTCGAGGTCGAATCGTAGATCTTGAACGAGCAGGAGCGGCCCACCACGGTGGGGATGGTGTTGATTGTCACCGTCACGTCCTGGCCGGGGTACGGTTGCGCCGGGCTGACGTTGATGGTCATCTCCTGGAGGACTGGCGTGCTCGTTGCCGTCGGGTAGGGCGTCTTCGAAGCGTCGGCGTCGCACGAGGTTGCCGGGTTGAATTCGAAGCCGAGCACCGGGCCGAGTTCGATCCCGGAGGGCGCGCCGTAGCCGTCACTGCGCGGGGAACCCCAGAAGGGCACGCCGCGGATGGTCGCGGTCCCGCCGAGAGGCTTGAAGATGCCGCTGTCGGGCGCGGTGCCACAGGCCTGGATGAGGGCCAACCTGGCCGTGTTCGAAGCGGCGCGGTCGGCATCGGCCGCGGGCGCGAGGCAGGCTGCCGATGGGAACGAGGCGGCCATAATGTCGCCGCCGGAACCCTGGGTGATGACCAGTTCCATGCCGCCCCCGGCGGTGCGCCGGAAGCCGACGAGCGTTGCCGTGATCTCGACCACGCGCCCTTCGAACGGGAGGATGCGCGCGGTGCTGTCGGTAATGCCGCCTGGCCGCGTGGCCAGTGCGAGTTCGGAGAAGGCGGCCGGGACTGGGTCGCGCGAGAACCCGGCATCGGCATCGGCGAGGATCTTGATTGGCGTGCGCAGGCCGGCGCAACCTGAGGGTGGCGGCGTCGGCGTGCTCGTCTGCCCGGGGCTGAGGACGCTGCTGTCGCCGGCGAGGCCGGGGACCACTGCCTGGCGGGTGAGTTGCGGCGCGGCCGTATTCGCCGCGAACGCGACGCCGAGCGTGCCGAGGAGAAGCGCCAGCCCCGTGAAAGCGAGCGCGAGCGTGTTGAATTTCCGCATCAGGCCAGTTTGGTTCGGGCCTGCGAAACAGGGAACCGGGGATTTCCCGAGTTACGTAAAACCGCCGTCATCGTTCAGGATCGCCGCCTGCCGCCTTTTCGCGCGCTTGCCGCCCGCTTTGCCAGTGAGGCGTCCGGGGAAAGACACTGGAGAGCGTGCTCGGCCTCGGCGTCCGCGAATACGTTGCCCTCGGCGCGCTTGTCCTTGCCCTCGTCCTCGGCTGGGTGTTCTTCGACCCCACCTCGACCGAGGGTGATACCGGTGGCCCGGTGGCGACCATCTCCCTCGGCGATACCGTCACGCCGACGCCCCCGGCGACAGCCACACCGGTGCCGGTGCACGTGGTCGAACCGCCGCAGGAGCAGTGGCTCGTTACCTACTACGAACAGTCCGCGTCCGGCAGCGACTACCGTTCGGGCGAAGGCTTCGTCGCCGGGCTCGATTTCGATATCCCGGATCGGCCGTTCCCCGACTTCAAGCCAGACGCGTGGAGCATGAAGGCATCGAATCGCGTGGAAGCCGCCGCGGGCGAGAACCGCTTCCGGCTGCAGGTCGATGGCGCGGTGAAAGTCTGGGTCGACGACAAACTCGTCGCCGAGGCCGCGAACGGCGACAAGCCGCAGGACCTCGAGGTCGACTTCGACCATAAGGGCGGCGCGGCGACGGTGCTCATCGAGGTGCGCGATACCGGCGGCCCGGTGCGCCTTCGCTGGGAGCGGTAGCGGCCTACTCGTACCGCCGCGCGCCGACCGTGACGCGCAGGTAGGCCAGCCGCCATGCGATGGTCGCTGCCGAAATGACAGTCAGGATGATGAGCGTCCAGTAGCATTGCCCGGCCACCGTACCGATCGCCGCGATGAGCAGGCGAACATCCCGGCTGGCCAACCCGAAGACCGAATCGAGCCGGCCCCCGGCGGCGACATCCGGCAGGTCGGCTTCGATCCGTGCGCGGCTGTAACTGACGATGAGCGCCGCGGACACGGCCAGCATCCCGGCGAACTCGGCGTGTGCGAAGTCCTCAAAGCGAACCGCGAAGACCGTCATCCCGGCAAGCATGGCGGCGTCGGCGTAGCGGTCGGTCACGGCATCGAAGACGGCGCCGAAGCGGGTGGCCTGGGCCTTCAGGCGCGCGAGTTCGCCGTCCACGCCGTCGATCACGCTGACCGCCTGGATGAGGATGCCGCCGGCGATGTTCCAGCCTGCCGCGATCATCCCGCCCGTCGCGAAGGCGAGGAGGACGGTGAAGGCGGTCACCGCGTTCGGTGTCAGCGGAGTTCCCCTGAGGGCGTGCGCGGCCGGGCGGCTCAGCCGCCGGTTCAGGTACCGCGAAACTGTCCCGTCGTAGGTCACCGGGCGCCCCCGGCCACCATCTGGCGGGCGGCAAGCAGGTCCTCGGCGGTATCGACGTCGTACCACGGTTCGCCCGAGACATCGACGGCTTCGAGTTCGCCCCGGCGGGCCAGTTCGGAGCAGATGACGCTCAGTTCGCAATCCTCGGCCACCGCATCGACGGCGTTCCAGGCGGCCGACGACAGCAGGAACGCGCCGGTGTCGAGCGCGTCCCAGCGCGCCAGTCCCTTGCCGATGGCGGCAACCTTCCTGGTTCGCGGGACGAGGGAGACGCGGGTCGCCTCTTCGGCGTAGTCATCGGGCCACTGGGAGGCGTCTGTGGCGATGAGGCTCGTGCGCCCGTCTCGCGGGGACTCCGCCAGCGTCCGCACGATGGGCGCGGAAAGCAGGTGGTCGGCCATCAGGAGCAGGAAGGGCGAATCGCCGGCGAGCGGCCGCGCGGCCCGCAGCGAGAGCGAGGCGCCACCGTGGAAACGGCCGTTCCGGGCAAAGCTGAGGCGCACGCGCGATTCGCCCCCTTCGAGGGCCTGGACCACCTGCGCCGCCCGGTAACCGACGACCACGATCGCCTCCTCAATACCCGCGTCGGCCAGCGCATCGATGGTGTACCCGATGAGCGGGCGGCCGTTGACCTGGACGAGGGGCTTCGGCACGTCCGCTGTGTATTCGCTGAGCCGCCCCCCGTCACCCGCGGCAAGGATGACGGCGCGGATCACCGGCCCTGAACCTGTTGTTGCACCTTTCTATACTACCGGCCCGGCGCGATTTCGCTCTCGCCGGGGCAACGAAGTAGGATGTGGTCACTATCTGGGGGCCTTCAACATGTGGAAAACGGTCGGCTATCTCTCGCTGCTCTGCGGGACCTTCATCGGAATGCTCATCGCACTCTCGATCGTGGGTATCAAAGGATAGCTTCCGTCCCGGGCGTCCATTCGCAGTCCCGGCGCCGGTATTCTTAGCGCCGTGACCCAGCAAGCCCTACCCGTCACACCGGCTCAGCCCGCCCTCCGCGGGCTGTCTTCGTCTGATGCCATTGCGCGGGCGGCGGCCGGGCTTTCGAACCACGATTCCTCGAGCATTCGCACCGATGGCGACGTTGTCCGCGGCAACGTTCTTACCTTCTTCAACGTGGTCCTCGGCGCGCTCATCGCCGCCCTGCTCGCCGTGGGCGAAATCAAGGACGGCCTCTTCGTCGGCGTCGTCGTCCTCGCGAACGTCGCTGTTTCGACCCTGCAGGAACTGAAGGCGACCCGCACCCTGCGCGAACTCCGCGCCCTGACCGCGCCGAAGGCCACCGTTGTCCGCGACGGCGAGGCGCGCGAGATCCTCGCCGAAGATGTCGTCCAGGGGGACCTCCTCCACCTTCGCAAGGGCGACCAGGTGGTGGCTGACGGCCACATCGTCGACCGCACAGCGGAGATCGACGAGTCGCTTCTTACCGGCGAATCCGACTCGGTCATCCGGCGGCCCGGCGACTTGCTCCGCTCGGGGAGTTTCTGCACTGCTGGCGATTGCTACTACACGGCCGAGCAGGTTGGTTCGGATGCCTACGCCTTCAAACTCACTTCCGACGCCCGCGAGATGGTGCGCCGCTCGACGCCGCTCCAGCAGCGCTTCCAGCGCATCCTGCGCGTCCTCCTGACCGCCACGGGCGTCCTCGCCGCCTGCCTGCTCATCTCCTACAACGTCGAGAACCGCGGGTTTGCCGAATCCATCAAGGCGACCACGGCCACGGTCACCACCGTCGTGCCCACGGGCCTGCTTCTTGGCATGACCGTCGCCTTCGCGGTCGGCGCGGTCCGGGTTTCGCGCTCGGGCGCCATCGTCCAGGACATCAACGCCGTCGAAGCCCTCAACTACGTCGACGTCATCTGCCTCGACAAGACCGGCACCATCACGGCGAACGAGATGACCCTCGAGCAGGTCCACTGGATGCCGGGCGCCGAGGTGAACGCCGGCTGGCTCGGCGCGTTCGCCCAGGCCACCGCGCACGAAAGCAAGACCGCCGGGGCAATGGCCGAGGGCCTCGGGGCGCGGTCGAACGGCGCGGGCGCATCCGGCTCGGTGCCGTTCAACTCCGAGCGCCGCTGGAGCGCGCTCCAGCTCATCCTTGGCCACGAGCGGCGCAGTTTCGTCCTCGGCGCGCCGGAAACCGTGCTCCCCCTTTGCGCCGACGGCGGCGAACTCGGCGAAATCTACGGCGCCGTCTCGGAGGCGGGCCTGCGCGGCGTTGTGTTCGCCGAATCCCCGGACGGCCTGCCCTCGGCGGAGACGCGCCCATCCGGTCTGCGCGCGCTCGCCCTCGTCACCCTCGGCGACAAATTGCGCGGCGAAGTCCGGCCCGCCTTCGACACCATGGCCCGCCTGGAGATCGAACCCAAGCTCATCAGCGGCGACAACCCCGGCACCGTGAAGGCGCTCCTCGGCCAGCTCGGCATCACCCTGCGCGGCGGCGTCGTCGCCGGGGCCGACATCGAACACCTCGAAGGCGACGCCTTCCGCAATGCGGTCGAGGCGAACAGCGTCTTCGGGCGCATCTCGCCGGCGCTGAAGGCCCGCATTGTCACCGCCCTGCGCGACCGTGGCCACTTCGTAGCCATGTGCGGCGACGGCGCGAACGACGTGCAGGCCCTGCGCTCGGCCGATGTCGCGGTGGCGATGGCCTCCGGCACCGGCACCACCCGCGCGGTGGCCGGCATCATTCTCCTGAACGACTCGTTCGAAGCCCTCATCCGCGGCACGAAGGAGGCGACCGCCGTCCTCGGCAACGCCGCCCGCCTGAGCAAACTCTTCATCGCGAAGAGCCTCTACGCTTTCCTTATTATTGTGGCCACGACGATGCTCGGCCTGGACTTCCCGTTCCTCCCCCGGCACGGGTCGCTCACGGCGCTGCTCACGCTCGGCATCCCCGCCGTCTTCATCTCCATCAGCGTTCCGCCGCCGGATGCCGGCCGGGACTTTACGCGGAACGTCTTGCGCTGGGCGCTGCCGGCTTCGCTCGCGCTGGCGGCGTCAGCCATCATCGTCCACCTGCTGGTCGAAGGCCTCCTCAACCGCGACATCGCCGAAGCACGCACCCTCGTCTCGCTGACGATGGGGCTAACCGGGCTCTTCTTCATGGTCGAAGTGCTGGGCTTCCAGGGCGCGTCGTGGCGAAGCCTCACCCGCCCGGTGCTGACCACGCTCCTCGGCGGCATGCTCGTCGCCGGGTTCCTCGCCACCATCTATACGGCCCGCCTGCGCAAGTTCTTCGACTTCACCGAAGTCCACACTGGCGACTGGATCATCGTCGGCTGCGCGGTGGGCGCGGCGCTCGCCGGCCAGTACCTGTTGAGCCACTACTGGCAGCAGTTCCTGGACATGCTGACGGCCGCGCCAAAGAAGGGCGACGAACTCCGCGGCCGCGCGGTGTAAGGACGGACACGGAATCGAACAGGGAACCGCGCACGGAAGTGAGCGGATCGTTATCCAGCGAGACAGTCACGTGGCAGCGCCCACGGAATCCTGCCTGACGGGAAACGGTGCACGCACGCCGCGATCCGCTCGCTTCCGTTCGCGGTTCCCTGCGCCTCTGGGTAGACTGCCCGCCACCAACCCGCAGGAGTTCGAACTAATGCCCGGCGCCGTCCTCTACGAACGCAATGGCCGCATCGCCACCATCACCTATAACCGCCCCGAAGCGCTCAACGCCATCAACGGCGAACTCCGCCAGGACCTCGACGCCTGCTGGGCGCAGTTCCGCGACGACGATGACGCCTGGGTCGCCATCGTCACCGGCGCGGGCCGCGCGTTTAGCGCCGGGGCCGACCTTCGTGACAGCGCCCGTCCGCGCGGGACCACCCACTGGGAAACCCCCAGCCTCACCTCGCTCGAAAACGGCATCGAAATCTGGAAACCCACCATCGCCGCCGTCAACGGCTACTGCCTCGGCTTCGCCTGCACCCTCGTCGCCGCCTGCGACTTCGTCATCGCGAGCGAACGCGCCGAGTTCGGCTTCCCCGAAGTGCGCATCGGCGTGCCCACCATCCAGGGCTCGGTGCGCATGCCCCAGAAGGTCGGCTGGCAGAACGCCATGGAGCTCCTCCTCATCGGCGAACGTGTCGACGCCCAGCGCGCGAAGGAGATGGGCCTCGCCTGGAAGGTGGTGCCCCACGACAGCCTGATGGACGAAGCGCGCGCCCTCGCCGAGCGGCTCTGCAAGAGCGCCCCCCTCGCCGTGCGGGCGACGAAGGAAGTGGCCTGGCGCGGCCAGCAGATGCCGTGGGTCGAAGCGATCCGCTTCGGCGAGACGATGCGGCGCGTGGCCGGCGCCACCGAGGACGCGAAGGAAGGCGGCACGGCCGCCCGCGAAAAGCGCCAGCCCAACTGGCAGGCCCGCTGAGCGTGGCAGCGGGGCTGGGGGTTCGAAACCGGCAGGACTGTCCCGGCGAAAGGCCCGCGCCGATCCGTAAATTCATGCGATTGAGTGCAAACCGGGTGTTAACCCTGCCCCGCCTTGCCGCGTTCTAAACCTCGTACGGGAGTCTACCCTCAGGGGTCGGCGTCTCGATCATTGGCGTTTAGGGAGATTGACCCAAGGTGGTTCGGTCGGTACCTTTCGCAAGACTTTACCAACGCCGGGGCCAGTGGCCCGGGCGGGAGCATGCTGCTCCCGCTTCAAGGGGAGGCAAGTTGGTTTTCAGCCAGTCCGGCCTATCCGCCTGCGTGGCGGACGGTTTTTCGAAAGCGCCCGTTCAACCGGGTTCCTCCCTTCGCTCGGGAGGAACCCGCTCTTATGTTGAGCGGGCTTTCGGTTCTGAGACGTATTCCCTGAAAGGAGGGCTGGCCATCGCGGGTTGAGCCCCGGCGCGCCGAAGCGGCCTACGGGCCGGAGGCAGGAGGCGGCGACTCGCGAAGAAAGACCTGATACCCGATACAAACGACCAGAGGGAAAGCCCGGACCCGCCCGGCGCCAGCGCCAGGACAGGGCGGCAGACGAGCGGGCGACCTCGCCAGTAGGAAGTGGTTTCGCAAGAAGCCACGAAGACGCAACGGCACAGCCCACGTGGCTTTGTGGCAACGAAATCAACCTTCCGAGCGTACGCCCGCAAATCCGGGCGAGTCCGGATACCGGCCCAACCAGCAATGGAAGGACCGGCCACCCTTAACCAGGGGCCACAGGCCCCAACCAGCTACGGCCGAGGGCAGAACGCCCAGAGCCAAAGTGACTGGAGAGGTAGAACTACTTGAGTAAGGAAATTGCTCAGACGGTAGGCGGAAAGAAGATCGCGTGGCTCATCGCGATCGTCGCCGCCTTCGCGGTGTTCGCCACGGTCTCCCTGCAGAGTAATGAAGCGCGTGCAGACGCGACCATCACCTGCGGCACTGTGAATGCGGACCCGCCTTCCGGCGCAATCGGCAACATCCCGCTTGGCGCCGCGATTTACTGCCAGGCAGTAACCACTTCCGCCCCCACCGGCGGCATCGACTGGGGTACCACGGGCACGGCTACCGTGACCGTCACTGGTGACGGCACCGCAACGACCGTTGACCCGGCCCCGTCCACCAACGCGTCGTTCACGGCGACCACGGTCGGTACCTTCCAGGTGACCGTGGCCTTCAACGATGGCAACGGCCCTCACCCGGCGACGCAGACCGGCCAGACCACTGCGGCCACCTTCACGGTGGTTGGCGTGACCGGTTCGGCGACGAACGTTGCCGCCGGCCAGAACAGCACGGTGACGTTCAACATTCCGGCTGGCCTGACCTACTGCTCCGACGCCACGGCGTCTGGTGCTAACCCGCGCGTGTTCAACGCGAGCGACATGACGGTTGGCGGCCTCACGGTTGTCACCAACACGCCGAGCGCTGCGAACAACAACGCTGACGGCACCCACACTGTGGTTGTCCAGGACGACGCGACCGTTGGTGGCACCGTCACCATCAGCACGCACCTCGCTGGTCAGTTGGCTGGCGCCAACTGCAACCCCACCGTGGTCACCCTGACCGCGGCGAACTTCGCGGTGCCTGAACTGCGCCACATCCCGGACGGCGTTGCCAACAACACCGGCACCGTGATCCCGCAGCAGGAGATCGGCACGAACGTCCGCGGCTCGCGCCACACGATCTGCACCGTCGCCCAGAACACGGGCATCGACGGCATCGACACTGGCACCGCCCAGGACGCCGCCGCTGTGCCGGTCCTCATCCCCGGCATCACGCTGGCGAACATCGCCATCACCAACGGCGGCGGCTATGCCTCCACCGCTGATACGGACCCGGACTTCACCGACGTCCGCATCTTCACCGGTGACGGCACGGCCCTCGGCACGAACGCCACGTCCGGCCTCCAGGGCGCGACCTGCATTAGCTGGGTCAGCACCGACGCCGGCGACCAGCAGATCAACATCGTCTACGTTGGCCTCAACGGCGTTCAGTACAACGCCTCGTGGGACAGCGACGGCGACGGCAACGGTCAGACCGTCCAGGTCAACCGTGCACTGGTCAAGGAATGGAACCGCCTCGAGAGCAGCACGCTGACGATCGCTGGCGCCTCTCAGGGCACTGCCCAGAACGTCACGATTAGCCGCGGTCTGGTTCTTCAGCCGGCCTACGGCAGCTACGTGATCTCCACGGGCGCCGTTTCCATTTCCGATGTCTTCATCGGCAGCCACACGAACAGTGCTGGCGCCAAGGAAGGCCCGTGGGCCCTTGCTGGCGTCAACTGGAACGTGAGCGAAAGCGGTTGTGACGCCGCCACCACCGGCCTCGGCAACGGCACCACTTACCTGAGTGCCGATGGCAGCGTGGCCGGCAACCCGAGCGTCTCGGTCGACGCTGGCGCCTGCCTTCCCGGCCAGTCGGTCACGATCACCTTTGTTGGCACCGAGCCCGGCCCGCTGGGCAGCGGCACCGGCAACACGGTAACCGAGACGGTGACCATCACCTTCACCCAGAACGTTGCCGAGAAGCAGGTCTTCCTCGCGTGGGCAGGCCAGCGCATCATCCTCGAGCACGACTGGCGTCTCGCCCCCGGCGACGGCGGCGCTGACGGCACCAGCTTCACGGAAGACGTTGGACCCACCCCGAACGGCGCCTGCGCCTTCACCGGTGGCAGTGACTTCCTCGTCGAGTACATCAAGGGCACCGGCCCCGGCAACTTCGTTCCTGGCCTCGGCGCAACCGTGTCCGGCAACGATGAAGCGAACGTCATGGTGAGCTCGAGCGACAACAGCCAGACGCTGCAGATCGCCGCCGGCAACGACGACGACATCATCAACGACCCGCAGGACAACTGCATCAGCCGCGTCCTCTACGAGTCGGAAGACCCGGGTGAGGTCGACATCGAAGCCTTCGCCAGCTGGACTCAGGGCGGCAACGATATCTCGAACTACACGAAGGTCGCCTTCGTCGTCTACTACATGAAGATCAACACGATCAACGTGTCGCTGGTGACGCAGGTTTCGAAGCCGACGCATAACGCGTCCGGTTACGACTACGCCCCGGGCAACCCGTGGGACGCCAGCAAGGACGACGCGGATAACGCGGCGGACTGGAACGTTTCGAAGGACCTCCTGGTGCGCGGTCGCGTGACCGGTTGGTTCGTCAACAGCAACCCTTCGGGCCGCGCCGCCGATACGAGCAACCCGCTCAACGTGCTGCCGGCAAACCGCTGGGTGATGCCGCAGGACTGGCCGCTCCTGGCCGGTGGCCCGGCTGACCCGGCAGACGGCACGGACGCCATCGGCACCGCCGAGCAGTTCCGCCCGTACTACGACATCATGTTCGCCCCGAACAACGGCCGTGGCCTTGCTCTCGGCGACTGGGACGGCCTTGGCCTGAACAACGCTGCCTTCGTTGCCGCCGGCAACACGGGCAAGGGTTCTTCGACCAGCCCGATCAAGGTGACCACCTGCTCGCTGCTGACCGCTGGCCGGGCAATCTACGTGGGCGCCACCTCGACGAGCGTCGTCAGCTGCACTGGCACTTCGCTCGTCATCAGCCCGTCCTTCACCTCGGCCCCGGCCGCCGGCACCCCGGTGCTGGTCAAGTCTGGCGTTCCGTTCGAAGGCCCGTACAGCCCGCTCGATATCGTCGGCTTCGCCGCCGACGGCAAGGGCGGCGCTGCTCTCAGCGACTGGGTCCCCGGCAGCATCCGTGATGCGGCCAAGGACGACGGTGACGTGGACATGTGGGACGCCCCGATGCCTCCGGCAATGGTGAGCGTGGCCATCCGCGGCACGGGCTTCATCAAGGAAGTCCACAAGCACGACGTCTACTACCTCGGCACGCCGGACACGGCTCCCGTGGCAGCGGCCGGCACGCAGCTCTACCCGAACCCGTTCTACATCCAGGACATCCCGGATAGCCCGTTCATCCCGGCCGTTGTGGCTGGCGGCGGCTACCTGTGGAACACCTGGGGTGCTGACGGCCCCGGCGGCGATGGTCAGATTCCCTACGAATTCTGGCAGCCCGTCCTCACCGGCACGAACTCCGAAGGCATCGGCGACGCTCTGAGCAGCACCGACGTCAAGGAACTCGGCCTCATCCGCGCCGCCTACGACGATGACACCATCGCTCGCGACCTGGTCGTCTACACGGACAACCACGGCGAGTTCATGGTCACCGCCAACGGCGACTTCAAGACCGACCTGACGGCCTGCACGACGAACGTGCTCGCCGGCGGCAAGCACTGCAAGCCTGGCGACAAGGTTGGCACCGGTACCATCACGGCCACCGTTGACTACCCTGACTTCCGCGGCAAGCACTTCCCGGTTCTGTCCAACGCAGCCACCGTCACCTGGACGTGGGGCGGCTACAAGGACGTGACCGTTGAGAACGGCGAGACCGACCAGTACAAGTACATCGTGTTCCATGGCATGGACCGCGACGGCTTCTGCTCGAGCCTCGGCACCGGCGCCGTCCTCCTGCACAGCGTGCTCGCCTCGAGCGTCCTGGGCATGGACGATGCCGACACCTCCTTCACCATCGCCAACCTGACCGGGGCGTCCCCGGCCAACGCCCGCTACAACAATGACCCCGTCGAGAACGTCGACTTCCTGATCGACAGCGGCGAAGGGATCATCATTGGCCAGAGCGGCGGCGGCGTCATCAACGACGGCAAGCAGTTCGCCACGGACGTCCCGACCTACTCGGTCGCGGAGAACGACCCGGCGACGACCGGCATCAAGGAATTCGGACTGAGCTCGCTGGCCGCTACCGGCCAGGTTGACGAGTACCAGGCCTGGATCAAGGTGTCGAACAGCCTGCTC
>JADYYG010000021.1 GCA_020853755.1 Dehalococcoidia bacterium | reverse complement strand
TCTCGATCTTGATCTGGCCGTCGCCCTTGCAGACCTCGCAGCGGCCGCCCTTGACGTTGAAGCTGAAGCGGCCGGGGCCGTAGCCGCGGGCTTTGGCTTCCGGAACCGAGGCGAACATCTCGCGGATCACCCCGAATGCGCCCGTGTAGGTCGCCGGGTTCGAACGCGGCGTCCGCCCGATGGGCGACTGGTCGATGTCCACGATCTTGTCGACCTGGTCGAGGCCTTCGATGGCGTCGTGCGCGCCGGGGCGCTGGTGCGCGCCGTGGAGGACGTTGAGCGCCCGCTTCACCAGGATTTCGTTGATGAGCGAAGACTTCCCTGACCCGGAAACGCCCGTCACCGCGACGAATTTCCCGAGCGGCACATCGACTGTCAGGTTGCGAAGGTTGTTTTCCTTCGCTCCGCGGATGCGGAGGAACTTCCCGTTCCCAGGGCGGCGCTCCTCCGGCACCGGGATTTCGCGGCGGCCCGACAGGTAGGCGCCGGTGATGCTCTCTTCGCTCGCCTTGATGGCCTCGATGTCTCCCTCGGCGACGACATGGCCGCCGTGGACGCCTGCGCCTGGCCCCATATCGATGATCCAGTTGGCCGCGCGCATCATGGCCTCGTCGTGTTCGACGATGAGGACGGTGTTGCCGAGGTTCCGCAGCCGTTCGAGCGTCTTGATCAGCCGGTCTCCGTCGACCGGGTGCAGGCCGATTGACGGCTCGTCGCAGATGTAGAGGACGCCCATGAGGGCCGACCCAATCTGGGTGGCGAGGCGGATGCGCTGGGACTCACCGCCCGAGAGGGTGCCGCTGACGCGATCCAGCATCAGGTACTCGAGGCCGACGTCCACGAGGAACTCCAGGCGCCCCCGGATCTCCTTCAGGATCTGGTAGGCGATGGTCTGTTCGCGCGGGCTGAGCGGCGTCTCCGGAGAGGCGAGCCGGTCGAACCACGCCTTCGCCTTCGTGATGCTGAGGTTCGTCACATCGACAATTGGCTTTTCGTCGATGAGGACGCCGAGGGCTTCCTTGCGCAGGCGCCGGCCCTTGCAGTCGGGGCACGGCGCCGCCGCCATGTACTTCTCGATGTCCGTGCGAATGTACTCGGAGTCCGTCTCCTTGTAGCGCCGCTGGAGGTTCGTCACGACACCTTCGAAGCGGGTGTCGTAGGTCTGGGTGCGCCCGTACTGGTTGGTGAAGCGGAGCCGCAAGAGACGGTCGCCGGTTCCATACATAAGCGTGTGGAGCTGCTTCTCGTTGAGCTCGGAAACCGGCTGGTCGATGGAGAAGCCCTGGTCCTCGGCCACCGCTTCGAGCTGGCGCAGGTACCACCCGGCCACGCTCGGCGTCTTCGACCATGGCTCGATGGCGCCGCCAGCGATGGACTTTGTCTTGTCGGGAATGACGAGGGTCGGGTCGATCTGCATCTCGACGCCGAGGCCGGTGCACTTGGGACAGGCCCCGTGCGGACTGTTGAAGGAGAACGTGCGCGGCTCGATTTCACCGATGCTCGTGCCGTCGTAGGCGCAGGCGAAGTGCTCCGAGAAGATGCGTTCCGGTTCGTTGCCGCTGGCGTGGGCGACGAGCATCACGCCCTGGCCCACCTTCAGCGCCTGCTCGACCGAGTCGGCGATACGGCTCGTTGCCGATGCGTCGGAGCCCGGCTCGGGAACGACAAGCCGGTCGATGACGACGTCGATGTCGTGGCGCTTCTTCTTGTCGAGCGTGATCTGTTCGTCGAGGTCGCGTACTTCGCCGTTGATCCGCACGCGGACGAAACCGGCACGCCGCGCTTCGTCGAAAACGCCGGAGTGCTCGCCCTTCTTCGCTCGCGCCACCGGTGCTAGGAGGAGCAGCCGCGAGCCGGCCGGGTAGCTGAGCGTGGCATCGACGATCTGCTGCACCGTCTGCCGCTCGATGGGCCGCCCGCACTGGGGGCAGTGAGGCCGCCCCGCGCGCGCCCAGAGCAGGCGCATATAGTCGTAGATCTCGGTGACGGTGCCGACTGTCGACCGCGGGTTATTCGAGGTCGATTTCTGGTCGATGGAAATGGCCGGGGAGAGTCCATCGATATTGTCGACGTCTGGCTTTTCCATGAGCCCGAGGAACTGCCGCGCGTAGGCGGAAAGCGACTCGACATACCGGCGCTGACCTTCGGCGTAGATGGTGTCGAAGGCGAGCGACGACTTGCCGGAGCCCGAGAGGCCGGTGATGACCACGAGTTCGTCCCGAGGGATGCGGACGGTGATGTCCTTCAGGTTATGCTCGCGTGCGCCGCGGACGAGGATATGGTCGAGAGGCACGGACCGTTCCGGTGTGAGGGATGACCTGGCCAAAGGCTCGGGAGATCGAGTGTAGCCGGGATCGTGGACGACCGAGCGAGTATAGCGCCGCTAGAACTGGTGTTCTACCACGCTCCTGACAGCAGATGGCAGGAGGTTGCTATTTTCCAACTCCACCAGCCGGGTCATACAGGCGGCCGCCCATCCGCAGGAAGCGGACGCTGCCGTCGTCACGGCGGATGAAGTCGAACCGCGAGCCTTCCATCTCCGTGTCGGTGATAACGAACTCTGCCGGGCCAACCGGGCTGGCATGGCGCCGGGGCGCCGCGTATTCGGCCCCGGTGAGTGCGTTGCGTGCGAACGTATCGACCGTGAGTTGGCCCGCTTCGACGCCGATGCTCACATCGCCGCCGGGGCTGTGATAGCTGCGAGCGAACCCCTGGAGCGCCGCCTCGGCCATCGGATGCTGCACAGGGTCCTGGCGAGGGATGCCCATCTCAGTGAGCAGGTGGCGTTCGATGACCCGGTTCACCGCAGCGCCGTTGCTGCCGTTCGTGAGGCTGGCGATGGCGAGCCGCCGGGATGGGACGACCACGAGGTTCGCGCGCTGGCCGTTGGTCGCGCCGCCGTGACCGATGGTCTTCGTGCCTGATGCATCCTGGATCCACCAGCCGAGGCCCCACGCGGGCGCCATGTTGCCGGCGGTCACCTGCTGGCGCTGCATCTCGGCCAGCGTGCCGGCGGAGAGCACGCGGCGCTCGCCAGCGCGCCCATCACCCATGTGGAAGGCGGCGAACTTCAGCAGGTCCCCGACGGTCCCGATGATGGTGCCCGCCGGGGCCATCGCCCGCGTGATCGCGTACGGACGGGCAATCTCCGGCTCCTCTGTGGTCAGGGTGTTGTAGCCAACGGCGAGCGGACCCGAAGCAGCTTCGTCAACGCGGAAGGTCGAGTCATCGAGCCCGAGCGGCCGGAGCACGCGGTCGCGGATGACGTCTTCGGCCGGCTTATGCCCGAACTGTTCGAGGAGCGCGCCGAGCACCTGGAAGCCCGCATTGCAGTACGACCACAGCTCGCCGGGTCGCGCCAGCTGGCGGATCCCGGACAGCGCGGCGACCGCTTTGCCGAGGGCGTCATCGCCCACGCCGCGGTCACTGAAGTCGTCCCCCCAGAAGCCCGTGTGGTGGGTGAGCAGGTGGCGGACTGTCAGCGCATCGGTGGCTTCGGGAGTGCTGAGACGGAACCCCGGCAGATAGCGCGCGACCGGGCCATCGAGGTCCATGCGCCAGGTGTCGACCAGTTGCATCGCCGCCGTGGCGGTGAACACCTTCGTGATGGAGCCAATCTGGAACCGCGTGTCCGGCGTGGCTGGCCAGTGGGCCTCCCGGTTCGCTTCACCGAAGGCGGCCGTTTGCACGTCGCTATCGTTGTAGACACCGATTGTGACTGCCGGGACCTTCCATTTCGCGAGCAACGGGGTGACCAGGTCGTGCAGTTCGCTCTGGAGGGTTCGTTCGGCGGTCGCGGTCATGGGCGGCGTCTCCGGGTTTGGGCTGGGCGCAAGTATAGGGTGCGAACTTGCGGGTTTGGCCGCCGCCAATCAGGCTTCGGGGTACAACCAACCGGAGAATCAGCAATGGGCTACCGCGCACTCGTCGTCGACAAGCAAGGGGACGATTTCACCGTCGCGCCGAAGGAACTGAGCGAGGCAGACCTGCCCGCCGGCGACGTCACCATCAAGGTCGAGTGGAGTTCGATTAACTACAAAGACGGCCTTGCCCTCAGCCCCACTGGCCGGGTGCTTCGCAGCTATCCGATGGTCCCGGGTGTGGACCTCGCCGGGACGGTGGTCGATTCGAAGGACAGCCGCTTCGCAAAAGGCAGCGCGGTTGTGGTCACCGGCTACGACGTCGGCGTGGCTCATCCCGGCGGGTTCGCCGAACTCGCGCGCATCCCGGCGGACTGGGTCATGCCGCTGCCCGAAGGCCTGACGACGAAGGAAGCGATGGCCCTCGGCACCGCCGGGATGACCGCGGCCATGTCGGTCGAGGCTCTCGAACACAATGGATTGCAGCCCGGCCAGGGGCCGGTGATCGTCGCCGGTTCCACGGGCGGCGTAGGCAGCACCGCTGTTTCGATGCTCGCCCAACTCGGCTACACCGTTGCCGCCAGCACCGGGAAGGCGAGCGAACACGACTTCCTGCGCTCCCTCGGCGCCACCGAGATCCTCTCGCGCGAGGACGTGAGCGCGGAAAGCAACCGCCCCCTGGAAAGCGAACGCTGGGCTGGCGCAGTCGACCCGGTGGGCGGCGCGACCACGGCCTACCTAATTCGAACTATGAAGTACGGTTCGAGCATCGCCCTCAGCGGGCTGACCGGCGGCAACGCGGTCGCGACCACCGTCTTTCCGTTCATCCTCCGTGGCGTGAACCTGCTCGGCATCGATTCGGTGATGTGCCCGATGGCGAAGCGCCAGCGGATCTGGGCGCGCATGGGGAAGGACCTGAAGCCGAAGGGTCTCCTCGATTCGATTGCCGTCGAAACGGACCTCGATGGCGTGGCCGCGGTCTGCGCCCAGATCCTCAGCGGGAAGGTCAAGGGCCGGACGCTCGTCCGCCTCAGCTGAGCGCGCCTGACGTTAGGCAAGGCGAAGGCCACGCATTCGCCTTGCGGTGCGCTTCCGCCGGTCGCGGCTGGGTACGATGGCTCCATGACCACCGAGTCTTCTGCCGCAAACCTGAAGCGCTACCGTGAAAACCTCCGCGATGAGGTCGATGGCGTCGCCCTGTACGAGCGGCTCGCCGCTGCCGAGAAGGACGCAAACCTGCGCGAGGTCTACACGCGCCTCGCGGCCAGCGAGCGAAAGCACCAGAGTCTCTGGGAATCGAAGATTCGCGAGGCTGGCGGCGAGGTGCCGTCTTATGGCCCATCGTTCCGCGTGCGGTTCCTCGGCTGGCTCGCGCGGCGGTTCGGCACCGCCGCCGTCAGCCCCATCGTCACGCGCATGGAGATGTCGGCGACGACGATGTACGACGACCAGCCGGAGGCGGTGGAAGCGCTCCTGCCGGCCGACGAGCGTTCGCACGCCCGGCTGTTCCGAGAGATAAGCCGGGCCAGCGGGCTCCGCGTGGAGGTCGACATCGCCCGCGTCGAAGGCCGCCACCGGGCCGGCGCAGGGAATGCCTTGCGCGCCGCAGTCCTCGGCGCCAACGACGGCCTCGTTTCGAACTTCCTGCTCGTGACCGGCGTGGCCGGGGCTGACCCTGGCCGCGACTTTGTGGTGCTTGCCGGCGTCGGCGGTCTGCTCGCCGGGTCCATCAGCATGGCCCTGGGCGAATGGATCAGTGTGCGCAGTTCGGCCGAAGCCTTCGAGCGCCAGGTCGAAATCGAGCGCGAAGAACTCGAACTGATGCCCGAAGAAGAGGAGGAGGAACTCTTCCTCATTTACCGCGCGAAGGGGCTGGCAGATGACGAGGCGCGGGCGATGGCGAAACGCATCCTCGCGAACCACAGCGCGGCGCTCGACACCCTCACACGTGAGGAACTCGGCATGTCGGCCGGTGAGGCGGGAAACGCATGGGTGGCAGCCATCACCTCGTTCCTCACCTTCAGCGCCGGGGCAATCATCCCGGTGCTGCCGTGGCTCGTGATCGGCGGTGGCGTGGGGCTGGCGGGCAGCGCCCTGCTGAGCGCGCTCGGCCTGTTTGCGACGGGCGCGATCACGACACTCTTCACCGGCCGCCGCGTGCTCTTTTCGGGCAGCCGGATGGTGCTCTTCGGGCTCGTCGGCGCGGCAGTTTCCTACGGCGCCGGGCTCCTCCTCGGCGCGGGAACCGGCATTTAGATCTGGATTTCGAGGGTGAGCCGCTGCTCGGTGGTGCGGATAGCCGTGAGCCGGTACGGCTGTCCGTTGGCCAGCGAATCGAGCCGCTCCGCAAGGGGCGCTTCGAGGACCCGCGCCAGTTCTTCCGGGACGGCGAGGTCGCCGAGGTTCGCTTCGACCACGTCGAGCTGGAGCTTCCCGTTGACGATGTTGGGGTTGACGGTGATGCCGGTGCGCAGGCCAACGCCCAGCCCGCCGACGACAACATCGACTTTGACGAGGCCGTTGGCGCCGACCGTGGTTCGCACCTGGGGCGCCGCACCGAACGCCGGCAACTCCGGCAGTTCGCGGGCGATGAGAAGGGCGAGGGCTTCCTCGGTGAAGGTGACTGAGATGTTGCCGCCGCCCGCACCGTCCGCTTCGGGGGAGTCGAACGTGGGGTCGATCGTGAAGAAAAGGACGGTGGCGAGCACTCCGCAGAGCGCGCCAAGGCCAAGAAGGAGGAGCGACTTCATGGGCGAGCGTACCTTGCCGCCAACGGGCCGAACTCGCAAGGGCCAAACGGCGCAAATCTGGTCGGGGCCACTTGCGCGAATGCGGAGCCGCGGCAATACTAAAGACTCTGGTGGCTAGAGCGAGGTGGTCCCACCCGTTCCCATCCCGAACACGGTTAGTGAAACGCCTCAGCGCTGACGATACTGCCCTGGCAACGGGGTGGGAAAATAGGCCGCCGCCGGTCAAAACAAAGAACCGCCCAAACAGGCGGTTTTTTCGTCTCCGGGCCAGTTGTAGGGTAACTGGACAGCCCTCACGCACGTTGATCAAGGTACGCGCGGTACGGATTCGGATGGCCGCCGCGCGGCCCCGATGGCGTCCTCGAGTTGCTTTCTCGAAGGATCGGCCGCTGCTACACTGCAATCCGAGATCCCAATTCACACCCTGGCCGTACCACCTCTATCACAGGTTCACGGCCCACCAATCGGAGCCCAACTTTGTCAGCAGATACCGCCCAGCCAGAAACCCCCGCGATCCCCGAAGCCGAAATGGACATGGGGGCGCTCCTCGAGCTTGAGGACGCCCAGCCGGGCCAGCTTCGCCGCGGCGAAATCGTCGAGGGGATGGTCATGGGCGCGTCACCCGACGGCCTCATCGTCGATGTCGGCACCAAGACCGAAGCCGTCATCCCCCAGGGCGAGATGCTCTCCCTCGGCGTCGATGGCGTCGCCAAGCTGAAGGCCGGCGACACCGTGAAGGTGATGGTCCTCCAGCCGTCCTCGTCGGAGGGCCACGCGATCGTTTCACTCGACCGCGCCCGCGGCGAAGAGGGTTGGGATACCCTCGCCGCGCGCCATGAGTCCGGCGAGATTTTCGAAGCCCAGGTCACCGGCCACAACCGCGGCGGCATCCTCGTCAATGTCGACGGCGTCAACGCCTTCGTCCCGCTCTCCCAGATCGACAGCGTGCGGCGCGATGACCCCGAGGCCTCGAACCAGCTGGCGAACCTCGTCGGCAACTCGATCCGCCTGAAGGTCATCGAACTGAACCGCAAGCGGAACCGGGTCATCCTCTCCGAGCGCGCCGCCATGGCGGAGTCCCGCAAGGAGATGAAGGAACGCGTCCTGGACGAACTCCAGGAAGGCCAGATCCGTACCGGCCGCGTGTCGTCGATCACCGATTTCGGCGTCTTCGTTGACCTTGGCGGCGCTGACGGCCTCGCGCACATGACCGAGCTGACCTGGGAACGCGGCAAGAAGGCCAAGGACCTCTACAACGTCGGCGACGAAGTGCAGGCCTACATCCTCAAGATCGACCGCGAGACCAAGAAGATTTCGCTGTCGCTGAAGCGCGCCCAGCCGGAGAAGTGGGACACCACCGTGAACCGCTTCGTCATCGGCCAGATCCTCATCGGCCGCGTGACCAAGCTGATGGCGTTCGGCGCGTTCGTCCGGCTCGATGGGCCGGTCGAAGGCCTCATCCATATCAGCGAGCTTTCGAACCGCCGCATCCAGCATCCGAAGGATGTGGTGAAGGAAGGCGACGTGGTGCCGGTGAAGCTGGTTCGGATCGAGAAGGATCGCCATCGCCTCGGGCTCAGCCTCCGCCAGGCACGCAACGACGCCGAAGCGATGGGCTTCCAATTCGATGCGAACGGCGCCGTCATCGATTACCCCGACGACATCCGCGAGCAGTTCCAGCTGCCCGCCCGCGACGCTTCGATCCCGCCCCGGCGGCAGGCGAAGACGGCGCAGGAGGCCATCGAGCAGGCTGTCTCACGTGACCCGGAGCCGATCTCGGCTTTCGCTCACGCGTTCGCCCAGGCGCTCGAAAACGCCGAAGCCGGCAACGCCGTCGCCGCGACTGTGGCCGAAGCCACCGATGCGGGTACGGCCGAGGTGGCCGAAGCCGTGGAGGCTGTTGAAACGGCTGAGGCAGCTGAAGTAGTCGAGGCTGTTGAAACGGCAGAGGCGGCTGTCGCTGCCGATGCGGGGGCAGCCGCGGCTGAATCTCAGGAATCTTCCGAAGCGACGGCCGAAGCGCCCGTCGCCGACACTGGAGCGGCAAGCTCCGAAGAAGCGGCAGCAACCCCCGAACAGGAGGAAGCTGCTGACGGTGCGTAGTCGTTCCCTGGACGCTCCCAGCGGGGTTGGAGAAGCACATGGCCGATAGGTTTGACAAGTTCACTGAGCGGGCACGGCGAGTACTGACGCTCGCCCAGGAAGAGGCGCATCGCTTCAACCACAACTACATCGGCACTGAGCACATCCTGCTGGGCCTCGTCCGCGAGGGCGACGGCGTTGCCGCAAAAGTGCTCGCCAACCTCGGGGTCGAACTGAATAAGGTTCGCTCGGCGGTCGAGTTCATCATCGGGCGCGGCGACCGCACCGTACTCGGCGAAATCGGCCTCACCCCTCGCGCGAAGAAGGTCATCGAACTGGCCGTCGACGAGGCGCGCCGGTTGAACCACAGCTACATCGGCACGGAGCATCTGCTGCTGGGCCTCGTCCGCGAGGGCGAAGGCATCGCCGCAGGCGTGCTCGAGAGCCTTGGTGTGAACCTCGAACGGGTCCGCGCCGAGACGACGCGCATCCTCAGCCAGTCCACGCCGCAGCCGGCGGGCACGGCAGCCGGGGCAGGCGCGCGCCAGGCTACCCGCACCCCCACCGTCGACCAGCTCGGCATCGACCTCACGCAGGCGGCCCGCAACGGCCAGCTTGACCCGGTCATTGGCCGTTCGAACGAACTGGAACGCGTCGTCCAGATCCTGTCGCGGCGCACCAAGAACAACCCGGTGCTCATCGGCGAGCCGGGTGTTGGCAAGACCGCCATCGCCGAACTTCTCGCCCAGCGCATCATCAGCGGGGACGTCCCGGAGACGCTCCAGGGCAAGCGGCTGCTCACTCTCGACATCGGTTCGCTCGTGGCCGGCACCAAGTACCGCGGCGAGTTCGAAGAGCGCCTGAAGAAGGTCATCGAGGAGATAAAGGGCGCCGGCAACTGCGTTCTCTTCATCGACGAGCTGCACATGCTCGTCGGGGCCGGCGCCGCCGAGGGTGCGGTCGATGCCGCGAATATCCTCAAGCCGTCGCTGGCTCGCGGGGAGTTGCAGTGCATCGGCGCTACCACCCTCGACGAGTACCGCAAGCACATCGAACGCGACGCAGCACTCGAACGGCGCTTCCAGCCGGTCATGGTGGAGCAGCCGTCCGTCGAAGAGACCATCGAAATCCTCAAGGGCATCCGCCCGCGCTACGAGGAGCACCACAAGCTGAAGATCAGTGACGCGGCCCTCGTCGGCGCGGCCGAACTGTCCTCTCGCTATGTGAGCGACCGCTTCCTCCCGGACAAGGCCATCGACCTCATCGACGAGGCATCGAGCCGGGTGCGCATCCGCCGTGCCGCCACGCCGCCTTCGCTCAAGGAGGCGATGAAGGGCCTTGAGAGCCTGCGCCGCGAGAAGGACCAGGCGATCGCGTCACAGCAGTACGAGTACGCCGCCGAACTCCGCGACCGGGAGCTCAAGCTCCAGGACAAGATCAAGGAGATGGGCGAGTGGGAAGAGGGCGAAGAAGGCATCGCCACGCCGGTGGTCACCGAAGAGGACGTCTCTGAGGTGATCTCGATGTGGACTGGCATCCCGGTCGCCCGCATCGCCAGCGAGGAGAGCGCCCGCCTGCTCCGCATGGAGGAGCAACTCCGCGCCCGCGTCATCGGCCAGGACGAAGCGATCGAGACGATTGCCCGGGCCGTGCGCCGTGCCCGCGCCGGCCTCAAGGATCCGCGCCGCCCGATCGGCGTGTTCCTCTTCTGCGGCCCCACCGGCGTCGGCAAGACCGAGCTCGCCCGCGCCCTCGCCGAGTTCATGTTCGACTCCCAGGACAACATGATTAAGCTCGACATGAGCGAGTTCAGTGAGAAGCACACGGTCTCGCGGCTGGTCGGCGCGCCTCCGGGCTACGTCGGCTACGACGATGGCGGCCAGCTGACCGACACCGTTCGCCGGAAGAGCTACTGCCTCATCCTCCTC
>JADYYG010000020.1 GCA_020853755.1 Dehalococcoidia bacterium | reverse complement strand
ATCAACCGTGAGCGTGCCCTGGGCCTTGACCGCTTCGAAGCCCCATTGATACGCGCGCAGGCCCTCAATCGTGTTGGTCATCGCTGGTTCCTCCGTGGCTTCGGCAACCGGTTTGCCTTCGGTACGAATTGGCTGGTGCGTTCAACCGGGCCCGTTCCCGGATCCGGGATGAATGCGAAGTACCCGCGCTCTTCGAGTTCGGGCACCCGGGAGCGCGCTTCCGCGAACTCCTCGTCCGTCATGTCGCGCCACGGTATGCCGGGCAGGGGCATGCGCGTTTTTGCCCATTCGGTCAGTCTCCAGGTCATGCGCTGTACCCCGGCGTTGTGGTGATTTGAACGTCCATGAACAGGTCGAGACCAATGAAAGCCGCTCCACCGCGCTCCTGGACGTTGAGCGTTTCCGGGGTCTGTCCACGGAGCTGCTGGATGAGGCTGACGGTCCCGCCCAGCCGGAGCGTGTCCTTGGTTGAGGCGAGCTTCGTGATGAGTGCGTCCATGAAGTTCGCGGCTTTCTCTGGACCCGTTTCGTCCTCCACCTTCGCCGCATAGATGACGATGTGGAACGTGTACGGCTTGTGCAGGAGCGCGGGGCCGAAGACAACCGTCCGCTGTTCGAACGTGACCATCGCGCAGGGCAGGTCCGCTATCGCCTTCGCGGGCGGCAGGAAGTACTTGTGTGCCTTCTTGATGCTGGTCTGAATCGGGCTCGTGATTGCGAGGTCCTGCAGGATGTTGTCCGCCAGGTAGGTGTGCGCGGCCGCGATGCTCAGCGTCATTGCGACCACCGCGCTTCGATGCGTCGAATGGCCGCGGCCAGCACCCGGGAGGACATGCCCTGGATGATGTTGGTGTTCTTCCGGCCCCAGGCGCGGCCCGTGGTCCGGGGGTTCTTCAGCGAGCTCTTCACGGTCATCCCCAGCGCCAGCCGCGATTCGCTCAGCGCGTTCCGCTGCGCTCCGAGGCCCTTGCCAGGGCGGTCGACGACGCGCCGCGTGAACGTGTTCAGCGCATCATCCATCTCAGGCTGCACGAGCACGTCGTACTTCAGCTTCCGCTTCAGCTCGTCATACCCCAGGAGCCGCACGTTCCGCGAACGCAGTTGCGTGGTGGTCATGGCCGGTTCCCCGACGTTGGGTTCCGCGGCCGCCGATACATCGAGGTGATGCGCTTCAGTTGGCTCAGGTGGTACGGGCTGAACGATTGCACCTGGTCGAGCTCTCCCACGCGGGCAGTCGCCGCCGGCGATTCGCCCCGCCAGATGGCCGTCCACTCAATCGTCGCCTTCTTCAACCCCATCGGGACCGCCGGCCAACCCCATCGGGCCGTCACAGTGATCTCCTCGCCCAGCGGCCAACCAGCCGCCGTCAGCGACCGCAGCTCGTCGAACGGCCACTGCTCAGGTTTCGAAAGCGCGTTGAGCGGGAACGCCTCGTAATCGGTCACGTCCTGGACCGTCCCGCCGATGGTCACGCTCAGTCCGGTGAGGCTCGCGAAATCATCGACGTAGAGCGACTTCGAACCGGCGCCACTGGGCGCACGGTGGACGTAGAACTTCCGCGCCGAAGGCGCCGCACTCAGCCCGAACCCAAACGGACGGTTCAGCTTCTCATCCCACCAGCGGCTCGCCGCCAGCAGGTCCTCCGCCACCACCACGTCGTCATCCAGGCTGTCTTTCCCGATCGCCGCACGGTACTCCTCAACCGTCGCATACGCGGTCGAAGCGCTCGGCGTGATCAGCAGTGACCAGTGCCCCGCATCCGGCGGCCCATTCGCCGCATCCGAGGTGTGGCCGCTCGTGCAGACGTAGGCCACGCCCCCCGACGAAATGAGGTCGTTCGCCAGGTAAGCCGTGGCTGTCGCCCAGGCGCCGCGATAGGTGTACGTCGGGTCCGGCATCAGGCCCCCGGGGTGTTACTTCCCCCGGCGCTTCAGCCGGGAAGGCGGTTCCTCGCTGCCGGCGGAGTCATCGGGGTCGACGCCATCTGGCGCTTCCTCCTCGTCCGCCGGCGGCGAAGGTTCGGTTGGTTCCTCGACGGTGGCCACGATGGCCGCGCCGAACTCGGGGTTCTCTGCCACCCACGCCGCCACCGCCTCCGGCACATCCTGCTCGCCCGGTGCGAACGCAGTTGCGACCGCGTCATACCCGGTGAGGTTGTAGCTGAATGGACGGGTAACGGTGATTCGTGGCATGGCAGCCTCCTCGATTGCGGGTTAGCTCGCGACCGCGACCGGCGCAGCGTGCGGATGGCCCTTGATGCCGAAACACGCGATCGGCGTGCCGTTCGTGTTCGTGCCTTCTTCGTTGATGTACACGCGGACGAACCGGCGGCCGCCGCGGTACGTGGTCCAGTAGATCGCCGGCGCTTCGGCGTTGGCGTCCACCAGGCACAGCGTCCCCGTGTTCACGCCCGTCACGTGCTTCGAAAGGTCGCTGTCCGCGCAGTCTTCCCACGAAAGCGGCGATCCGGGGCTCGCCGGGTTGTCCAGGCTGTGTTCGACCTCGACGTAGAACTTCTGCGTCCCGAGGGTGTCGCCCTCGATGCCGAACTGTGCGCCGATGAGCAGGGAATCGAACCCCTGCATGTCCACCGTGATCCCGGCCCCGTCGCCCGGCGTGTCGCCGTACTTGATCGGGTCCAGCATCGAAACCGGCATCAGGTCGCCCAGGTGTTCTCGCATGATCGTTCGCTTTCTCCCACCCGATCGAGAGGGGCGGGGCTCTGCTGGCGGGCGGGGCCGAAGCCCCGCCCTGGACGGTCACTGATTAGGTGGAAATCTTCTGGAGCTTGATGGCCGAGAAGTCGATCACGTCACCGCCCACGCGCTGAGTCGTGTAGAACTTCACATACGGCTTGCTGGTGTACGGGTCCCGCAGCGTGCGAATCCCGATGCGGTCCACGATCTGGTAGCCGGCCCGCAGGTTGCCGAAGAATAGCGGGAGCGCATTGGCAGCGATCTCCGGCATGTCCGCGAACTCCACGAACGGGAATCCCATCAGCATCGACGAACCCGCCTGCGTGAAGTCTGGCCTCCACAGGTAGTTGTTCGTCGTGTCCTTCAGTTTCCGGATCGCCGCCTCCGTCAGCCGCGTCCCGCCGAAGATGGACCCGGCGCGGAGCGCCGACTTCTGGCTGTAGACCAGGTCAGTCAGGCCATCAGCCGTCAGCGCCGAAGCGTTCCCGCTGTTCACCTGCGCGATCTTCTGGATGGCCGTGGCATCGCCCGCGGCGCTGTCGCCCGACGGGTAAGTCAGGAAACCGCGCGGCTTCTTCTCGCCGTTCCCGGTTACGAAGGCCGTCGCCTCGCGGCGAGCGAACTTCGAGCCGATCTTGCCGGCCAGCCACGCCTCCACGTTCACAGCCGCATCGTCGAGGACCTTCTGGGTCGCCTTCGGCTGCGCGTACTGCTCCCGCACCGGGATCGACCACTCGCCGATGATCGGCGTGGTGGTGTCACTCCGCGTCTCGGTCTCGCCAACCCAGCCGCCGTCGCCTGCTTCGTCCATGTCGTACGAACCCTCGAGGCTGTCCGACGTGGTCGCCTGCACCGAGGCGTACTGGCGCACCGGCGAACTCTCCCGCACGAACTCCACGATCCGGCCCGAGGTGTCAGGGTCTACCCAGTAGCCCCCGCTCTCGTCGCCGACCACGCTGAGGTCGTTGCTGATCCCGCGCCGGATGTAGGCGCGGAAGTCCTTTCGGTACTTGTCCACGAACCCCATGTCGAGGTCCGCCGGGTCGACGAGCTTGGCCTGCACCACGCCCTGCCAGATCGCGTACCGTTCGCGGAAGTCATCGTCGAGCTTCTCGCCGCGGCCACGCGTTGCGTTCCGGACGATGCGGTCCTCGAGCTCGTTCATCCGCAGCTCGGTCTTGTCGTTCGCCTCTTTCAGCTTCGCCTGGATGGCAGCGATATCCGCGTTCGCCCGCTCGACCGCCGCCTGCGTGGCCGCGCTCGCCTCGCCGAACTTCGCGATCTCGTTCAGCCGGGCATCGTTGTGGGTCTTGAAGGCTTCGAACGCCTTCCCCAGTTCATCGAGCTCCATGATCAGGAACCTCCTGCGTAACTCTTGAGCTGGTCCGTCAGCCGCCTGATGGCAGCCTCTTCCTGGTCCAGCGTGTTCCACCCGCCACTGATCACTGCCTTCGCGGCCGCGGCTGGCAGGCCCGCATCGCGCAGTGCCCGTTCCGCATCTCGCTTGTCCACCTTCCCGGTGGTCCCGCGATTCCGCGCCAGCAGGTCAGCCGGCGTGTTCTCGAAAATGTTCAGGAAGATCGGGTCGTAGCGGTTTTCCGCGCCGGCTGCCTCCGTCATCCCATCGGCCAGCCCCTTCGCGATTGCCTCCGCCGCCGGCAGCCACGTCTCCTGCTCCATCAGCGCCAGCCACCCGGCACGGTCGCCGCCGGCCTTCGCCGCATAGAAATCCGCGATGTCGGAGTCATACTGCTCCAGCACGGCCGCCTCATGCCGGAAGTCCCGCTTGTTCCCGTACATGGCGCCCCACGCTTCGTGAATCATCATCCGGCTGCCCTTCGCCATCAGAACCCGGTCCGAGCCAAGGCCCACGAACGACGCCGAGCTCGCCGCGATACCGTCGATGATCGTGGTCTTCGCAGCCTTCAGGCCGTCCCAGGCGGTTCGCATCGCCACTGCCTCGTCGACCAGCCCGCCCGGGCTGTTGATTCGCAGCGTCGCTTTCTTCGCCGAGATGTTCCGGATGTCCTGGGCGAACGTCGAAGCCGACAGTCCGTAGCCCCACAGTTCGCCGATGACGTCATAGACGAACACCTCCGCCTCGTCCTCGGTCGCGTTCGAAATGCTGTACCACTGCCGGCGCTCGCCTCGGTTGGCGACAGCCGCAACGGCGCGAAGGTCCAGGGTTCGGCGCATGGCAAAGCCCTCCTCAAGGCCGATGGTGCCCGCCCACAACCATGTCGCGCTTTCAGAGCGTCAGCGCGATGAGCAATTGGTCAGTTTCCCGCAACGGCGACGGCGCGGGCACGCTCACGTACACCCGTGCAGACCGGACACCGAACTCCGCCAGCCTCACCTCGCCAATCGTCGCCCGCGAAACAGCCAGCCCTGCCGCAGCTCGCAACTGCGCCGCCCTGGCGTCACCGCTCACCTCGTACACCCGCGGCAGCCGCGTGGGGATGTACCCCCGGAGCGGGCCGCCGCCTCCTCGCGGCGGCTGTGCCGGCGGAGCAGCACTCACGAATTCGAAGGCCGCGGCCGCGCCCAACACCAACTCGGCGGGCGTCCCGCGCACGAAGGTTGACGTCTGTTCCGACGTAGCCCCGAGCGTCAGTGATGACGCTGACGCCTCCGCGTAGATGGCTGCGAGCTGCGAACTGGCCCCGAGCGTGAGCGCAACGTCGCCCGTGAACGTGTACGTCGCACCCGCCGCGGCGCTCTCCAGCGTGAGGATGTTCGCCGGGTCATGCGATGTGAGCGTCGGCTGCCACTGGAAACGCGCCCTGCGGAGGCCTGAACCGTCGTTCATCCCGCTACCAGCGTCACCTCACCGGTGTACGTCGTCGCCGTCGTCGCCGATTTCTGCAGCTCCATGAACGCGAGACACGCATCGGTCAGGATCTCGACCAGGTTGAACGCGCTGTTGATGCCATCGAGGATGAAGGGCTGGTTCGCGCCGAGCTGCGGGATGAACGCCAGCGGCGAAGCCAGCACGATCGTCGGGGCGCCCGCGGCAACCGTGGCCACGTTGCACGCGATCGATTCGATGTCCGCAATCCCCAGGTCCCCACTGAGCAGAGGGATGGCGTTCATTGCGTGGTCCACCCGGTTCGTCACCGCGCCCGAAATGCCCGCCCGCGCGGCCGCCGTCTGCCCCGTGTTCCCCTCGTGGTCCGTGTACACCATCGTCCAGGTGTGCGCGACGGCCGACAGCGTCGCCCCCGCCTCGTTCGCCACGAACGCGAAGTTCCCGATGCTGCTCCCGGCTGCGCCAGTCCCCGAGTACCGCCCCGTCGAGTTCGGGTAGCCCGTCAGCGTGCAGGTTTGCGTTGCCGCCGATGAGAGCGCGATGAGCCCGTTCCACAACCGATCGTACAACAGCAGCAGTTGCCCCTGGACCGTGGCCGATGAGGTGACCGTGGTCAGGTGGAGCGTGTCGCCGCCGCTGGGGTTTGCCTGCTGCAGCCCGCCGGCCGTCGCGTTGTTGTTGTGCGTCCCGCCCGGCAAGGCCGCGGCCGCGGCCGCCGACGCCGGCATCGTCCCCACCCGCCAGAGCGAGTTCGAGAAAGCCACCGCTCCCGTTGTGCCAACCTTCGCGAACTGCCGGGATTGCCGCTTCCCTCCCGTCGCCTCCGCGATGAGGTCGCTCAGCGATGAGAACCCGCCGCCCAGCGGCACAGGCAGGAACTCCCCGCGGTACGCCGTCACCTGCGGCAGACCTGCAATCGGCACGGGGACAGTCAACCCCAGCGACGCCCGCAGGATCCCCTCCGCAAGGGCCGCGCCAAGCAGCCCCTCGACCACCGCCTCCGAGGGCCGCTTGAACAGGTGCTGCCGCCCAACCCGCCGCTGCGGCTGGCTAATCAATCGCAAATTCCTGGCGTCAGTCATTGTCCTCGTCCGCTATGAAATCGTCGGCGTGAGCTTGACCTGGTCGCCGTTGCTCGCGATCGTCGGCGGCGTCCCGAAGCGCTCCGCGAACATCAGCTCACCGCTGCCCGCCTGGACCACGTAGTAGCCGTAGACCGTGGTCGCACCGCCTGTTCCATCGAACGTCCACGTCTGCTGGGCATACACCGCCGAATACGGCGGGCCCGGATCCGGAGTCCACGATGTCCCGGTCAGCGCCTTCGAGGCGTACCCCTGCGTGCTCATCTCCGTGAAGTTCGCCGCCGTCGAACCATCCACCGGCGTGTAGTTGTTCACGAACAGCTTCAGCACCTGGTCCTGCGGCGCCGTGTGGTTCAGGAACGCCTTGATCGCCAGGCCCTTGCCAGCATTGGGAACCAGCCCGGCCATTTACTCTTCCTCCACCACGGTCGCCGTCCGGCCATCCTCGAAGCGGATGTGCCGCGTGATCCGGGCATGCGGCTGCGCCTCGTTCGTGATCTGCAGCGCCGGCATGTCCACGTTCACCGTCAGCTCGAGCGGCTGCGCGGCCTGAGCCGCCGCCTGAACGGGCGCCGGTTGCGCCGCAACTGCCTGCTTCCCCGGCTTCCCGATGAACTTCATCGGTGGCAAACCCACCACGGCAAGCACGTCATCCGGGTCCCATCCCGTCATCGCCAGCCGCGACGCCGCCAGCGAACGGTCGTTCAGCAGCTTTGCATCGCGCTCCGCCGGCGTCGCGTGGGTCAGCGGCGTGAGCAGCACATCCCCGCCGTCCAGCGGCGGCAGGTTCTCCCGCCGTCGGACATCGTTCTGCGTCATCCAGCCGTTCTGTACCGCCGACGCGTACACGTTCGAACGCACCGCGCTGTCGCCCCGCAGCAGCACATCGAACAGCAGCTCGGCGTACACCGAACCATCCGTGATCACCTGCAGGTTGAACGCGTTCTCCCAGCGCAACGCCCACGGCAGCAGCGAATCCTGCACGTACTCGATCGCCTGGTGCTCGATGTTCGTGAACGTCGCGTGCTCGAGGTCGCCAATCTTGTGCGGCGGCAGCCTCAGGCGCCGCGCCGTCTCCGTCACCTGGAACTTCCGCGCATCGAGGAGCTGGCTCTTCTCCGGATCCACCGGCGAACCGGCCGTCGAAACCTTCGCCCCCTCCTCGAGGATCAGCCAGTTGTGCGAATTCTCCCCGCTGTAGTCCTCGTTCAGGCTCGCCTTCAGCCGGTCGAACGCCGCATCGCTCATCTCCGCCGGGTGTTCGACAACCCCGCCCAGCACTGCGCCGTTCTTGAAAAACGTCCCGGCGTGCCGCTCCATCGCCAGGCTCAGGCCGATGTCCTCGCGCGCCATCCGGAACTGGTCCGCTCCACCGTCATACGCCGATGCGAACCCGCGCAGGTGGAACACCCGCCGCGCCGGCAACGGCTCATCCATCCCCTCGACGTGGTATACGAAATGCCCGTCGGAGAGCGCCTCCGCCCGCACCAGGCCCCGCTTGAACGGGATCAGCTCAACCCGCTGCGTCGCGCTCGGAACCTGCAACGCGAAGGCGTCGCCGTCGTGCTGCGCCCAGTACGTCAGGTGCTCCCTGAACGCCTGGGACGTCCACCCCCGGGAAGCCCGGTCGTGAATCACCGTCCACCACGGAGAGTCAGTTGCACGCCGCCGGTCGTCCCCCGGGTAGTACGCGATGAACGGCAGCTTGCCGATGTCCTCCGCAATGTCCCGCAGGCCGGCTACCCAGGCCGCATCCTTCTGCGCCTCCGAGGGCGAAACGTTCGCCCCCGACCAGGTCTCACGGCTCCCGCGCAGAAACGCCGCGAGGTCCGCGCTCGTCTTGATGTCCAGGTTCCGGGCACGCCCGGCCAACCGTCGCGAAACGAATCCCACGCCCGAAGTGTGGCGGTCAGCTCAACGTCACGATTCCGGGCCGAACCACTCCACGAGAGCCGCGCCTATCAGCCACGCCGCCCACCAGGCGAACACAACCGCCGGACCCAGCAGGTTCCAGATGGCGATGCTGGCCCAGGTCTGCCCGAGCGCGAACACCGGCCACGGCCAGGCATT
>JADYYG010000019.1 GCA_020853755.1 Dehalococcoidia bacterium | reverse complement strand
CGGCTGGACGCAGCTCGCGGCCCATCAGTACTCGAGCACCATCCCGGTCTGCGGCCGTGGCCGTGACCACAACTACTGGTTCGAAGAGGAGGGACTGTCTGTGCAAGACAAGGAACGGCTAGACCGGCTGGAACGGTTGCTGGCGGGCAACGGCATCGCCAAGGACCTGGCCAAACCGGATGAACGGACAACCGGCGAAGAGGCACTCGCCTACGCCGACCAACAGGGCTGGAGCGCGTTTCTCGGGCTCGGCGAAACGAAACAGGCGCTCGCAACCCACGAGCACGCATCGGGGGGCACGCTCGCCCCAGGGACTCGTTTCATAGGGGAGGTGGTAAAATGAGTGTGGCCGCGACGTTAGAGCGTCCGGCCACTGGCACCCGGAATGGAGGTTCCGAAATGCACCCTCAGTCTATCTGCTCGATCCCTGAATGTTCCAAGCCTGCTGGTAGCTCGCGCGGCTGGTGCCAAATGCACTACAACCGTTGGAAGCGTCACGGCAACACAGAAACTGTCCTGAAGGCTTGGACGATCTCTCAGCCCGTACCGATTTTCGATCGGTTTCTCAGATTCGTGGAATTTACCGATACCTGTTGGTTGTGGACTGGGCATTGCCAGAGGAGTGGCTACGGGCACTTCTCCAAAAGCAAGGGGGCGGCACCCTCGATGGCCCACCGTGTCTCCTATGAGCTATTTGTCGGCCCTATCCCGACAGGTCTCGAAATCGACCATCTCTGTCAGGTGCGCAACTGCGTAAACCCGGATCACATGGAGCCGGTCACCCATGACGAGAACAACCGGCGAAGCACAAGTGCGACCGCGATGAACCGCCTCAAGACCCACTGCGCGCGCGGCCACGAGTTCACGCCCGAGAACACGCGTATCCGGCCACTCGGCCGCGAATGCAAGGCCTGCGACCAAATTTTGGCCGCCAAGCGAAAGGAGGGCCGGAACGCATGAAGTTCCTAGCCTTTTTCATGATGTTGATTTTGGGGCTGGCAGCAGCCGTGGCGACTGCCGCGGAGCCGTCCGCGGTGTTGTCGTTCTCGAATACCGCGGCTGTCGATGGCCATTACGTGGAGTTTTCCATCAGCGTTTCCAATTCAGGAGACGCTGACTCAGGAAGTCAGACCGTGCAATCAACCCTCCCCGCGGGGGCCGATTGGGCCATCGTGGAAGACACCATCGGCTGTTCGCTCGCACCGTCACTGTTGCAAGGCCGGACGAAGCTTGACTGCGATCCCTTCATCGTTCCGAAACGGGACCTGGATGGCGTCGACACCGACGGCCTGAAGTTTGTGACCATCGGCGGCGTGGTGGACCAGTGTGGCGACATCTCGAATGCCGCGCTGTTCAACCTCGCGACGATTCGCTCGACTACAGTGAACATTCCCTGCCCGGCGACCCCGACGCCAATCCCCACGGCAACCGCACCACCGATCACCGCTACCACGGGTCCCGTGGAATTGCCCACCTCAACGCCTACCGCGACCATCGCACCGGCGAAGACGGCAGTGCCCGGCGCATCGACTACTCCGCGTCCACCGAACACCGGGACGGGCCCGGCGGACCAGCGTGCGGTGCGTGACGACCGGCTAAGCGCCGCGCTGGTGTTCCTCATCGCGTTGACCGCGGGCGTCGCCCTGCTGGCCGTCCCGCTCAGCTACACGCGGAGCCGGCGTCGATGAACACTCCGGGCGCACGCATCGGCCTTCGAACTCTCGCGGCTGCGATCAACACCGCCGCAACCTTGACCGCCGGATTCATCTGGCCGGAAGTCCCCAACGAAATCCTCGTGGCATGGGCGGGCGTCTTCATGGCGGCCGTCGGCTTCGGTGAAGGCGTCTGGGACTCGATGCACAAGCCGACCGGGTAACTCGACCCCCGGTAGGCCCAGGGGCCGGACAACCAAGAATCTCCCGAAAGGATGATTCACCCCGCCATCAGGTGCCCGGCCTCGAGCCGCTGGTCGTCTCACTCCAGTCAGCGACCAGCGGCTTTTCCGTGCCTCTCCCCTGATATAGTGACGGCATGCCGCCTCTGCAGGGGCGAATGGATATGGGATTCCCCGTATCGGCGCGCCGTCGTCCTCGGGTCGCGCTTCATAAGGAGTTACCGGCGGACCTTTTTCCACGGCAACGGCACCAGCGGCTTTCCCGTGCCTCGACACCACCCGTCGCAACTTCACACCACACTTCACACATGCGCTGCCCCCATCCCGACGTCCGGCTCGTGAACGTTCGCCCCGGCTGGATCTGGCGCTGCCAGGCATGCAAGGAAATCGTGGCCAGCGTGGAAGCGGAAACCCGGGATTAAGCCAACCACTCACCCGGCGTCCGATACTCGCTCTGCTGGTACTGGACGCCCACTCGGCGCAGGTAGCGGCCGGTCGTGACCACGTCCGAATGCCCCGCCACCATCTTCACGAGCTCGATGTTCGTCGACTCGAGGTACAGCTCGGTCAGCGCCGTGTGCCGGAAGCGATGGATGAAACAGTCCTCGACGCCGGCGTATTCCCCCAGGTTGTGGACCATCTTCTGCAGCGCGTGATACGCCAGCGGCGTGCCCTGGATGCTCGTGAACATGGCGTCGCTCCCGGTTGCCGGCATTCGCACGCGTAGCCAGGCGATGACCGACTTGTACGTCGTGTCGCCCACGCGGACGAAACGCTCCTTCTGCCCCTTGCCCCGGATCTTCAGCCAGTGCTCGGTCTGTTTCGAACCGTCCGCAGGCCCGATGAGCCGCACGTTGCCGGCACGCGTCCGCGTCTCAATCGAATCCACCTGCAGCGAGAGCAGCTCGCCAGCCCTCAGCCCGCAGTAGAGCAGCAGGAGGATGATGGCGCGGTCGCGGTAGCGGAGCGCGCGGATCCCCTTGTACGAATTCCAGCGCACCAGGCGCTGCGCCTCTTCGCGCGTGAACGCCTGGCGCAGCACGGTCGAGCGCTTCGGCGCCCGCACGGCCGGGCTGTCCATCGGCGAACTCAGCAGGTATTCGCTGGCGACGCACCACTTGAAGAAGCTGCGCAGGTTCTGGTGGAGCCGCATTAACGAGCTGGTGGAGATCTGCCCCGGGCGATCGCCGTCTGCGCGAGCCTTCTTCCGCGGCCGCTCGAACTCGCCTTGCATGAACTCGTTGATGTGGGCTGGGCGGACGTCCGCGATTTCTTCGACGCCGTTCGCCTCGAGCCAGCCGACGAACTTCTCGACGATGGCCTCACGGTAAAGAGCGATGGTCCGTCGCGAGTAGGAGTAATAGCCGGAAAGCCACTCCTCGGCTATGTCGCGTGGAGTGCCGCCCCAGCGGACGGGAATGGCCCGTGGTTGGAAAGTAGACGCCTTGCGGCGCTGGTTCTTGTTCACGTTCGCGGTTGCTGGCAGGCGTAGGCGAATCTGGACTGAACAATAAAGCGAGAAATTGGCTCCCCGACGTGGATTCGAACCACGAACACCGTGCTGGGAGCATAGACGGCTTGCCCAGATTCGACTACGCCCACCCCTCCTTTCAGGTTGTGGTTAGAAAGTACTGATTCACCGCTCGTTGGCCTTCCCGTCTGAGCCGTCTCTCATTCTGGCTGGCCATACGGGCGCCGTTTCCTGGTTCTGGGCGATGGCTCGCTGGGTTCGTATTCGGAAAGGTCCGGGACGGCGGCGATCGCCAGGTAGGCCATTAGCCCGCCGAAAACCACCAAGCCGCCGAGGTATCCAAAGAAGGTCCACCATCCTTCCCTACGACTTTTCTCGCGGGCGACATAGCCGCAGATGGCTCCCCAAACGAAGATTTGCAGGACGTACGCGATTAGCGCGGCCGCAACCACGACTCGCCCGAAGTCATCGGCGTTCATCAGATTCCACCGCCGGCCATGCCAGTGGCCTCCTCTCCGCACTAATTTTCCTTCGGGTGAACCCGTCAGGTTGGCGACAATGGCTGTCGAGATGACACCCAACTATTCGCGCCTCGTGAACGAAGGTGTTCACTGGAGCCGGGGTGAAGAATGGTTGAACCGATAGTCTCGATCGTGACGGGCGTCACATACGAACGATTCATGGCGGTGGCGAAGGCTGAGGGCTGGGAAGTCATTCTTCCTCCCCGTATCGTTCCCGTTCCTCTCGCAGTTGAAGCAATCCGCGCACTTGGGTTTCGACGATCCGGGCTTCCTGCTGAGTCAAATCAGCCTCGCGCAGTTCGGCGATGAGACCCTTGAGACCCTTGAGCCACGCAGGAGCCGGTTCTTCCTGGTCTGACTCCTCTGAGAGATCGAAGTACCCGGCTGCTATGAGTGCCTCGCGCCGGGGGCGCTTCAGGTAGTCCGCGGCAGCCATCACGTGTTCTTGCCTCGGTTGGGTGGCGCCGCGAGAGAACCACGCGCGGACGGTCT
>JADYYG010000018.1 GCA_020853755.1 Dehalococcoidia bacterium | reverse complement strand
TGCGCCCGAAACCCGTGGCCACGTCGACGGCATCCAAATGCTGCACTCCGTGCGCAAACTCGACGGTGACGAGCTCGACGTCGTCGGCCTGGTCATCGACCGGCTGTCGCTGGGCCGCGGCATCTACGGCCAGTGGGTGGCCGGCGCCGACCTGCGGGACCTCGAGCGTGAGGCGCTCGACGAGGAACTGGATGACGTCGTCTACCGGGCGATGCGGACGCTGATTCAGCGCCGCTCCCGTTCCGTGAGTCAGGAGGAAGCCGACCACATCCGGGCGCGGCTCGACGAACTCTACCGCGGCCCGCGGGAAGCCGAGAAGGTCCTCGAACCCGCTGACCTCTGTTCGCATCTCGGCCACGCCGGCGGGCGCGACCACCACTTCGAACCTGTGAGGAAACCTCACTGGTTCCGGCGCTGGTGGTGGTTGTGGTGAGCATCGCGCCGGATGTCGCGTTCGAACGTGCGAGGCGTGGCGGCGAGGCCGTCCTGGCGCTGTACGGCGCGCGGCACTTCGGCGCCATCAGTAACGGAAGGAAGCCCATTCCCCGGTTCATTCCGAAGGGGATTAGAGCTGGCAGGCGTCCGGGGATTGAGCCCGGGCTGAACGAGGAGGGAAGCGAATCACAGAGCCCAGAAATGCGAAGGCCCGGGCTTGGCGTCGAATCCGGCCCGGGCACTCGCGCACATCTCATCGAGGAGACGACCGAAATGGTATCAGAGACAGCGACGCCCACGGATGTGGGCAGGTTCAACTACTACTCCGTTGGGGATGTCGGCGCGCGTGCGTGGCGGGTGTACCGCGACAGCGTGGCGCTGGGCCTCATCGAACTGCACGCGGCCGGGTTCGGCGCCACAACGCCGGACCAACAGATGTCGCGCGGCGGCATGAAGTCACGGCGCGAAGCGGCTGCCTGGCTGCTCGCCCGCGCCGAAGCGAGGGGCTGAGCCATGGAAACGCTCGCAGCCCAGGCATTCATCATCGGAAGCGTCATCGTGGGCGTCCTTCTGGTGTGGCGCACGTGATGGTCGCTATCGACTCCATCGTCATCGGTGAACGCTACCGCAAGGACCTCGGTGACATCGAAGGTCTGGCCGCGAGCATCGCTGAAACCAAGTTGCTTCAGCCGGTCGTCATCACACCGGACTTTCGGCTAATCGCCGGTGAGCGCCGCATAGCTGCTTTCCGGCAGCTCGGTCGTGCCGAGATTGACGCGGTCGTGGTCGACCTGGATGACATCGTTAAAGGCGAGTGGGCAGAGAACGCTGAGCGAAAGGCTTTCACTCGGTCTGAAGCGGTGGAAATCGCTGAGGCGTTGCTCGCGAGAGAGCGGGAGAAAGCCCGCGAGCGGCAATCCATCGCTGGTGAACTCAAGGCCGAAGCTTCCGGCAAATTACCGGAAGCTTCTAAAGGCGACAGCCGGGACATCGTGGGCAAGGCCGTTGGCATGTCGGGTGGGACCTACTTCCGGGCCCGCGAGGTCGTGAACGCTGCCAAAGAGGACCCGGAACGGTTTGAGCCCATCAAGGAAGAGATGGACCAAACCGGCAGCGTTCATGGCGCTTACAAGAAGCTGAAGGCGGCCCAGGCGGAACCTCCTCCACCCCCACGAACCGCAAAGACCGCCGAGGCGGTTGCAGCTCGCGACGAACGCATCAAACGCATGGCAGCCGAAGGTTGGCGAGTCGCATCCATCGCTGATGCCGTTGGCATTGGCGATGGCCTCATCCGCGAAAAGCTACGCGGCTGGGGAGTCGAGTTTGCCGACCAAAAGCTCGGCGGCCACACCCAGCGAGTGAACCCGAACACCGTCTTTGCCTCGCTTATCGACGCCTGCACTCCGGCTGACGAGGCCGTGGCGCTGCTCGAAAACGATTGGAACGCCCTGGATAGAGAAAGGTTTTTGGAATGGGACGAACAGTTGGGCAGAGCCCTGGAGAAACTTCAGCGACTGCGGCGCCGAGTGAAGGCGGAGCTGTGACGCATCCCGCTGATACAAAGAAGCCTCGGCAATCTCACCTGCGCTGGGTGGAATTGGGCGTTTGCAAGGTCTTTCCGGCCGCCCAGGGAGAGTTTCGGCCAGCTCATCGGGACTACATCGCTGCGAACTTCGATCTTGAAGCGGTCGGCTTTCCGGCTGTGAGCTTTCGAGACGGCACCTACTGGATTATTGATGGGCAGCATCGAGTTGCCGCCGCTTTGAAGTTCGGCTTCGGTCTAACCGACAAGCTGCAAATGGAGGTCTACGAAGGCCTCACCCCGGCCGGCGAAGCTGAGCTCTTCATCGAGCGAAACACTGTCAAGGCAAAATCCGCTTGGGATCGCTTCAAAGTGTCAGTTACGGCTGGCCGCGAAGAAGAGTGCCACATCGACCGACTGGTGCGTGCGCAGGGCCTCATGGTCGCCGGGCATCGGTCGAGCACCACGATCGCCTCGATTGGGGCGCTTCGCGAGATTTACCGCCTCGCTGGCCCCAGCGAGTTCTCCCGGACGCTCCGCGTCATCCGCGACGCTTTCGGCGCTGCAGGCTTCGACGCCGATGTCATTAGAGGCGTTGGGCGATTCCTGCATCGATATGGGCTCGCGGTCGATGAGGCTATGTTGGTGAAGCGGATGGCGGCCGTCGCGGGTGGACTGAACGGTCTCCGTCAGTCAGCTCAGAAACTCCGATTGCAAATGGGCTACACGTTCCCCGAGTGTATCGCTTCGGAAGTGACCAAGGCCTACAACCGCGTATCTGGCGGCAAGAAACTTCCGCCTTGGTTCAAAGCGTGAACGGCCTGCAGGTCATCGCGCGGGCCCGGGTTGCGGATCCCGTGAGCCGCGTCCGCGCTGCTCGGGAGATGACGTGTTCGGGTGCGGCGGGCACACAGGCCGGCTGGTTCCTCGAGGCGGTGACGCGCTGGCCGGGACGGACGGCGTCCGAGCTGGCTGAGTCCAGTGGCGGGCAGTTCGACCGCGTCCAGGCGAACCGCCGCCTCGCGGACCTGGACAAGAAGCAACTCATTCGCAAGACCGAAAGCCGGGTGAGCGCGGTCACGGGGCGTCTCGAATGCACGTGGTCGCCGCGGCTGCCCACGGACTTCGGCGCCGAACAGGGAGGGCTGTGGTGAGCGTGATCTGGGAGGAAAGAGAAAAGGCGAAAGAGAAAAGGGCTGAGACGACCTCGCGGCTTCTGTTGCACTGGTTCTTTTTCGCTCAGCCCGGAATGACGGAGTACCACGTCAGGCACGCGCTACGGCACTGCCTGGACTGCTGGGAGATTGGCGGCCGCGTGCTGTGGATCTTCGGGGTTGTCCTGGACAGGTCGGTGATGCCGAAGTGAAGCCGAAGTCGGCGCGGAGGCAGTGGCGGTGCGCCGTCTGTGGGCACCTGCTGTTCGGCAACGAAGACTGCCCGGTCCATCCCGGCCAGATGCGCATCGAGTGGAACACCGATTTCCGCCAGGCGTACGCGGTCCAGTCAGACCTCATCCGGCAGGGCAAAGAGCCGCTGAAGCTCGAAGGCCTCACCGGGAATCGATACGAACTCGCCGCGCGCTACGTGCGGCTCTGGGAGAAGGCAAGTTGAGCGGCGCAGCCTCCCGCGACACGGACACCATCTGGGTGCATTCGCACGTCAGCGCCAAGCTCGGAGAGCCGTACGTGGTGCTTTCGTGGGGCGCCAATGCCGCCCAGATGACACCCGCCGAAGCGCTCACCCACGCCGCCGGCATCGTCGAGGCGGCACACGCCGCGATCTACGACGCCTACCTGGCGAAGGCTATGGGCGGCATCGATGCGCAGGTCGGCGCAATTCTCCTGCTGCTACGAAATGCCCGCGAGGGCGGCGACCGATTCAACAGCTTCAAGGCCGGGCATGCCGCCCCGCCGCCAGTGGAGGAATGACATGGAAGAACGACCGTACGACCCGGAAGCGGTGAAGGCGCTCCTCGTGGGGCGAACCGACATCGTCCTCCACGGCCTCGATGGGAACCATCACGCGGTGCCGGCGGTTCCGCTCGCCGGGCAGGTGTTCACGCCGCGTGGCCTCACGAAGAGGCAGCGCCGGCGGCTCGCGACGAGGACGGCGCGATGAGCGCACCTGCGAGAACTCTGCCCCCGCGGGAGGCGCGCGTGGTCTTCGGGGCGAAGGGCGGGTACGTCGTGTACTGCCCGGACCGTTCGACCTCGCCGTTCCCCGTACCGACTGAGGAAGACCTGGCTGTGCTGTTCAGTGAGCTGGCCATCCCACTCGAGGACCCGGAACTGGACGCGTTCGACCCCGAACCGGTGACGCTCCGGGACGTGACGCCTGCCGACCTGGAGGCCGCCGGCCTCGTCCGTCGCGGTTCGGACGTATCGGCGCCCGCACCCGGGCCGGCTGACGACGAGCTGCGCATGCCCGTCGCCGATGACGGGAGTGAGTACCCGTTCTGCTGGCAGCTCGCACCCAACCACTTCGAAGTCCAGTGCCCGAAGCACGGGCGCACCCGGATGGAGCGTCGGGGTCGCAACTGGGCGTGCGGCGGCCGGACGGGGCAGCAGGCGTGCGGGGTGACCATCCCGCAGTTCATCCACGGCCGCGTCATCGCGGCAACGCTCGCCCTGGGAGGGGAATGACGATGGGATTTATCAAGCTGGCATCGGAGCTGGCGTACGGCCAGAGCGTGCAGGAGTGGGACGACGCAGTCGCGGAGATCGTCGCGGCGTGCCGGGAGCACCAGAAGGACGGCGAACTCGTCATCCAATTCAAGTTCACCCCGGACAAGGGCGGCCAGATTCTGATTCTGGACAGCTTCAAGGCGTCCATCCCGGAAGCGGACCGGATGAAAACCATCATGTTCGTCCAGCGTGACGGTTCGCTGGGCCGGCGGGATCCACGGCAGCCGGAGCTGCCCATGCGTGAAGTGACCATCCCGGCCCAACAAGCCGGTGGGCAGGAGGAAAGCGTTGGATAACCTGGCAGAGTTCTACGACCGCATTCAGCAGATGGCGGTTGCGCACGCACGCCCCGCGGTGATTTCGGACGAGCACCCGGACATTCTCGGCATCGTCGTTCCCGAAGGGTTCGAGCTGAAGGAACTGGACATGGAGCAGTACGGGGCGAACCCGCGGCTCGCCTCCGGCCGGTTCACCTTCACCCGCGTGCAGAGCTTCCTCGATTACATCGGCGAGATTGGCAGCGCAGAGAGGCGAATCTTCGCCACCGAGCAGGGCGCGATGACGTGCTTCTTCGATGCGCACGGAGCGAAGCCGGGATGGCATCAGCACGTCGCAGAGTTCGTGCCGACCGAGACACCCTCGTGGAAGGCGTGGGTGGCCGCGTCAGGCCGCCAGTTCTCGCAGGTGGAGTTCGCCGAGTTCCTGACGGACCGCATCACCGAGATAGCGAAGCCGGACGGCGCGACGCTGCACACCATCGCCACGACGCTCAAGGTGAAGACCAACATCGACTTCCAGAGCGGCATCAGCATCCACAGCGGGCAGGTCAACCTCGTCTACCAGGAGCAACTGGACGCCGGCGCCGGGCCGAAGGGCGATATCGCCATCCCGGAGACGCTCACGCTGGTCCTAACGCCCTACGAGGGCGGCGAACCGTACGAAGCCGAGGCACGCTTCCGCTTCCGCGCGAGCGGCGGCAAGGCGACGTTCCAGTACCACCTGGGCGACGAGATCTCGCGCATCACGCGTGCAGAGGCCTCACGGCTCGCGACCATCGTCGGCGAGAAGTTCGGGCCGGTGTTGTTCGGGGCGAAGCGGTAAGTGGAACTCCCGGACTGGGTGTGGGATGAGGCGAGGCTGAAGGTGTCCCCTTCGGCCTTCCTCCTCATGCTCGCCATCTTCCGGCATGGCGGCGGCGCCAATGCCGAATCGTTCCCGTCCGAGGGCATCGTGCTCCGGGCGCGTGTGAAAGCAACCAAGCGGCAGCTAGCATCCATGTCGGGCACCAGCACCCGTTCCATCGATGAGGCTGTTAAAGAGCTCCAACAGCAGAGCTACCTGGTTGCCAGCGAGGCCCTCAAGCGGTCCGCAGCGCGCTCGTGGTCGATTGCTTATGACCACCCATTGCACCCGCGACGCGCAACAGTTGCGCATCAAAACGTCAAAAGTGCAGATCCATGCGCAACCGTTGCGCATCACTCAGATTCCTCGCGCGCGCAGGCGATCGGTGGTGGTGATGAGTTAACTCATCAATCCAACAACCCTGATGCTGTTGATCCACCTCCACCATCATTTTCCCAAGTACCGCGCGAGAAACTGTTGCGCACTCTTCGGTCGCTCGATGTCCAGCGGCCGGCCACGGTGCTCGCTTCGTTCGGGAACGCGAAGGTCCTCGGCGCCCTGGCGATGCTGCACGAGGAGATGCTGGCGACGGACGTACGCAACCCGGGTGGCTACCTGGTAGCCATCCTGCGGCGCTGGCCCGAGTTCGAACACGTGGAGGACATCGCGTTCCTCGACCAGATGGCGGACCCGGGCTTCTACGCCAGCGAACAACGCCGCCGCCACTACGCGCCGATTTTCGCGACCCAACGAGAGGGAGGGAGATAGCCATGGCTGCTACGAACCGAATCAACGTCCATGTGCTGGACCACGAGATCAAGGTCGAGCTCACGGTTCATGACTGCGCCAGTTGCGGCGTGGTGTTCGGGATGCCGAGCGGGCTGGTGCAATCGCGCCGTCAGGACGGCGCCGGTTTCTTCTGCCCCAACGGGCACAGCCTGGAGACGCGGCGCGACCACGCCCGCGAACACGGAAACGCTCCAGGGGCCCGTGATGAGCTTGGGCGCTTCGCTCCCGGAAGCATGCGACTTCGAGTGCGGGAGTTTCCACGATGACCGCAGCGAACGAAATCACGAAGGCGGAGTTCGAGGCGCAGGTGTGGGCGGGGATGAGTGAAGCGGTGTTCCAGGGGCAGGTGTTGCAGACGGCGCGGCTGATGGGCTGGGGGCCGGTGTACCACACACGGTATTCGCTGGGCTCTCGGGCCGGGTATCCGGACCTGCACCTGTTGCGGGGGAAGCGGTCGGTGTTCATGGAGCTGAAGACGATGAAGGGGAAGGTATCGCCGGCGCAGGACGAGTGGATCCTGGCGCTGATGGAGGCCG